>CAKPXR010000028.1 GCA_934202215.1 uncultured Veillonella sp.
ACTGTAGAAGTTGTAGGCTTGAAAGAAAAAGCTGAACAATACGTTGTAACTGGCCTTGAAATGTTCCGTAAAACTTTAGATTCTGCAGTAGCAGGCGACAACGTTGGTGCATTGCTTCGTGGTGTTGACCGTAAAGACATCGAACGCGGTCAAGTATTGGCTAAACCAGGTTCCATTAACCCACACACGAAATTCAAAGCAGAAGTATACGTTTTGACTAAAGAAGAAGGTGGCCGTCATACTCCATTCTTCTCTAACTACCGTCCACAATTCTACTTCCGTACAACAGATGTAACAGGTGTTGTAAACCTTCCTGAAGGTGTAGAAATGTGTATGCCTGGCGACAACGTAACAATGGAAATCGAATTGATTACTCCAATCGCTATTGAAGAAGGTCTTCGTTTCGCGATTCGCGAAGGTGGCCACACAGTAGGCGCTGGCGTTGTAACAGAAATCGAAGGTTAATTCATAATCTTTATAGTAAATAGGACTCCAATTGGGGTCCTATTTTTGTATTAATTTACATATTGTTTATTGTATTTGTAACCGAAGATACAGAATTATTCTACTAATAGTGCTACTATAATCTCAAGGAGGGCAAAGGCCCTCTTTTTGTGTTTTTATAGAAAAGGAGGTAAAGTGATGGGTGAATACAAAAAGTATTGGATAGCCGTAGTAGCCGTTCTTATCATTGGTTTCTCTATTCTTGGTTATCTAGGTGCTGATGTTTATCATCAAGCACCGCCAGTGCCGACTGCATATGTATCTCAAGATGGACAGGTCTTGTTCACTAAGGACGATATTTTACATGGTCAATCGGCATGGCAATCTACAGGTGGTCAATCGGTAGGGACCGTTTTAGGTCATGGCGCATATCAAGCGCCTGACTGGACAGCAGATTGGTTACATAAAGAAGTATCCGTGATGTTGGATATTAAATCTCAAGAGGCCTTTGGCGTTCTTTATGACCAATTAGGAACTGCACAACAAGCAGCTGTTAAAGAAGTTGTGAAAAAAGAGTATTTAGGCAGTGCAGTCCGTGAAGATGGAACTGTTGTCTTATCTCCAGAACGAATTACGGCAATGAATTTAACTGGTCGTTATTTTGTTGAGTTGTATGGTGATAATCCTGATTTAACATTGACTCGTGATCATTTTGCGATGAAGGATAACACACTACCTGAGTTACAAGATCGCATTGATATGGCACGCTTCTTCTTCTGGACTACTTGGATGGCATCTACGCAACGTCCTGGTACAGATGCAACGTATACAAACAACTGGCCACATGAACCTTTGTTGGATCATAACCCTACACCTGAAAGTATCGCATGGTCTGTTGTGAGTGTTATTATCTTATTATGTGGCATTGGTGTAGTTGTATGGTTATGGGCCTTTGGTAAAAAGGATGATGAGCATGCATTGGTTCCGCCAACAGAGGATCCAATTAGCAAGATCACGTTAACGCCATCTCAACGTGCATTAGGTAAATATTTGTTTACTATCCTAGCATTATTCTTATTTCAATTAGGGATGGGTGGGATTATTGCCCACTATACTGTAGAAGGTCAAGCGTTCTATGGTATTCCATTAGCTCAATATTTCCCTTATTCTATTGCGCGTACATGGCATATTCAAGCGTCCTTATTCTGGATTGCTATGGCATTCTTAAGCGCTGGTTTATTCTTGGCACCAATTATTAATGGTGGTAAGGACCCTAAATATCAAAAGTTAGGTGTAGATATTTTATTCTGGGCGCTTGTAGTTCTCGTTGTTGGTTCTTTTGCTGGCACATATTTAGGTGTAGCGCATCAAATTCCAGCAGCATGGAACTTCCTTCTCGGACACCAAGGGTACGAATATATAGAACTGGGCCGTATTTGGCAATGGATTGAATACATTGGTATTTTATTCTGGCTTGTACTCATGATACGCAGCATTATTGGCGCCTTTAAACAAAAGGGGGACAAAAACCTTATTGCTGCCTTTATCTTCTCCGTTATCATGGTAGGTATCTTCTATGGTCCTGGTTTATTCTACGGTGAACATAGCCACTTGGCAATTATGGAGTACTGGCGTTGGTGGGTAATTCATCTTTGGGTAGAAGGCTTCTTCGAAGTATTCTCTACTACATTGATGGCATTTATCTTTGTTACACTAGGGCTTGTATCATATCGTGCTGGTACAGTTGCAGCAATTTCCTCTGGTGCTATTTATCTCATTGGTGGTATTCCTGGTACATTCCATCATCTATACTTTACAGGTGTTACATCTACTATTGTGGCTACAGGCGCATCTTTCTCCGCATTAGAAGTAGTTCCGCTTGTACTATTAGGTTATGAAGCCTTTGAAAACTATACACGTCTTCACAGCGCACCTTGGATGCATCGTCTAAAATGGCCTGTATATTGTTTTATAGCAGTATCTTTCTGGAATCTAGTAGGAGCAGGGGTATTTGGCTTCTTGATCAATATGCCTGTATCCTTATTCTATATCCAAGGCCTTAATACGACTGCAGTACATGCGCATACCGCATTGTTCGGCGTATATGGTTTCTTAAGCTTAGGCTTTGTATTTCTTATTGCACGTTATATTCGACCTGAAGTGGAATTCAACGATAAATTGATGAGATTTGGGTTCTGGGCTCTCAATATAGGTCTTGCATTAATGGTACTTATAAGCTTGTTGCCAATCGGTCTTATTCAAGCATGGGCAAGTATTACACAAGGCTTGTGGTTTGCACGTAGTGAAGAATTCATGCAACAACCATTGTTACAAAACTTACGTTGGGCTCGTTTAATTGGCGATACCATCCTAATCGTTGGTGCAGTAGCGTTTTTCTGGCAAATTGTGAAAATTTTGTTTGCAAAGAAGTCTTAAACTCAAAATAAGCTATATGACATGTATTAAAGAGTATTAATGGTTTCTATATATGTTTATATATTTGTATGAGCCAATAACATAAAATATATGAAAAATATGTGACATTTTAGTGCCGTTTTAATGGCGTTCCTTTCTAGACAAGGAACGCCATTTTTTGTTATACTATCCCTGTCAGGTACATGTACCTGGCTTTTTTGAGTTGCTTAAAATCTTGACATTGCTAGACACATATGATATTATTCATTAGTATGTAGTCGAGCGTTTTCGAGTACAAGAGACTTATTAGTAAATATAAAGCGAGGTGTGTCCGGATGCGTAATGCCATTACTTTAGCTTGCACAGATTGCAAACAACGTAATTACCAAACGAACAAGAATAAGAAAAACAATCCTGATCGTATTGAAATGATGAAATATTGCAAATTCTGCGGTAAACATACATTACACCGTGAAACAAAATAATTCTTATCATTCATTACCTGTTGATTTGAGGATGTGAACAAATGGCAAAGTCTAACTCAGCAGTACAACAACGTGGCGGATTTGGTAAATTTTTCCGCGGCGTAAAGGCTGAACTGAAAAAAGTAGTCTGGCCAACAAGAAAAGAGCTCATTAATTACACAATTGTAGTATTTTTGGTAACTATTTTTATCGCTTTACTCATTTATGTATTTGATGCGATTTTTGCTCAACTTATTAATATGTTGTTGCGGATTGTTGGATAGGGGGCCATTACATGGAAGCAGATAAGAAGTGGTATGTAATTCATACCTATTCAGGCTACGAAAATAAAGTTAAAACCACTTTAGAACTTAAGGTTCAATCTATGGGTTTACAAGATGTTATTAGTCGAATTCTAGTGCCTCTTGAAGATGAAATAGATGAAAAAGATGGGGTTAAAAAAGTAGTAAAACGTAAAATATTTCCTGGGTACGTATTGGTTGAAATGGAAGTTAACGATCGTTCTTGGTATGTTGTACGTAACACACCAGGTGTAACAGGTTTCGTTGGCTCTGCTACTAAACCAGTTCCACTTTCTGATTCCGAAGTAGAACATATACTTAAGTCTCAGGGCTTGGATAAGAAACCAACAATCAACGTCGATGTAGAGGTTGGTGAAACGGTACGCATTACATCCGGTGCCTTTGAAGATAGACTAGGTGTTATTACCGAAATTAACCCTGAAAAAGGAACATTGAAACTCAATGTAGAAATGTTCAATCGAGATACAGAGGTAGAGGTAGAGTTTTCTCAAGTTGAAAAAGCTCTTTAATATATAAATATAACTCTAAAAGAGCAATCGATTTTGGTTGCAGTGGGAGGATGTTTATCCGTTACCACCACAGTAGAATCATAGGAGGTTTAATTACCCATGGCTAAGAAATTAGTTAAACAAGTAAAACTACAAATTGAAGCCGCTAAAGCTACTCCAGCACCACCAGTTGGTCCTGCACTAGGTCAAGCAGGTGTTAATATCGTTGCTTTCACAAAAGAATTCAACGAACGTACTGCTAAACAAGCTGGCTTAATTATCCCAGTAGTTATTAACGTATATGAAGATCGTAGCTTCGACTTCATCACTAAGACTCCACCAGCTGCAGTATTGTTGAAAAAAGCTGCAGGTATTCCAAAAGGTTCTGGTGTACCTAACCGTGATAAAGTAGCAAAAGTAGGTCGCGATAAAGTTCGTGAAATTGCTGAATTAAAAATGCCTGACTTAAATGCTAATACTGTAGAACAAGGTATGCGCATGGTAGAAGGTACTGCTCGCAGCATGGGCATTGAAATCGTTGACTAATAAGCGTACGACTTGCGCATAAGGCGCAAATCGGTGGGAGGGAATTCCCGTTTGACCACATAAGGAGGATATTATAATGGCAAAAGTAGGTAAGAAATACGCTGAGGCAGTAAAACTTATTGAAGCTGGTAAGTTCTACGAACCAGCAGAAGCAATTGAGTTGGTTAAGAAAACTGCAACTGCAAATTTCGATGAAACAGTTGAAATCGCTTTCAACTTGAATGTCGACCCTAAATACGCTGATCAACAAGTTCGTGGTGCAGTAGTATTGCCTCATGGTACTGGCAAAACTAAACGCGTTCTTGTATTCGCAAAAGGCGACAACATTAAAGCAGCTGAAGAAGCTGGTGCAGATTTCGTAGGCTCTGAAGAGTTAGTAGCTAAAATCCAAGGTGGTTGGAGCGACTTCGACGTAGTAGTTGCTACACCAGACATGATGGGTCAAGTTGGCCGTCTTGGTAAAATCTTGGGTCCTAAAGGCTTGATGCCAAACCCTAAAGTTGGTACAGTAACTCCAGACGTTGCTCGTGCAGTAAACGAAATCAAAGCTGGTAAAATCGAATACCGTACTGATAAAGCAGGTATTATCTCTTGCTCCATCGGTAAAGCGTCCTTCGATGAAGAAAAATTACTTGACAACTACCGTACAATCGTTGATACTATTATCAAGGCTAAACCTGTAGCAGCTAAAGGTCAATACATTAAATCTGTAACATTGTCCGCTACAATGGGCCCTGGTGTACCTTTGAACGTGTTCAAATTGAGCACTGTTGCAAAAGAGCAATAATTACATATGTCTCTTAGCTGTAGACGGCTGGTATGTATAATGGATGGAAATCCGCCCGCTGAGGCTGACACTAGAACAATCTAGGACTAGTTCGACCTCATCGCGTGCGATGGGGTCGTTTTTTACGCTAAGATAGTACATAGAGCACCAAAAAATCTACAAGGAGGTAATCTAATGGCTGTCACTGAACAAAAGAAAGCAATCGTTGCTCAAATGAAAGAAACTCTTTCTGAAGCAAAAGGCGCTGTATTGATTGGTTACACTGGTTTGACTGTTGCGCAAGCAACTGATCTTCGCCGCAAAATGTTGGCTGAAGGTGTTGAATATAAAGTAATCAAAAATACTTTGACTCGTATTGCTGCAAATGAATTGAATCTTGAAGGTTTCGCTGAGCATTTAGAAGGTCCAACTGCATTGGCTACTTCTAAAGAAGATGCTGTTGCACCTGCTCGTGTAATCGAACAATTCATCAAAGCTACTGAGAAAGAAGTTGTAACAGTTAAAGCTGGTATCGTTGAAGGCGAAGTTATGGACGCTGCTGGTGTTAAAGCAATTGCAAGTCTTCCAAACCGCGAAGGCATGCTTTCCATGTTGCTTTCCGTATTGCAAGCGCCTGTTCGCAACGTTGCATACGCTGTCAAAGCTGTTGCAGACGCTCAACCTGCAGAAGCTGCAGAATAATAATTTCTGCGCATTATCAATTGGTCGCTTAAGAGTGATACAATAAACTATTTTATGGAGGAAAACTAAAATGGCATTGAACATTGAAAACATCGTTGCTGAATTGAAAGAAGCAACTATTCTTGAACTTAATGATCTTGTAAAAGCAATTGAAGAAGAATTTGGCGTAACTGCAGCAGCTCCTGTAGCTGTAGCAGCTGCTGGTGGTGCTGAAGGCGGCGCTGCTAAAGATTCCTTCGACGTAATCTTGAAAGATGCTGGCGCATCCAAAATCAACGTAATCAAAGTTGTTCGTGAAGCAACTGGTCTTGGCTTGAAAGAAGCTAAAGCTATCGTTGACGGCGCTCCTGCACCTGTAAAAGAAGGCGTAGCTACTGATGCAGCTGAAGCTTTGAAAGCTCAATTGGAAGAAGCTGGCGCAACTGTAGAATTGAAATAATTCTAGCTATAGTAAAAGGCGTACCTTTGGGTACGCCTTTTTTGCGTTCTGATTACTGTGAAATGACTCTGTATAAAATTGATATTAAAAAGCGTGCCCCGAAGGACACGCTCTATTAAAATGATATAGCATCTTGTACTTTATATACTGTAGCTCCATTAGTTTTACCTAAAGGTTTGGTAATGATGGCTGCAGCAGAATCTTCAAAGTCTTTTATATTTCTGTTAGGAACTATAACGATGGCATTTGATTTTTTTTGAAGTTGATCTAAAAACTCATCTTTAGTGATGGTAGGCATAATATTTCTTGCCTTAGCCCAACGTTCGTCATCGGTTTGATTCAAATATACTTGTGTTGGTATATGTTTTGTATAATACACAACCGAAGTATAATATCCACCATATACAAAAACAGGTTGATTAGTTTGTTCTATATAAGGAGTAAATTGGATTCCTGATTGACTCGTTAATATGGGCGTCACAGAAATGGTAGTGGCCGAGTATAGGGCTAGTATTGGAAGTAAAAATAGCAATGTGAGTTGTGAAGCTATTCGGACATAATGTCTAGCTATTTTAAAAATCAGAGCGCCTATGCTAACTATAATTATATAATCTAAGATATAGTCGCTAGCACTGACGGCTATGCCAATACCTAGAATGCATGTATATATGCCAAATGGTAGTGTTACTAAATAAGTACAATATTTAGATAGATTAGGGTTAAACAGTAAATTGATAATTGCCTCACTACCCCATATGATACATGGAATAATTGCAGGTAGTGTATAGGTTAAATACTTGGTTGCTACAATAGAATAAAATAGTAATATAATAACAAACCATATACCGCCCAGTAGGTTAAATGATTCCTTCCAATTCAGTTTGCGCAGTTGATATATAACCACTGGTGTCCACGGTAATAAAGCAAGTGGCGTAAGTATTAGATAGTAGTACCACACATCAAATTTAGGATGTTCTGATACGAGAGCGCGTCCTACATTTTGTAGACCAAGAAATCCACTAATAAATTCTTGGCCGTGAATAGAATACATTGCTACGTACCATGGACTAGCAATGGCAAAAAATAAAATAATGCCTAGAGGCGTAAACGCAATCTTCAAATTTCTTAGTAAACTTACCTCATCCTTATTGGTCTTAATATATTTTTGAAGGATCATAAACACCAATAATATGAGTCCTGGTAATAGTAATCCGATGGGCCCTTTTGTTAAGACTGCAAAGGCAGCTGCAATATAGGCTTTCACCATCGATGACTTATCATTGTTTGTAAAAGCTAGGTAAGTATAGCCGAAGATGGCTAAATTAAAGAAAAATAAAAATCCATCTGTCACAATTGCATGTGATATATACCAAAATTGTAACGTGCTCATCAACAGAATGGCACTAGTTACAGCGATTGGTATGGATTGTTTGATACGATATACTATATGATACATGAGCGATACACTAGCCCCTGCAATCAATGTATTTGGAATTCGTGATACAAAATCGGAAATACCAAATAACTTATAACATATCATAAGTGCCCAATACGTTAACGGTGGTTTATCATACCATACGTGGTCATAAATCATAGGAGAAATCCAGGAATTGTGATTCAACATGGTTATGGCGCTTAATACATAGTTAGATTCTACTGGATCCGTAATTGGTAGATACGCATTATAAAAACCATAACTTATAATTGTAATAATAAATAAAGCTATGATTTGTGTTCTGTAACTAATGTTAATTGTAAACAACTCCTTTTTGTTAATACTACATTCCTATATTTTATTATACTTTGAATAGTTCAGATATGATATGAAATAAATTATATAGAATATTGTTTATAAGGAATATATTAAATGACTTTTATGTATACAAAATACATGGTATAATAAATTCAAAAGAAAGACCATTTTATACAATATATTTTGAATGTGATATACATTTGATTGAAAGAAGGGCAGTTATGAGAAAAGAACATGATTTCCTAGGTGAATTAGAAGTTGCTGATGAGCTATATTATGGCGTACAAACAATTCGGGCACTAGAAAACTTTCATATTACAGGAAAACATTTAGATCAAGATTTTATCAAAGCCTTAGCAATGGTAAAAAAAGCATCTGCTTTAGCTAATATGAAAACAGGTCGTCTCAATGTTTCTATTGGTAAAGCCATTGTTCAAGCTGCAGATGAAGTGATTGCAGGTCAATTTGCAGATCAATTTCCAGTTGATCCAATTCAAGGTGGTGCTGGTACTTCTGTCAATATGAATATGAATGAAGTATTAGCAAATCGTGCTTGTGAAATTTTAGGACATCCAAAAGGAAGCTATGATTTTGTAAGTCCTAATAACCACTGTAATATGGCGCAATCGACGAATGATGCATTTCCAACAGCTATTAAGGTTTGTGCTATTTTGAAATCCAAACCTTTGCTTGAAGCATTACAACGACTAGTTGATGAGCTTGAGAAAAAGGCTGATGAATATAGTGAAATCTTAAAGATGGGGCGTACTCATTTACAAGATGCTGTGCCAATTACATTAGGTCAAGAAATGGGGGCTTATGCATCTGGTATCCGTCGTGGTATTAGACGGATTAAATCTGCTGTTGAAGGGGCACATGTAATTAACATGGGGGCTACTGCAGTTGGTACAGGTCTTAATGCGGAACCAAATTACATTCATGATGTAGCTTATGAATTGAGTGAAGTCGTAGGTGAACCGTTCTATACAGCGGATAATTTAATTGATGCTACTAATAATACTGATATTTTTGCAGATATTTCTAGTGGGTTGAAAGTTACGGCTCTCGTATTGATTAAAATGGCGAATGACTTCCGCTTGATGGCATCTGGTCCTCGTTGTGGTATTGGGGAATTAAAGTTACCAGCTCGTCAACCTGGTTCTTCTATTATGCCTGGTAAGGTTAATCCTGTTATCGCCGAAGTATTGAACCAAGTGTGTTATCAAGTTATCGGTAATGATCTTACGATTACGTTGGCTGTAGAAAATGGTCAATTTGAGTTAAATGTAATGGAACCTGTATTGGCATATAACTTGTTTAATAATCTTTGCTATCTTAAAAATGGTGTTAACACATTTGTAGATAAATTGCTCGTAGATCTTGAAGTAGATCGTGAACAATGTGAATACTGGTTAAATCGTTCTGTTGGTATCGTAACTGCGTTATTACCACATCTTGGTTATGAAACTGCTTCTGCTCTTGCGAAAGAGGCATATACATCTGGACGTGCTATTCGCGATATTATTTTAGAAAAAGGTTTATTGACTGAAGAAGAAATCAATCATATTCTTTCTCCTAAAGAAATGACACGACCTGGTATTGCAGGGGCTAATTTATTAAAAAACAAAGGCAATTAGTTTTAATAAATGAACTTTGTTATATAATATGAATCATAAATGAAAAACATGAAAGCTGTTAGCCTTTTGGTTGACAGCTTTTTTGTATGATGATAAAATTATAAATTGCAAAAGTAGCATTTTCTACTTTTCCATGTAGAAGCTATAACTTACGTATTAAGGGTTTTCTTCCAAGGTTGTGCTTGGATAATGAACAGAGCAAGGTTATTTTTAAATGAAAAAAGGCCTTGCTTATTTGGCGTTATTAAAGCAGGAAAACTGAGACCTGTAAGATGTCTTTTCTATGCCGTTATAGAAATATGGTGGACCAGTGTATTTGAAGGAGGGAAAGCACATATGTTCAAACCTGAACAGGTAGGCAAACGGACTCGTTATACATATGCAAAAATTAACGAAGTTATTAAGATGCCGCATTTGTTGGACATTCAGCGTAAATCGTACGAATGGTTCTTGGAGAGCGGTTTACAAAATATTTTCAACGATATTTCTCCGATTAAAGACAATTCAGGTAATTTAGTACTTTCTTTTGAAGGTTTTAGCTTAGGTGAGCCTAAGTATGATATTAATGAGTGTAAAAATCGTGATGCTACATACGCAGCACCACTTCGTGTAAATATCCGTTTAGTTAATAATGATCCTGAAAATATGGACATTAAAGAGCAAGAAGTATTTATGGGTGATTTCCCATTGATGACGGATACAGGCACTTTTATTATTAATGGTGCAGAACGTGTTATCGTATCTCAATTAGTTCGTTCCCCTGGCGTTTACTATGGTAAAGAAATCGATACTATGGGTAACCGTTTGTATGAATCCACAGTTATTCCAAATCGTGGTGCTTGGATCGAATTAGAAACAGATGCTAGCGAAGTTGTGGCTGTTCGTATTGACCGCAACCGTAAATTGCCAGCTACTGTTCTTGTTCGTGCATTAGGTTGGGACACAAATGAAAGTATTCTTGACCTTTTCTGGAACGGTCAAACAGACGAAGATGGCTTGCCAGTATACGATGAACGTATTGTTCGTACATTAGAAAAAGATACAACTCAATCTGCTGATGAAGCATTGGTAGAAATCTATAAAAAATTACGTCCAGGTGAACCTCCTACTGTAGAATCTGCCCGTAATTTATTCGATAATTTATTCTTCGATGCTCGCCGTTATGACTTAGCGCGCGTAGGTCGTTATAAATTAAACAAAAAACTAGGTTGGCGTCAACGTATGTTGGGTCAAACATTGGCACAACCAATTGTTGATACTGAAACAGGTGAAATCATCCTTGATGCAGGTGTACAAGTTGGAGAAGAACAACTTGACATCGTTGCTAACAGCGGTGTATTCGGTGGTGAAGGTTTTGCTGAATTCTATATCACTAATCCAGATGGTGTAGTATCCAAAATCATTTGCAACAACTGTAACTTAGAATTTAACCATCGTACAGTTACAAGAGAAGATATGATTGCTAATATCTCTTACCTTTTGAACTTGATGGATGGCGCTGGTCATACAGACGATATTGACCATTTGGGTAATCGTCGTCTTCGTTGTGTAGGCGAATTATTACAAAATCAATTCCGTATCGGTTTGACTCGTATGGAACGTGTTGTGCGTGAACGTATGACAATTCAAGAAATTGAATCTATTACACCACAAGCATTGATTAATATTAGACCTGTAGTAGCAGCGATTAAAGAATTCTTTGGTTCTTCGCAGTTATCTCAATTTATGGACCAAACAAATCCATTAGCAGAATTGACACATAAACGTCGTCTATCTGCTCTTGGACCTGGCGGTTTGTCTCGTGAACGTGCTGGTTTCGAAGTTCGTGACGTGCATCACTCTCACTATGGCCGTATGTGTCCTATTGAAACCCCAGAAGGTCCTAACATCGGTTTGATCAACTCCTTATCTAACTATGCGAAGGTTAATGAGTTTGGTTTTATCGAAGCTCCATATCGTAAGGTTGAAAAGATCTATGGCGAAGGTGCTGATGCAGATAAAGTTGTTAAAGTACGCGTATCTGAAAGCGTTGCTTATATGACTGCCGATGAAGAAGAAGGTATGACAATTGCCCAAGCTAACTCCCCTCTTGATGCAGAAGGTTGTTTTGCTAATGATCATGTAGCATGTCGTCGTGGTCATGACGTATTAGAAGTAACACCTGATAAGGTTGATTACATGGACGTTAGTCCAAAAGAAGTTGTATCTATTGGTACAGCTATGATTCCATTCCTCGAAAATGATGATGCGAACCGTGCCTTGATGGGTGCGAACATGCAACGTCAAGCAGTGCCTTTGCTTCGTGCTCAAGCACCTTTAGTTGGTACAGGTATGGAATATACAGCCGCTACAGACTCCGGTGTTTGTGTATTGGCAAGAGAAGCTGGTAAAGTCGTACGTTGCTGGGGTAATGAAATTCACGTTCTTCGTGATAGTGATGGTCGTGTTGATACATACCGTTTGAATAAATTCCTTCGTTCTAACCAATCCACATGCTTTAACCAAAAACCAATCGTTAATCGTGGTGACCATGTTGTAAAAGGACAAGTTTTGGCTGATGGTCCTGCCACTGATGGTGGTGAATTGGCTCTTGGCTTCAATGTTCTTGTAGCGTTCATGCCTTGGGAAGGTTATAACTACGAAGATGCTATCTTGCTTAGTGAAGAACTTTGTAAAGAAGATATCTATACATCCATTCATATTGAAGAATACGAATGTGATGCGCGCGACACTAAACTAGGTGCCGAAGAAATCACTCGTGAATTGCCTAATACTGGTGATGATACACTTAAAAATCTAGACGAAGATGGTATCATCTGCATTGGTGCAGAAGTACATCCTGGTGATATCCTCGTTGGTAAGGCTACACCAAAAGGTGAAACTGAATTAACACCAGAAGAACGTTTGTTACGTGCTATCTTTGGTGATAAAGAACGCGAAGTTCGCGATACCTCTCTACGTGTACCTCATGGTGAATGTGGTAAAGTTGTAGATGTTAAAGTCTTTACACGCGAAAATGGTGATGAGTTACAACCTGGTGTAAATAAACTTGTTCGCGTTTATATTGCTCAAAAACGTAAAATTCATGAAGGCGATAAAATGGCTGGCCGTCATGGTAATAAAGGTGTCGTTTCTCGCGTTATGAGAAAAGAAGATATGCCATTCCTTCCAGATGGTACTCCAGTACAAATCGTATTGAATCCATTGGGCGTACCTTCTCGTATGAATATTGGTCAGGTTCTTGAAACTCACTTAGGTTGGGCTGTTCAAGGACTGGGCATGAAAATTAAAGCAACTGATCTTCATATTCAAAATGTATTGAAAGAAGCACGCACTGATGAATCCTATTGGGAACAAATTGATGCTATTCGTAAATTATATGCTGAAATTGAAGAATTAGAAGCTCAAGCAAAAGAAGATGTAACCGTAGCTCATTTTGATATTGATGAAAAAATCATTGATTTAAAATCTCAAATCATGGGTCACGTAGAAGAAGCAGCACAAAAGAAATTGGCTGCACTTGGTGGCGAAG
The DNA here is from genome assembly GCA_934202215.1 of uncultured Veillonella sp. Lineage (GTDB taxonomy): Bacteria > Bacillota > Negativicutes > Veillonellales > Veillonellaceae > Veillonella. The sequence goes on from CAKPXR010000028.1 coordinate 13,510, forward strand.
CTCGTTACAATGAATTGAAAGCATTAGAATCTAAATATAATGCACTTCATATGGAATATTTTGGCACAGAAGAAGAAGCACCTGAAATGGATCCAGCTCTTGTAGAAGAGTTAGAACGCATTAATAAGGTACGTGCTACATTGAATCACATTGAAGAAGCTCGTGCTAAACGCATTGAAATTCGCAATGATTTGGAAAAATTAGGCTATGACTATGATACATATGGCATGCCAAAACCAGATGTAGCTGGTATTCATATTGCTACACCTGTATTCGACGGTGCACATGAAAAAGATGTATTCGAAACATTGGATATAGCTGGTCGTCCAAATGATGGTAAAACTGTATTGTACGATGGCCGTACTGGTGAACCTATGGATAACCGCGTTACAGTTGGTTACGTATACATGTTGAAACTTCACCATTTGGTTGATGATAAGATTCATGCGCGCTCCACAGGTCCGTACTCCCTTGTTACGCAACAACCATTGGGTGGTAAAGCTCAATTTGGTGGTCAACGTTTTGGGGAAATGGAAGTTTGGGCTCTCGAAGCATATGGCGCAGCCTATACTCTTCAAGAGCTATTAACGGTTAAGTCTGATGACGTTGTTGGTCGTGTGAAAGCATACGAAAAAATTGTTAAAGGTGAAAATATTCCTGAACCAGGTGTGCCTGAGTCCTTCAAAGTATTGCTCAAAGAACTTCAAAGTATCGGCCTTGATGTAAAAATCTTGAACGAAGATCAAGAAGAAGTTGTTATGAAAGAACTTGATGACGAAGATGAAGTGGTTGAAACTGGTATTGAAGATGTTATGGACGGCGATGCTGTTGAAACAGATGAAGTAACAGTTGTAGAACCAGAAGCAGAGGAAGAAGTATCTAATGGTGGCGATGATGATATTCTTAGCCAATTAGCATATCCAATTAGTGAATCCTCCGCAGATGAAGACTGACACTGAATATAAGGAAGGGAGCGATAGTAGTGCTAGACGTAAATGAATTTGATTCCATGCGAATCGGTTTAGCCTCTCCAGAGCAGATTTTAGAATGGTCTCATGGGGAAGTTAAAAAACCAGAAACAATTAACTACCGTACGTTAAAGCCAGAACGTGATGGTCTATTTTGCGAACGCATTTTTGGACCAACAAAAGATTGGGAATGTCACTGCGGTAAATATAAACGCATACGCCATAAAGGTGTTGTCTGCGATAAATGTGGCGTAGAAGTAACTCGCGCTAAAGTACGTCGTGAACGTATGGGCCATATTGAATTGGCTACCCCTGTTTCCCACATTTGGTATTTCAAGGGTATTCCATCTCGTATGGGCCTTATCCTTGATGTATCCCCACGTTCTTTGGAACGCGTATTGTATTTTGCTTCCTATATCGTAGTTGATCCTGCAGGTAGTCCATTGGCCAAACGCCAATTATTATCTGAGCAAGAATACCGTGAATACGAAGCTCAATTCAACGAAGAAGGATATTCTATCGGTGGTAAATCTGTAGTTATCGAAACTGTTGCACAGCGTAATGAACGTTTGGCTATCGTTCGCGAAGCACAACGTAAAGAACGCTATAATACAGCACTTCGTGAAGATGCTACAATTCCAGAAGCAGATAAAGAATATGAAGAGTTAACTCGTGAAGAACGCTACGAATTAGGTGCTACAGAAGAAATCTTATTCGTATGTATCGACATGGGTGCAGAAGCTGTAAAAGCGTTATTGTCTGAACTTGATTTAGAACAATTAAATGCAGAATTGCGTGAAGAGTTGAATACTGCCAGTGGTCAACGCAAAATTCGTGCAGTTCGCCGTTTAGAAGTAGTAGAAGCATTCCGTCAATCTGGCAATCGTCCAGAATGGATGATTATGGATGTCGTTCCTGTCATCCCACCTGAATTGCGACCTATGGTTCAATTGGATGGTGGTCGTTTTGCTACCTCTGACCTCAATGATTTATACCGTCGTGTTATCAACCGTAACAATCGTTTGAAACGTTTGTTGGATTTAGGTGCTCCTGATATTATTGTGCGTAATGAAAAACGTATGCTTCAAGAAGCAGTTGATGCATTGATTGATAATGGTCGTCGTGGTCGTCCTGTAACAGGCCCTGGTAATCGTCCATTAAAATCCTTGTCTGATATGCTAAAAGGTAAACAAGGTCGTTTCCGTCAAAACTTGCTCGGTAAACGTGTTGACTACTCGGGTCGTTCCGTTATCGTAGTAGGTCCTGAACTCAAAATGCACCAATGTGGTTTGCCTAAAGAAATGGCATTGGAATTGTTCAAACCATTTGTTATGAAACGCTTGGTAGAACGTGGACAAGCATCCAATATTAAGGCTGCTAAGCGCCAAGTGGAACGCGTAGGTCCTGGTGTATGGGAATCCTTGGAAGAGGTTATCAAAGAACATCCAGTTCTATTGAACCGTGCCCCTACATTGCATAGACTTGGTATCCAAGCCTTCGAACCAATCCTTTGGGAAGGTCGTGCTATTAAATTGCATCCATTGGTATGTACAGCCTTCAACGCCGATTTTGATGGTGACCAAATGGCTTGTCATTTACCATTGTCCGTAGAAGCTCAATCCGAAGCTCGTACATTGATGCTTTCCGTTCATAATATTTTATCAACAAAAGACGGTAAGCCAGTTGCTATTCCATCTCAAGATATGATTTTGGGCACATACTACCTAACAGTTGTACGCGAAGATACACGTGATAAAGCAAAAACGTTTGCTACTTATGATGAAGTAATGCTTGCTTACGATTCTCATGTTATCGGTTTGCAAGATATTTTATACATTCGTTTGCCGGAACACGGTCGTGTAGAAACCACAGCTGGTCGTTTGATCTTTAATAACGCTTTGTTCCCAGAATTATGGCAATATGAACAAAAAGAAGATGGTACTTACACATTAGGTAAGGTTATGGATAAGAAGACCGTTGGTAAACTTGTAGATCAATGTTTCCAATTATTCGGCAATGAAAAAACTGCTGAACTCTTAGACAGAATTAAATCTCTTGGTTATTCCTTTGCACGTCGTGCAGGTATGACAGTAGCTATTGCGGATATTAAAGTACCAGAAGAAAAATTCGATTTACTCGATACTGCAGAACAAGACGTAGAAAAAGTATCTCGTTTATACCGTCGTGGTCTCATTACAGAAGAAGAACGTTATCGTAAAACTATCCAATTGTGGACAAAAGCAACAGAAGATGTTACGGATGCCATGATGGATAATATGGCGCGCGATAAAGATGGCTTTAACCCTGTATATATGATGGCTATCTCCGGTGCCCGCGGTAACAAACAACAAATTCGTCAGCTTGCTGGTATGCGTGGGTTGATGGCTGATCCATCTGGTCGTATCATCGACTTGCCAATCAAGGCAAACTTTAAAGAAGGTTTGACCGTATTGGATTACTTTACGTCCTCTCATGGTGCTCGTAAAGGTTTGGCTGATACAGCACTTCGTACAGCTGACTCCGGTTATTTGACTCGTCGTCTTGTTGATGTATCTCAAGACGTTATCGTTCGTGAGGACGATTGTGACGTTGTAGGTATCGATCTCGTTCGTGAACGCGCACGCTTGGCTACATCACCTCGTCAAGCTCTTGAAATGTTGAAAGACAAGTTGATTGGTCGTGTTCTCGATAAAGATGTAATAAATGCTGAAACAGGTGAATTGGCTGTTCCTGCAGAAACTATTCTTGATGAACAAAGCTTAGCTGATATCGCAGATGCTGGTGTAACAGCTATCTCCTTGCGTGGTGCGCATTTGGGCTCTGATAGTGATATTAACCATACTAATTTAGTTCAAAAAATCCTTCTTGGTGAAAGCGACGATAGTATCCGTGCAACATTGAAAGAAACTATGGTTCAAAACATGTTGAATAAGGATACTGTGAATGCTATCGTGGATAGCAATGGTGTAGAAATCTATCCTGCTGATACACGCCTTACAGAAGAAGGTATTGAAGCAATTCTTAACTCTGATGTAAAAGAAGTACAAGTACGTAATAATGAAATCAACGGTATTGAAGTAGAAGCTATCGTTGAAGGTACTGGTATTATTGAACCATTGAAAGACCGTATCGTAGGTCGTATTGCAGCTGAAGAATTAGTAAATAAGAAAACTGGTGAAGTTATCGTTCCGTTGAATGGTGAAATTACAGAAGAACTTGCTGATGAAGTTGTAAAACACTACGATATTGTTAAGATCCGTTCCGTATTGACTTGTCGCAGCCCTTATGGCGTATGCCGTAAGTGTTATGGCCGTGATCTTGGTACAGGTGATCAAGTTCAAGTCGGTGAAGCAGTTGGTATTATTGCGGCGCAATCCATCGGTGAACCTGGTACACAGTTGACGATGCGTACATTCCATACAGGCGGTGTAGCAGGTGACGATATTACACAAGGTTTGCCTCGTGTTGAAGAATTGTTCGAAGCACGTAAACCAAAACGTAATGCAATCATTGCGGAAAATGAAGGTGTAGTACGTGTTGTACCTAATGAAGGTAAAAAAGGTACTAATACTATTTTTATTACAGGTGAAGATGGTATTGAACTAGATTACCTTATCCCTTATGGTTCTCGTATTATCGTTAAAGATGGTGATGTTGTATCCTTGGGTGCACGTTTGACAGAAGGTTCCATTAACCCTCATGACATCATGCGTGTAATGGGTACACAAGCTACACAACGCTATCTTGTATATGAAGTACAAAAAGTATATAAATCTCAAGGTGTAGAAATTAATGATAAACACATTGAAGTCATTGTTCGACAAATGCTTCATAAGGTTAAGATTGAAACAGCTGGAGATGCAGATATGCTTCCTGGTGATATGATTGACATCAATACATTTGATGAAGAAAATCGTCGTTTAACATTAAATGGCCGTGAAAATGCTACAGGTAAACGCACATTGTTGGGTATTACTAAAGCTGCTTTGGCTACAGACTCCTTCTTGTCTGCTGCATCTTTCCAAGAAACTACACGCGTTCTTACTGATGCTGCTATTAAAGGCAAAATTGATCCATTATTGGGTCTTAAAGAAAATGTTATCATTGGTAAGTTGATTCCTGCTGGTACAGGTATGAGCCGTTACCGCAAAATTGAAGTAGTTAAAAAAGCTCCTGAAATTTTAGAATTAACTGATGATGGTGAAATCATAGAAGAATAAGTCTATATAGTTTATTCCACTATGATTAAAAGATAAAAAGAGATATTTCTAGATTAGTATATAATTTAGGAATATCTCTTTTTTTATTATATCAATTTTGCATAATGAAACTGCGTTAAAAAGATTGAGTATGTATAAAGTGTATAAAAATAAGTAGAAATTTCAATATTTGTATAAAAAAACGAGAATGTTTCATGTAATTCTTATAAATGATACACACGGATAGGTGTACATATTAAATACAGTAAAATAGCGGTTTTGAGTATTAAAAACCCTTTGACATGCGTTTAAGTAATTGATATACTTACATAGTGCTTAGAGGGTAAGTGTGCCCTGAGCATAGTTTCGTAAGGAGAAGATGTAACTATGGACATTGCCCATTTAGCATCGGCGAACAAAGCAATAGGTGCTAAGCAAACGATGAAATCAATTGCAAAAGGCTCTGTTAAGTTTGTGTTTCTCGGCTGCGATAGTGATAGCTACGTAGTAGATCCTGTACGGATGGCTTGTGTGGAACATAATATACCGTTCGACGATAAGCATACGATGGATGACCTCGGTCGTGCGTGCCGCATTAAGGTACGGGCTACAGCGGTGGGCATCCTACGTTAATTTTGGTAATATCCGATGTAACACTTGGTTATAACGGATCAATTATAAATCTCAAATTTGGAAAGGAGGTGCCCAAATGCCAACAATCAATCAGCTAGTACGCAAAGGTCGCATGAGCTTGACTAAAAAATCTACAGCTCCAGCGCTTCAAGAATCTCCACAAAA
>CAKPXR010000029.1 GCA_934202215.1 uncultured Veillonella sp.
TATCTGAGCGTTGGGGCGCCCTCTTTAGTGGGCATGAGGTTAACCCATTGTGGTGGGGCCTTTATAACTGGGCTCGTGAAAGCGACACCTACCGACCTCGGTTAGGTGAGGTATCTCGTGGTATTCGAGATAATAACGATGTGCCGGTCATTACAAAAGACTTAGTGAATGGATTGTTCCTATCTAAAGGCTACATGTCTGGTTCTGTGACACGCCTAGAGAGATACCAACAATGTCCATTTAAGTTCTACGCTCAATATGGTTTGAAACTAGAACCGCGTCGTGTACGATCCTTTGGAGCCCCTGAAATTGGTACATTCCTCCATGCTAACTTAGAGCGTTTAGGTAATTATCTATTAGATAACAATAAACAATGGCGAGATCTCAATGAAGAGGAGCAACAAAATTTATGTCGCTCTGTGGCCGATGAGATTTTACAAGAAAATCAGGCTGGTGAGGAAACGAGCGATGCCTACCAAAAGGCTATCGAGCAGCGTGTACAACGAACATTACATGTGACGGTAGACCGCCTTGTAGAGTGGTCCAAGCGCAGTGATTTTGATACGAAATATTTGGAGCAAGATTTTGGTCGCCAAGGTGGTTGGGATCCGATTCGCGTGCCTCTAGGTGAAGACCGTTATTTGCGCCTTATTGGTCAAATTGACCGCATTGATGAATATACTCGAGATGGTCAAACGTATGGTATGGTTATCGATTACAAATCGGGTGGGGCCCATGTAACAGCGCAAGATGTATACTATGGTCTTAAATTGCAGCTCATGACATATCTATTGGCCTTAGAATCCGCTTATGACAAAGCGGAAGGTAAATCTATATCGCCTGCAGCGGTGGTGTATTCCTATGTGAAGAATCCTAAAATCCCTGCTGGCGCGCCTATATCCTATGAGGATGCAGTAGCTTTGGCTAAAGAGAGCGATGCGTGGCAAAATAGCGGCTACTTCTCTGATGATGTTGAGTTGTTAACGCATATAGATAATAAGTTCTTGTCCTATGGTCTCAAAAGAGGTCCATATGTACCGATTGCGACGAAAAAGGATCAAACTATTTCTAGTAATGATTTGCGTAAGGTTAAGAACTCAGGCGAGTTTGATGTAATGTGTCGTTACACCAATCATGTCATGGCTGACATCGGTCACAACATCGGGGAAGGTCAATTCCCAATTCAGCCGTACCAGTTAAATAAGAACAGACCTTGTACGTATTGTGATTACAATACTGTATGCCGTTTTGACTCTAACCGTAACAAATACAATTATCTGTCAGGATTATCTGAAGATGATGCATTAGAACGGATGAAAGAGGTCTTAAACGACGAAAATAGCGATAACAACGGGAATCGCAATAACGGCCGAAATAGCAGTAATAATAGTAGCGAAGGAGGTGAAAATCATGGGTGTTAAATGGACGCCGGAGCAGGAGTCTGCTATCATAGCCCCTAAGGATTCGTCCTTAGATAATCAAACCTTACTCGTAGCGGCAGCTGCGGGCTCAGGTAAGACAGCAGTCCTCGTAGAACGCATTATTACGCGTCTGAAAGATATGGATCATCCCTTATCTGTGCAAGAGCTCATGGTTGTAACCTTTACAAAGGCAGCAGCCCAAGAGATGAGTGCTCGTATTGGGCTTGCCTTGGCAAAAGCTATGGAGTCTACTGATGATGTGGCTATGCAAGAGCGCCTTGAACGACAGCTTAATCTCTTACCGTCTGCGCATATTTCTACGTTGCACTCCTTTTGCCAATGGGTAATTCGTTCCTATTTTTATAAGCTAGATATTAACCCAACGGCTCGCATCGGCAACGAAGCAGAAATGGCACTCTTACAACAAGAGGTGTTAGCTGATTTATTGACTAAATCCTATGAAGAGGGCTTTTATAATATTTATGAATTGGCAGACTTCTTCAGCGATGATAAATCTGATGCGGGCTTAACAGCGAAGATTATGTCTTTATATAACTACGCTATGTCCCTTGCTAATCCTGATGGATGGCTACGCAAAGCATTAGTGCCTTATAAAGAGGCTATGGAAATAAACCCAAGCGATACGTTATGGGGCCAATATATGTGGAATCAACATATAGCTGTTATAGACCGCATTCGTGAGCGCTTAGAGCGGATGGAACAAATCTTGCTCGATCCTGTGGGGCCTCATAAATGGCAAAACATATACGATAACCAATTAGCTGCACTAGGCATGCTTTCAAATGCTCAAACCTGGGATGATATGGGCGAAGCTTGTAAGCATATAGATACTTTTATTAAAGATCAATTCCGCATGGGTTCAAAAGAGGCTCAAGCCTATGATCCTATATTAGTAGCTGAGTTTAAATCTTTAGGTGCTCAAAATAAGGATGACCTTAAAGCCATGCAAGCTTCTGTATTCACAGTGCCAGAAGCTACCTTGCAAGAGCAGTTCAAGGCTCAATATCCTATCATTGAAGGTCTTGTGGAGCTCACCATTGCGTTCCACCAAGCCTATTGGGACATGAAGCAAGAGCAAGGCATTATGGACTTTAGTGACTTGGAGCATCTATGTTTAGCCCTTCTCGTTGAGCCTGGTACAGAGGATAATCCTCAGCCGTCTGACGTGGCGAAGGAATTGCAAGATACTTTCAAAGAAATCATGGTCGACGAATACCAAGATACGAATGGCGTGCAAGAGACGATTATCAACTTGATTTCTCGCGTCGATAATCGGTTCTACGTGGGGGATGTGAAGCAGGCCATTTATAGTTTCCGTATGGCTGATAGTTCTCTATTTATGGAGAAATATAACACCTACGGCGGTACTGATGCGGTAGAGCGCCGTATCGACCTAGCGAAGAACTTCCGATCTCACGAAAATATCTTGGCTGCCACGAATTTCTTGTTCTATCAAATCATGACGGAAGAAGCTGCAGAGCTTAACTATACTGAGGCTGAGTCCCTCATTCCTGGCCGTATTGTAGAGGATGCGCCAGCGGACTGGGTTGGAGGCGACGTTGAATTGCAGCTTTTAGATGTGAGTAAGGATACCCTCGCTGCTAGTGAAAGCGATGAAGATGAAGGGGATGACCCTGAGAACAATGAGCGCGAGCTAGATTTCATGATTCAAAAGATTAAGGAAATCCACGCAGCCAAGAAAAAAGTGCAAAATTCAGACGGTACATTCCGTCAAATCGAGTGGCGAGACTTTGCTATTTTGCGTAGATCCTTGGCCGGTTGGGGCACCCGTGCTGTAGAGGCCATGCGCCAAGCAGGTATCCCTGCAGTGGTAAACGAACGGGATGGTTACTTTGAAGCCCAGGAAATTCAATTATTATTAGCACTGTTATCCATCATAGACAATCCTGAACAAGACTTGCCGATGGCAGCGGTATTGCACTCTGGTCTAGTTGGCCTTGATGCAAATGAACTAGGTGCATTGCGTCTATCTGGTGAGGGTTCATTGTGGTCTCTCATGCCAGCTTATGCAGAAGAGGCTCAAGATGAACGCTTATTATCCTTTATTGGATATATGGAGCGGTGGCGTACCTTGTCACGACGTCACGGTGTGACCGATTTGTTGTGGGATATTTACGAATCCCAAGACTATGTAAACTATGTAGGGGCCATGCCGAATGGTCTTGTGCGCCGTGCGAATGTGCTCGCCTTATATGACCGTGCTAAGGGCTATGAGGCATCAGGATTCCGAGGACTCTTTAGATTCTTGCGCTTTGTTGAAAGCTTGCGCGATAGCAATCAAGATATGCCTCTTGCCAATGTGGTCAGTGAAGCGGACAATGTAGTGCGCCTCATGACCATTCACAAGAGTAAAGGTCTAGAATTTCCAGTCGTATTCCTATCTGGGGTACAAAAGGGGTTCAACATGATGGACCTTCGGTCAGAGCTCCTCATTGATAAGAATGCAGGTCTTGGCTTAAAGGGGTACTTCCCAGATATTCGAGTATCTTTCCCAACCATGCCGTGGTTCTATGTGAAAGATGTTAAAGAGGCGGCTCTCAAGGCTGAGGAACAGCGTATTCTTTATGTAGCCTTAACACGGGCAAGAGATAAACTGTTTATGACAGGTCATTTTAAAGGGTTTAAATCCTCTAAAGGCGAGTTGAGTACCTTAGGTAAGCTTATTAAAAATGTTGCCTCTGTAGAGGGGCAACAACTACCTACAGATATTATTACTCAAGCGAATACGTATTTAGATTGGCTCATTATGGGCTTTGCTCGTCATTTGGATGGCGGTAATTCATTGCGTGCATCCATTGAGTACGAAGGGCCTACCTATTTTGATTTACTAGACAAAAAATGTCGTATAAAGGTTGAAATTCATGATGGCTCTCTTTATGGTGATCTCGATTATAAAGCAGACATCGATGAAACCACCATCAACAAGGTGCGTGAGTTAAAGGCTGTTAACGCTGTAGAATTACCACAGAAAATAGTAGATCGCTTTAACTATACCTATCCGTATAGCGATGCTACACGTCGTACTGCTAAAATCTCCGTTAGTGAATTAAAACGACGATTCCAAGAACGAGAACTAGAAGCAGGGACTATCGATAGTCTTAATGAACCGATTGCAACGGTAGATACAGGTGGTAAACGAGCTGTTTCAGATGCGATTTTAGGTCAGGCCATTAAGCTAGATGCAAAGAAGTCTAATGCAGTAAATGGCAAGAGTACCAATAATATTGCAGATGGTGATGCCAATGTTGGTGTACAAACTGTTACGGTTTCAGCCGATGATTTAGCGAACTCCGTATTTGGTCGTAAGCCTCAAGCATTACAGTCTGAAGAGGATGTGTTAACAGGGGCTCAATGGGGCACCTTAATGCATGAGGCTATGCAGTGGTTACCACTTGTTAACTATACACAAGATACTTTGACAAAAGAGCTTGATGAATTGGTAAGAAAAGGGACTTTTACAGAGGAAGAACGGAATTTATTAAGCGATACCAGTTTGTATAAATTCTTCAGTTCTGATCTTGGGAAACGTCTTATCAATGCGAAGCGCATCGAACGAGAATTGCCGTTCAGTATGCTATTTGAAGGGAAACGGGTATACGATACCTTAGAGGACGGTGAAAATCTATTCCTTCAAGGTATTATCGACACAGCCTTTGAAGAGGACGGAGAATGGGTTCTCGTAGATTACAAGACGGACCGTGTTAAATCTGGGGAAGATCTCATCAAGCGCTATAAAATACAAATGGATCTCTATAAAGAGGCCTTACAGCGATTAACAGGGATGCCTGTGAAAGCTTGTTATATCTATAGCTTCCGCTTGCATGATGCCATCATTCTACATTAATTAATATTAAAAGCTCTCTATCCTAGGATAGAGAGCTTTTGTGTTACCTGTGTAATTATTATTTATATTACATATTATAAGTCGATATGCGGAAGTTTAGGCAAATTCAAAGCCTTTTTCTTTTTGTGTTTTGCTGGTGCAAATACTTTTAGTACGCGCGGTAATACTTCAATATCTACCGGCATGGCTGGACCTTGATCTCCGTCCATATTTGTAGGTAGATCACCGATGTTAGATAATAGTTCAATATGAGCTTTTTTTACAGTTAATGTTGTTGTATAACGGGAGTTATATATAGCACCGCTAATGATGAGTGGTAATACACTAAGAATATCAAGGATGAAGTACTCCTTGAATATAATGATACGCATATAACCATCGTCTACAGAGGCTTCAGGCATAAAGCGTTCAAAACTAGATACTACATTGGTAAGCAATGCCAATACGAGTGGCGATTTACAAATAAAATCATCATTCTCTGTTTGGATGCGGTACGTATAGTCCTTTGTTGTGAACAATGCTTGACCTGCGCGTAAGAAGTAGGCAAGAGGACCTAAAATGCTTTTTTCCTTTGGTGTAACCTCTTCGATTACCTTTGGAATAACACCGGCTGCGATATTATTGCAGAAATATTTATCATTGCACCGACCAATATCAATGGTACGCGTTTGATTGATATCAATGCGTTTGATTGCTTGTGTTGGGTTTTGGTGAATGCCAAGGGCACGGGACATATCGTTAACAGTACCTACAGGGATAAAACCAAAGGTAGATTTGAATCCCCCTTGGGCAATACCGTTTACAGTTTCGTTTACGGTGCCGTCACCGCCCATGCAAAATACAGCATCAAATTCACGTTCGCAAGCATCCTTTGCAAAACGTGTAGCATCGCCTTCACCGGTGGTGAATTTGACCTCGATTGTTTCGAATAAGGTGCTCAATTTCCATTGTAAATCGAGGGCATAACGGCGCGCCGCACCGCCACCCGATACAGGGTTTATGATTACCAAACAACGGCTCATGATTTAACTTCCTTACTTTCAAAAATGAGATATAGCTATTATCTATCGTTAAATTGACAGTCTTAGATATGAGCTCTATAATTACATTATATGCACTAAATTACATATGACATATTCATTCAAAATACAAAATATACCGTACAATATATTATACTCATTTTAGCCGTTCTTTGAAAGTACGAAAGAGATAACGGGACACAAGGTTAGGGGATAGTAATGGGACGACAAGATTCAAAAGATAAATATAAATTGTCCGCTGTAGATTCTATTGAAAGATTACCGCTAAGCGAACAAGTTTATTTAACCTTGAAAACAGCTATCTTAACAGGCGAGTTGATGCCTCAAGAAAAGCTTAATGAGGTTAAAATAGCAGAACAATTACAAGTGAGTGCTACACCTGTACGTGAGGCATTCCGTAAATTGGCGAAAGATAACCTCGTAGTTATTGTTCCTTGGAAGGGCGTTACGGTAAAAGCAGATACGCCTGAAGAAATTGTTGCCTTGTACCAAGTGCGTGAAGTAATGGAAGGACTTGGAGCAAGATTGTGTGCTCGTAATGCTACGGATGAGCAAATTAAAGAGTTAAGAGACATTTGTAAAGAAATGCATCAAATCGAAGATGCTACAGAACGTGTTGAAGTCAACAGTCGTTTCCATACAATGATTGCTCACTATTCTGGTAATGAACGTGTTGTAGAATATCTCGCTAGTTTTCGGGAACGTGTTAATCGTGATATGTATATCAGTTCTTTTAATGCTGTACGCACTCATGATTGTGACGATGAACATGATCACATCGTGGATGCCATTGAATGTCATGATGAAGTAGCTGCAGAAACAGCTATGCGTCAGCACATCACTAATGCATTTATCTTTAAAAAAGCAAATGCTGAGGTGCAACATAAAAACCTTAATGAAGTATAATGTCTATTATGGGCATATTATATAAAAGGCTCCGCTTTTGGCGGGGCTTTTTATATTCTGTGAAGTTAATTCATTTTGAATCGGCTTTAGGTCGTGCTGTATTTCGTGTATGATTTAGAAATTCCAAGCGTTTATAGTGTGATGTGAGGTGGGCATTACAGTTTTTGTAATCTACGATACGGAGTCTTACTAGTTGTCCTACGTTGATTTGAAAGGCTTGAGCGATTTTAAAGAGGATTTCTAAGGACATGCCAGAGATACCTGTACCACATTCTAACTTGCTCAAGTAACTACGGCTTATACCTATATGGCGCGCCAGCTCGTGTTGAGACATGTTGAGAGATATGCGGATATTGGCTATTTTATGTCCTAAACAGACATATTGATGCTGTAAAAAGGGATCTTCATAAGTATTGATCCGTAGTTCAGTCAGTGATGTTGATGCGGATTTCATAGGGATTCCTTTCTTTTCCCTGCTCTCTAAATATAGTATACTGAGACTGTTGACAATTGACTAATATATAAAACTAGATAATTATCGAGTATTCTAGATAATTACACGAATTGTGAAAGTAGTACGATGCTACTGTAAGTATAGGAGGGAATATGGAAAAATACATTGCAGTTGCCCTCGGTGGAGCTATTGGTGCTTTATGTCGTATGGCAATGGGGGAATGGGTTATGACAAAGGTGAGCTCCTTTCCGTACGGCACAATTGTAGTAAATCTCATCGGTTGCTTCATTATTGGCCTTGTGTTAGGTTTATATATTCAAAAGCCAGATTTGCCACAATGGGCAAGATTTTTCCTCGTTGTAGGCGGACTAGGTGCTTTTACAACATTTTCTACCTTTGCCTTTGAAATGTTACAACTTATGATGTCGGAGTCTTATGCACAAGCTTTATTCTATGGTTTTGTACAAGTTGTGGGGGGCTTAATTCTTTGTTGGATTGGTGTACTATTGGCACGTATTCTTTGTGTGATTCTCCTTTAAACGAATAAGGTGACTTGAATTACAGAATAAATAAAGTTATTTTTATATGATTATCTAGTAAGATATCTTACATTTTTATCAGTAATATATCTTAATACTATAGCGATAAAACTTCCAAATAGGATTCAATATATATTTGGATTAGAAAATAGATTGTATAGGATTTAGAATTCAATACAGTACATAAAATTTTAGATTATAAAGGGAAATATTATGAAATCCATTAGAACACAAGATGCCGTAGGACATGCATTAATTCATGATTTAGTGCGTATTGTTATCGGCGAGGTGAAAGATACGCCATTTCGACGTGGTCATGTTATTACAGAAGAGGACATTCCTAAACTATTGGACCTTGGTAAAGAGCATATCTTTGTGATGGAACCTGAAGATGAAGGATTCTTACATGAAGAGGATGTAGCGCGCGCTTTATATAATATGGCGAGCGGCGAAAATATGCATGATGGCCCTATGGCACAAGGTAAAATCGAAGCCATTGCGGATGTAGATGGTTTATTCAAGGTTGATGTAGATCGCTTACATGCTATCAATAGTATTGGTGAGCTTACGATTGTTACAAGATTTAATAATACACCTGTGAAAGCTGGCGACAAATTGGCGGGTATGCGTTGTATTCCATTGCTATTAGAAGAACAGCAAGTAGAGGATGCTAAGAAAATTGCTAATGACAAGCCTTTACTCAATGTAAAACCATTCGTACGCAAAACGATAGGCATTGTTACTACAGGCTCCGAAGTATTCGAAGGTCGTATTAAAGATGCTTTTACCCCAATCATTGAAGAACGTTGTGCAGAGTTTGGCGTGAAAAAGGTAGCTCATGAAATCGTAACGGATAATACGGATGATATCGTGGAGGCTATCGATAAGGTAAAACAAGCTGGTGCAGATATTATTTTCTGTACAGGCGGTATGAGTGTTGACCCAGACGATTTAACACCAGGAGCGATTAAACGTTATGCAGAACGTGTAGTAACCTATGGCTTGCCTGTATTGCCAGGTTCCATGGTTTGTATTGCATACTGTGCAGATGGTACGCCAATCCTCGGCGTTCCAGGCGGCGTGTTATTCAGCAAACCGACTGCCTTTGATGAAATCTTGCCACGCCTTGTAGCAAACGATGAAATCACAAAAGAGGATTGTATTCGCATGGGCCATGGTGGTTTCTTGGGATAATTCTTTTATGGAACATCTAAAAACTGTATAAGTCTATACAAAAAGCGGGTAGATATCTACCCGCTTAATTTGTTCGTGTAATTATTTTGTTAAAATGATTTTTTCCCTAGTGTAGGGTGGCTACAACGTTTTAGAGTTAATGTATCAATCATGTGGACTGCTTCGTCTAATGTGATATCTTCACGCTTGGTAGGCGTTTCAAGAACTGCTAACGGATGGTCGGTGCCTACCTCACCAGAAGGCAAGTAAATATATTCTTGGTTGATAGTATCACCAAAAATATAACCTGCTTGTAAATGCTCTTTATGAATGCGACTCATAGTCTCTCCTTACATAATTTCTTTTAGTCTAAAGTCTAGATAGTCTGCAGATACTAGCTCTAATTTTGTGGAACCAAACTCCTTTGGAATACGCTTAAAGGAATTTTGATCATGTAAATGGCCAAAGATGCACATATGTACATTGTATTTCTCCATGAGAACCGTAAAGCCAGATGGGGCATTAGATTCGTTAAATGGAGGATAGTGTAACAATAAGATTTTTGTTACCGGTATGTTATTTATATCTATATCTATAGTTGGTAGATTGTTTTTATTAGGAACCGTAGTATCCACGTTAGTTCCTATTTTTAATGTTTCTACCAATGTTTTAACGGCTTTATCCATTTCTTGTAATGCTGCTTCGGTACGCATGAGTTCCCTGTCGTAAATAGACTGGTCTGTTTCGGGTGTAAAATGGGAGTCTCCTGGACATAAATAGGCTCGAGTCCCACCAAAGGCAATAATGCGCGGGCCTTCTTCTGTTTGAATGAGCTGTGCTGTACCATGGCCTTGTAAAAAGGTGATAGCATCGCCCATGAGGTTGCGCATCTTGTTGGCGGAAGCCCACCAGTAGTCGTGGTTGCCGCGAATCATATATTTTTGGCCCGGCATGGACGCAATTTCTTGTAAATCGCAAGCCGCTTCATCGAGGCGGAGTGCCCAACTCATGTCACCTACGAGAAAGACTATATCTTCGTCTGTTACACGGGCCGTCCAATCTTCTTTGATACGAGCCCAGTGATTATCCCAATGGGGACCAAAAATATCCATCGGCTTTGTGGGAGGATTGCCAGATAGATGGAGATCGCCGATGGCAAATACTTTCATAAAAATCCTTTCGAATATGTATAATCAAAACTATTTAGAAGCACGGAAGTACGGTGCAATATCTTGACTGATTTTTGCAGCGCGTTCCTCGTCGCATGTTTGAGGAATTTTGTAACCCACATAGAGTGGTGTTGTTACATAACGGGCTACTACTTTAATATAATCGTATCCGTCCTCAAGATTATATATAAAATAGTTATAGGATTGGCTATAATTAGCGATACTGCGCAATACATAGCGTAATACTTGTTGTAAACGTAATGCTACGGAGCGAACAGGTGCATCTGGTTTAAAGCGTATATTGTACTCGAAGAAGCCAATTATGGGCTGTGTAGACAAGGTAATGCGTACATCTTGATCCTCGTGTAAGAGCCAGCCTTCCATATTTTGAGCCGTAATATCTTCGTGGTAATCGTAATCTTCAAGGCCTATGATTTGGCTATGCGGATGGCGAATAGATCCGCCAGACATGTATCCATGATTTTTAAAGAAGAGTACAGATTTAAACTCTTTACGTTGACAAGTTTCGCGCCATTTATCAAGACCGAATTGGAGAATGCGAGCCGCTTCGTCAGGTGGTAATGTAGAAAACTCACCTTCGTCCGTTTCTGTTTCGATGATGACCGTTGGCCATGTTTTATCTAATACAGGATATTTGTTCATGAGCCAAATAATATGACCAGATGTATCTAGGATATCCTTTAACTTAGAACGATCACAGAAGGGGCAGCGCACTTCTTCATTGCGAATATTAACAGGCTTAGTACGCCCTAGTGCGATGTTAAATCGTAGTGGTTTATTCATCATGTGCCTCCTTCCTTGTAAGAAAATCTATATTCTTAATCATACCATAATTAGCCCATTCGTACATGAAATAATGGTATAATAATAAGGTATTATTTTAACGATAAAGGAGGCCCTATGAAACCGACGACACTTGTATTTCCTATTGATGAACAAAATCGTATATTGCTAGGTCGTAAAAAACGCGGCTTCGGGGCTGATAAATATAATGGATTTGGTGGTAAACTCGAGGCTGGTGAAAGCTTCCGAGACTGTGCTATTCGCGAGTTGTTTGAGGAATCTGGCCTTCATGGCCGCCCAGAAGATTTAGAATGTGTAGCAGCTTTTGATTTTCAATTTCCCTTTGATGAAAGATTGACGCATGTAGGTTATGTGTATTTTTTGCGTACTTTCACAGGCAGTTTAGAGGAAACCGACGAAATGGAGCCCCATTGGCTGACAGTAGAGGAAATTCCCTACGAGCACATGTGGGATGGTGACCGCCAATGGTTGCCGATGCTGCTAGAAGGTAAGAAATTAAAAGGACCTATCGTGTTTGGCCGAGACAATAGCACGGTAGATAAAATGGATATGACCACCGTCGATACCGTTCTTGAAAGTGAACACTTGGCGCGCATTGATCTATATATTAATGGTTAAGAGGTAATATGACTGATAAAAAGAGCCCCAAGTGGGTGCCACAGCTATTAGCGTGGTATGATGTGAATAAGCGGGATTTGCCGTGGCGCGATTGTGGAGACCCTTATAAGGTTTGGGTTTCTGAGGTGATGAGCCAACAAACACGCATTGAGGCGATGAAGCCCTATTATGATAACTGGATGCGTCTATTCCCAACCTTAGAGGACTTGGCAAAGGCGTCTGAAGATGAGGTAGTTCACGCTTGGCAAGGGCTTGGCTATTATAGCCGGGCTCGTAACTTGCGCCTTGGCGTAAAGGATGTCGTGGAAAATTATGGCGGTATCGTGCCTCATGACCGCAAGACTATGGAGTCCTTGAAGGGCGTAGGTTCGTATACGGCTGGGGCTGTACTATCTATGGCGTACAACGAACCAGAGGTGGCTGTAGATGGCAATGTACTTCGCATTTATGCTCGTTTATATCGCATCTTTGATGATATTTTGCGTACTAAAGGTAAGAAAGCCATAACTGCTATCGTAGAGGAAACATTGCCTCATGATCGACCTGGCGACTTTAACCAAGCCTTGATGGACTTTGGGTCTGCCGTGTGCATTCCAAAAACTCCACGCTGTGGAGAATGTCCTATTGTAAACATGTGCGAAGCATACCAATATAAAGATACTGACAAACTACCTGTGCGCATAAAGAAAACAAAGGTAGTAGAGGTTCCTCTATTTGTGGGTATCTTGCAATACGAAGATTATTATCTATTGCACAAACGTCCTAATCGTGGACTGTTACGGTCCATGTGGGAATTTCCTTCTGTGGAAATGGTATCTGCCTTTGATGAAGGGGAACAAGGCCTTGAGGCATTAATTAAGGACCTAGGTTTTGAACTATCTTTACAACCAGTATTAGTGAAAGAAATAACACATATTTTCTCTCATCGAAAATGGTTCATGAAAGCATTCCGCGGTGATTTAACGTACGTAGGCGATGCTAAGAATATAACGATTGGAGCTATCCAAAAGCAATTGCCGAAGGATTGGATGCTCATCAAGCGCGATGAGTTTGCCGATTATGCTTGGGCAGGTCCTCATGGTAAATTGACGGAGATTGCAAAATAATTTGTAGGAGCAATGAATGAGAATTCTATTTAATATCATTTTGTCTACCATCCTCGTAATAGGATTGGTAGGATTTTGGGCTCTATTCCTCAACTTGTGGAAGCCTAAAAAGAAATGGTCTGCTTGGGTGGGCTATTTAATCATTATCGGTGCATGGTTCGTTGCTATCCGATACTATATACTAAATCAAGTGGATCTATATGGAACGATGTATTATCCGTTGATGAATATGTTCCGTACTGAAAGCTACGGTTTTCTCTTTGGCTTATTCTTGGCTATTCCTGTATTCATCGTTCTCAGCTTGTTATACTGGGCGGTTAATAAGATTTGGAGCAAAACGCCGGAGGAAAATAGAACAGGTCGTCGTGCCTTCTTTAGAACGGCCGCCACAGTGGTGCCGTTAGCAACAATCGGTGGCTCTAGTTATGCAGCCTATGTAGGGCAACATGAGATTGAGGTCACTCATGAAAGCTTTGGGTATACGAACTTACCACCTGGCTTAAAGGACTATAAAATCGTCCAACTCAGTGATATCCACGTTGGCCCAAGTATCGATTTAGATGACCTTGATGAAATTTTAAAGCTAGCCCTTGTAGAGAAGCCTAATCGCGTTGTCATCACTGGTGACTTAATCGATAAAATCGCTTGGTTACCACAAGTCTGTGAAAGATTAACAACCTTTGCAAGGCAAATTCCGGACGGTGTTGATTTCATCTTGGGCAATCATGAGTACCATCACGACGTAAATAAGGTATTAGACGAATTGAAACACAACACACCGATGAATATTCTTGTGAATAGCAATATTCAAATTATGGGTGGTAAGCAACCTGTATACATTGCTGGTGTTGCGTATGACAATGATCGAGAAAAAGAAAAACGTGAAGCTATGATCGATAAGGCTTTATCTGGTATTCCGGACTATGCCTTTGTTATCCTATTGGCCCATCACCCTGAATTCTTTGAAGAAGCCATTGAACGTAAGATTCCGTTGACCCTCTCTGGTCACACTCACGGTGGTCAAATTGTCTTTATGGGCATGCCGTTAGTACCAACAGGCACACCATATACAAAAGGTCGCTATGTAGAAGAACAAAGCGTGTGTTATGTTAATAACGGTTCAGGACACTGGTTCCCAATCCGTATCAACTGCCCACGAGAAATTACAGTCATTACATTCTTTGACGGAATAGCTTAGAAGTAAAGGTGAGTTCCTTAGAATAAAAGGTAAGCTCACTAAAAGGATACAATCATGTATAATACATCCTTTATCCATAAAATCCTTATATGTATTATTGTGCTTATGCTATTTGATATCTCTCTAATCTATGATATGACTGCGAACATATATAAGGGATATCTTAAAATAGCAATACTAGTGGCAATTGGATGCCATTTAGATATATACCTAGAATTCAGTAAACAAGAAGTACTCATAATACAGGCATTCAAGAATGATACATTTAACGAGACCTATGAACTATTAAGTACGAAACAGATGGTTTTTATCATATCCTTGATCCTGGTAATGACTATAAAACTTGTGATATATTAGAAAAACATAGGTTACAAATAAAAAGAGGCATTGTATTTTAGATACAATGCCTCTTTTTATTATATGAACTTATATAATAATTGTGATATATTAGAGTTAAAATTTTTAGTTGTGTTGATTAATAGAGCAGAGTTAATTTGTAGGTGTAGATTAATGTATAGTAAATTTTTTATCTATAGAGTTATTATATGTACTATTCCAATTATTCTTATGGATATAGCTCTTATCTGCTCAATGATAACTGGTGGATACGAAGGAAATCTAAAAGCAACAATACTAGCGGTGATAGTATTGCACATAGTTTTATATATATTAAGTCGTAAACAAGTAAAGTTATTAATACAAGCATTTAAGCAAAATGGGTTTAAAGAGATTAATAATATATTCAATATGGAGTATGTTTTTCTAATCCTATTTTTTATAGTATTAATAGCTATAAAACTTATGAGATATTAGAGCTAAAGTTTTAATTGTGTTGTGAAATTATAGATTTTATGATGGGAGCAGTAATGTGAAAAGTATTTTTAAGTTTATCTTTTATAGTATTATAATCGTAGCTATTATATTTCCTATAGTTCAGATTTTATATCGCCTTTTAAATGGTATTCCAGTTGATGCGCTACTAAGTTCATTACCATATGTATACTTAGGGATAGGAATGTTTTATGTTTTAGGTTCTCTTATCATTAAATACGTGATGAAGTGATAAATAGTTAGGCCGTGAAGGCAAATAGAGAGGATATCATGAACAACATATGGGTTCCAATATATAAAAAGTTAGGTATATGTTTTTTAGTGGGACTTAGTATAATTTACTTAAATTTTCATGGGACTCATACCGAACTAGTAGATTCTTATAGCTTAGGTCGCTATCGAATTGTGTTTGGTGGAATACTACAGGACAGTACATATAAAACTAGATTGGAATTTTCTAAAATTTCTCATAAGGTTGTATTTCCATATTTATATGTAAAAGGGGAATCGGGTTATACTAGGGTTTTATTAACACCAATAGGTACAGATATTTTAAAGATACCCAATTACTCATTTTATGATACTGCTAGTATAATAGATGATATTGATAGCATTGATAACTTAAAGCGTATTTATGGTAAATCTATATCTATAAAAGATGATCTAAACCAAATTAGTGAAGAGGATAGAATTATATTTAAATCATTATAGTGAATGCGGATAGCATAAGACATATAAAACCACAAAAGGACGCTATAGTCTATTCTTCAGTAGTATATACTGAATGAATTAGAACTATAGCGTCCTTTTATTTTCCGTTCGTTTGAGGTATGAGAGGATGTTATAGATATGTCATAGAGACGAGCAAGATTTTATTTCATGCGAACTGCTTCAGCAAATTCGTCTTCAGTCATAAGTTTTTCTTCCAAGATGATTTCTTTGATAGAGCAACCGCGTTTGTACGCTTCTTTTACGACCTTAGCGCTCTTGTCGTAGCCGATGTATGGTGTTAAGGATGTGGCGATCATGAGGGATTGTTCTACGAAGAAGTTGAGTTTTTCAGGTACAAATTCTACGCCGTCGATGCAGTGTGTTGTAAAAGAGTTCATCGCGTCTGCGAGGAGGCGACAGCTTTCAACAAAATCATAGATCATGATAGGCATATATACGTTCAATTGGAACGCACCGCTGCCTGCACAGAGTGTCATAGTCGTATTATGACCGAATACTTGGGCGCATACCATGGCTAAGGCTTCACATTGTGTAGGATTTACCTTGCCTGGCATGATGGAGGAGCCCGGTTCGTTTTCAGGAAGATGCCATTCGCCATAGCCACAGCGAGGGCCAGAGCCTAAGAAACGCACGTCGTTAGCGATTTTGAATAGGGTAGTAGCCAACGTATTAAGTGCACCGTGAGCCATCATGAAAGCATCTTTCAAAGATAGGCCTTGGAATTTGTTATTCTTAACGCGGAATGGAGCACCTGTTACCTCTGGCAATACAGTTTCCATAACGTCTAGATAGCCTTTAGGTGTGTTTACACCAGTACCAACGGCAGTGCCGCCGAGGGCTACATCGAGTAGGTGATCAGCGTTTTGAACAAGCATAGTTTTGGCAGTTTTTAGGCCTTCTACAAAGGCACTAATTTCTTGGTCCACCATGATGAAAGTCGCATCTTGTAAATGCGTACGACCAACTTTTTGGAAGCCTTTACCTTTTTCTTGCAATTTTTCGAAGGATTGGATAAGGCCGTCCAATGCAGGAATTACACGTTTTGTAATTTCAAAGTACGCGCAGATATGCATTGCCGTAGGGAATGTATCGTTTGTACTTTGGCCGCGGTTTACATCGTCGTTAGGATGGAGCGGGTTGCTTTCATCTAACTGTTTAGCCCGGTGAGCGATTACCTCGTTCACATTCATGTTAGTTTGTGTGCCAGAACCTGTTTGGAATACAGTTAATGGAAACTCATCATCCCATTTGCCGTCCACGATCTCATCTACTACTTGAGCGATGAGTTTCGCTTTTTCCTCAGTTACTGCGCCACATTTTGCATTGGTTAAAGCACATGCTTTTTT
>CAKPXR010000030.1 GCA_934202215.1 uncultured Veillonella sp.
ATCTTGATAGAACTATCATTATCCTTGATTTGCTTATAATTGCCTTCAGGAATAATAAACTTTTTAAAGCCTAATTTTTTAGCTTCATTAATACGCTGTTCAATACGTGGAATACTACGAACATTACCGGTTAAACCAACCTCGCCTAAGATGACCATATCAGTAGGTACAATACGATTTTTTAAATTAGATACGATGGCAACAGCCATAGACAAGTCACAAGCTGGCTCATTCACCTTGAGACCACCTATAACATTGACATATACGTCTTTATTACCCAATGTAAAGCCACATCGTTTCTCTAGTACTGCTAACAAGACAATTAGGCGATTTAAATCATAACCTATGGCAGTACGTCGTGGCATCCCAAAAGCAGTTGTAACTACAAGGCTTTGTACCTCTACAAGAATAGGACGAACCCCTTCAAGATAAATCATAACAGCACTGCCACTTTCCTCATCAGATCGTTCTGCCAATAAGGATGCTGATGGATTAGATAGCTCTTGTAAGCCTTCCTCAACCATGGCAAAGATACCTGTTTCAGATGTAGATCCAAAACGATTCTTAATAGAGCGCAAAATACGGAATTGGTAAGACCGTTCACCTTCAAAATAAAGTACCACATCCACCATATGTTCTAACATACGTGGGCCAGCAATATTGCCTTCCTTAGTTACGTGTCCAATGATTACTGTTGGAATATTGCGTTCTTTACAGAATCGAAGAAGTCGAGATGTACATTCTCGCACTTGGCTTACACTGCCTGGAGCAGCATCAATATCACCGGTATACATGGTTTGTATAGAGTCAATAACAAGTAAAGATGGCGTCATTGCATCAGCTTGCTCTAAAATATGATCTAAATCTGTATCGGCAATCACTTGTAAACGTTCACTATTAATATGAAGTCGTTCTGCTCGAAGTTTAAGTTGTAACTGAGACTCTTCACCAGATGCATAAAGAACTGTACCAACAGTATCGGCTACCTTTTGGGAAACCTGTAGTAATAATGTAGATTTACCGATGCCTGGATCGCCACCTAATAGCATTAATGCACCAGGTACTATACCTCCACCTAATACACGATCAATTTCACCAAAGGTTGTAGATACACGCGCAATGGAGGAAATTTCAATATCCGGTAAAGCAGTTGGTTTTGTTGTTTGGTTTCCCACACCTCGTGAAGGTGTACGGCTATGTTTAGTTTCTTTAATAATCTCTTCAACTAATGTATTCCATTCGCCACACTGTGGACAACGGCCCATCCACTTAGATGACTCAGCCCCACAATTTTGACAGAAGAATACTGATTTTGCTTTTGCCATAATACCTCAAAATTTTTATATAAGATAAAAAAGGTCATGAATGATAACCATTCATGACCTTTTATGCATAATTTTACTACATGGTTAACTATCACTATTCTATAGTATACCATTTAAGCCATATAATTTATATGAAAGGTAGTCATTAACTATATATTTTTGTATTTATATTAAACCGTTACAACAATATCGTTATCCTTTGCATCTGCTTTAATTGTTTTACCTGCTATCGCCTCTCCTTTCAAAATAAGATCGGATACAGGGTCTTCAATTAAACGTTGAATAGCACGTTTTAAAGGACGAGCACCCATAGTAAAATCTGAACCTTCTTTAACGAGTAATTTCATAGCCTCAGGTGTAATTTCTAAGTGCAATTCACGTTCTCCAAGACGTTTTGTTACATCACTCATCAAAATGATCACAATTTTTGTTAAGTCCTCTTCAGTTAACGGATGGAATACAATCATCTCATCAATACGATTCAAAAACTCTGGTCTGAAATGATGTTTTACAGCATCCATAACAGACTTTTTAGCCTCTTTAAAATCAATACTTTTAGTATCTTTAGCATTAGATTCAGCTTTTTTCGGTGCTAAGAAGCCTAGTTCTGTAGAGTTCTTATGTAATGTTTTAGCACCTAAGTTACTAGTCATAATGATAACCGTATTTCTAAAGTCTACGGTTCTACCTTGACTATCTGTAAGTCGGCCATCATCAAGTACTTGTAATAGGATGTTAAAGAAATCAGCATGAGCCTTTTCTACTTCATCCAGCAAAATAACGCTATATGGTTTACGACGAACTGCATCAGTGAGTTGACCGCCCTCTTCATATCCTACATATCCAGGAGGGGCCCCAACTAGACGAGAAACAGTATGCTTTTCCATATATTCAGACATATCAAGTCGAATCATTGCAGATTCATCGCCGAACAAGGAGGATGCAAGTGCTCTTGCTAATTCAGTTTTACCAACCCCTGTTGGTCCAAGGAATAGGAATGAACCAATAGGACGTTTTGGATCCTTTAATCCAGCTCTTGCACGGCGCACAGCTTTCGCTACAGCTGTAACAGCATCATCTTGACCGATAACGCGTTTATGTAGCTCATCTTCTAAATGAAGCAAGGTTTCAGATTCTTCTTCTGCAATTTTAGCCACCGGAATCCCAGTCCACTGAGCTACTACTGCAGCAATATCCTCCTCTGTAACAATGAGTTTTTGATCACTTTCCTCTTTAGCTACAGCTTTTTTTTCATCAATCTCTTTAACGAGAGCTTGCTCTTCATCACGAAGCTTAGCTGCCTTTTCAAAATCTTGAGATGTAACAGCAGCTTCCTTTTCCTTCTTTACCACATTGAGTCGGTCTTCTAAAGCTTTAACATCTGGCGCTGCAGAAAAGACTTTCATACGTACCTTAGAGGCAGCTTCATCAACCACATCAATAGCCTTATCAGGCAAAAATCGATCTGTAATATATCGACTAGATAAGGTAACAGCAGCTTTTAATGCTTCATCTGTAATTTTAGCCTTATGGAAAGCCTCATAGCGATCTCGCAAGCCCATCAAGATTTCAAGAGCATCCTCTTCATTAGGTTCCCCTACTTGAACAGGTTGGAAACGACGCTCTAAGGCAGCATCTTTTTCAATATGCTTTTTGTATTCATCAAGAGTTGTCGCACCAATCACTTGGAATTCACCGCGTGCCAAAGCTGGTTTTAAAATGTTTGCTGCATCCATTGCACCTTCAGTAGCGCCTGCACCGACCAATGTATGAATTTCATCAATGAAGATAATCATATCATCATGTTGTTGCACTTCATCGATTGCTTTTTTCAAGCGTTCTTCAAATTCACCACGGTATTTTGCACCAGCTAGCATGGAGCTAATGCTAAGAGAAATAATGCGTTTGTTGCGCAAAATTTCTGGCACATTACCATTGACGATACGTTGCGCCAAACCTTCAGCAATAGCAGTTTTACCTACACCAGGTTCACCGATAAGAACTGGATTATTTTTTGTTCTACGGCTAAGAATTTGGATAACACGTTGAATTTCTGTATCACGACCAATAACAGGATCAATCTTACCTTGTTTTGCAGACTCATTTAGGTCAGTAGCGAAATCAGCTAAATCACCTAGGTCACCATTATGACTCGCACCCTCGTGCCCATTATCATCACCATTTGTATTAGAGCCAAGAATGTGACGAATCGCTTCTACAATATCGTTGCTACGAATATTCATGGCCCGTAGAATTCCAACTGCGACACCGCCACCGTCGCTGAGTAATCCTAAAAGAATATGCTCAGTACCAACGTAATTATGATTCATGCGATTAGCAACTTGAACCGCTAACTCAAGTACATGCTTAACGCGAGGTGTCATATATATGGAGGTTGCTTTTTTATTACCGCGACCAACTTGTTCTTCTACATCTTCAAAAATATCTTCTGTAACAATACCAAGCTCTGCCAAAGCCTTAGCGGCAACACCATTTTTAACCTTTGTAAGTCCGATGAGTACATGTTCAGTGCCTACATAGTCATGTCCTAGTTCCAGTGCTGCTTCTTGAGCAAAGGAAAGGACACGCTGTGCATCATCTGTAAACCGTTGCATCATAATATCACCTCATCTATCTATGTAAATTGTAATTATTTCTCTTCAAATATATGTAAACAACGGTAGGACATACCATTGGAATAGCTATTAACTAAACAAACAAATTCTACAGTCAACTCGAATATATTATATTGGCTTTAATCGGATCCGATTAAAGCCATCTATTATCAACACATAGTTATAAAATGATTATGTGTAAATTTATTATATGTAATTGATTTTTCCAAATTTATATTAATGTGAAAGCTTTTGGCGGATCACCTTTGCCCGATAGCTATCACGCTCGATTTCTATTAGATCATCATTTCCTGCATATTTAGAAAGAAAATTAGGTCTAGTTATGGCGATTAATTCATTAAATGAATCCTTACTCCAAGAAGGTAAAATCTCTAAATCAACGCCTAATTGGATATCGCTAAGCTTTGTTAAGGCCTCTTTACCATTTACACGACGCGCATATTGTAAAACGCCAAACGAGCGCCATAATACATCTTCTAAACCTTCTTTATCATTATGTAATAAGGATTGTCGAGATTTTCTCTCTTCTGCAATGATACCTTCTACAATCTTCGTCAATTGCTCGATGGTATCCTCTTCACTGACACCCATAGTACGTTGATTAGAAATTTGGTAAATATTTCCTAACGCTTCGGAGCCTTCTCCATATAGTCCACGTACAGAATAGCCTAATTGAATGATGCTACGAATAAGGCGTGTAATTCGTCCAGATATGGTCAATGCTGGCAAATGTAACATTACAGATGCTCTCAAACCTGTACCTACATTAGTAGGACAAGCCGTTAAATAACCAAACCGTTCATCAAAAGCATATGGATATTTTGCTTCAATAGCCTTATCTATTTTTTTAGCATGTTCATAAGCTTTCTGTAATCGCAATCCTGAAACCATAGATTGAATCCGCAAATGGTCTTCTTCATTCACCATAATTACAATAGATGCATCGTCAGATACTACTAAATTGCGATATGGCAGTTTTTCTTCCAATGCAGGACTCATTAAATGTTTTTCAACCAATATAGCTCGCTCACGCTCGCTTAATTGCTCAAGATTAATATTGGAGTATTGATGTCCATCTGCTTCTTTTAAAGGTTGAAGCAAACCTCTAGAAATGGTATTTACCTTTTCTAAAGATGACGTATCATTACGATTTGTAAACAATATACCATCAAAATTTCGTGCTAATCGGATTCGACTAGATATGACAATATGATCGGTTGCGTCCGTATCATGTTGTAGCCATGGGCTTAAAGGAGAATCTAATATAGTATCTAACATAATAAGAACCTCCTATTCTTTATCGCCACCAATGATGGCTTCTAATTCTTTTATTTTATCTCTTAAAATGGCTGCATCTTCGAAGTTCTCAGCTTGAATTGCTGAGTCTAATTGATGACGTAACCGCTTTAGTTCATACTTTGCTTTAAATACATTATGACCATGACTAGGAACAGTTCCTTCATATTCAGAACTACCTTGTAATCTTTGTAATAACGGTTTTATTTCACTAGCAAAGGTTTCATAACATGTATTACAACCAAACTTGCCTACCCGATTGAACTCATCATAGGTAATACCACATTGAGGGCAACGTTTAGACTGATGAGATTTTAATAGATTGTCAGGATAGACCATATTCTTAAAGAACTCATTGGTAAAAAAGCTATCATCCCACATATCATTCATAAAGGAACTATAAGGAGATAACTTTCCCTCCTGCTGTAGTGCTGTAGCACATATATTGCATAAATGCTGTTCCGTCTTTTGATTATTTACAATATTTGTCATGTGGATAGTAGCTTCATTTTTATGGCAATGATCACATATCACTGATCATCACTCCTTCCGTAGTGTGTCCACCATTGTTGCGTAGAGCTGACGAATTGCATCATTACGATATTCAATGTCGGTATTCTCAATTAATGTAGCAAAGGAATTATGCATTAATTGAGCTTCACGACGAGTAATCTTTTCAGCCTGTAGTAATTGGAACAACGATTGGTCTACATCTTTAATATCAATCAATCGATCTACTGTATTTTGACCTTCATAAATACGATAGGTTGTTACAGCTGGTAGTGAATCTGAGCTTTCTGGATTTAATTTAGTAATTCGAATATATCCACCTAGACCACGTCTTGATTCAACATCAAAGCCGCGTTCATTAGAAAATCGTGTACTTAGTACATAACTAATTTGCGATGGTGCACAATCTAATTCATCG
The DNA here is from genome assembly GCA_934202215.1 of uncultured Veillonella sp. Taxonomy (GTDB): domain Bacteria; phylum Bacillota; class Negativicutes; order Veillonellales; family Veillonellaceae; genus Veillonella. Next base: position 6,186 of record CAKPXR010000030.1, read on the forward strand.
GCTAATTCGTTACGTTTTAAAATTAATTTCTCTTGTTCTTCACGCATACGATCTAATATAAACTTTTCTATTTTATCAGCTATCATACTCATAAAAAATACCTCTTTAACATTTTATTTAATATATTTTTGACTATTTGCTTTTTACATATATTTATTATATTTGACTTTTTGACTTTAGTCAATATAAAGGTCAAATTTCTTACAGTATATTTTTGACCTTTCAATACATTCTCCTTTGATTGGACTTAATTTTAAATTCTAGGTATAATAAATGAGATATATTTTTATGAAAGAAGGTGTTGTTATGGCAGAAGCATTAGGACAAGAACTTTTAATTGATTTGTATTCCTGCGATGAAGATGCAATCTCATCCGCTACAGCTGTACAAGAAAGTGTAGCAACTGCATTTGATTTAGCTGACCTTGATGTTGATGAAATCAGTTGTCAAGTTATGGACGAGGAGATCGCCCTCCTATCTGTTGCACCAGGCTTTCACTTTACATTGCACACATATCCTGCTCTAGGCTATGTGGCTGTTGACTTGTATTCTTTTGAGCAATCCTTACCGCTTACATTGATTATGAAAGCGTTACGTAAATCTTTCAGAGCGGAAAAGGTAAAAGCAACAAGTGTACAACGTGGCGACTTTGGTAACGAACGTGATATGAAGCCACGTCGCAAAACTAAGATTACTACACTCGGTCGTGTTTCTCGTACACGTATCCAACTTAAACAAACAGGCGGCAAGTTGAAAAAACAAAGTGCTAAGGTTATCAAAACATTAGCTAAGAAAAGCGGCCTAAAAAAATAACACAAAAGGACTAACCTATAGGTTAGTCCTTTATTTATAGTTACAAAAAAGCTAGAGGAAATTCCTCTAGCCTTTTTTAGGTTAATATTTTATTTATAATAGCCTATCTACGAACCATCATTTCTTCAAGGTCAAGAACGTCAGCAATTTCATCAACATCATCACAAATGTATTCTGCATCAGCTTCTTTTAGTTCAGCTTCTGTACCATAACCATAGGTAACACCGATAGAGATACAGCCAAGTTCATTAGCTGCCTCTACATCATACTTGCGATCACCTACCATAAAGGCCAAACGTCTACCGTTATCATCGGTCAATGGATTACCACAAAGGGTAAGAGCCTTTTCAAGAATCTCTTTCTTGTGCAATAAACCAGCTTCGTAATTGGCACCTACAATGACATCAAAGTATGGTGTCAATTCAAAGTGATCGAGAATATCTTTAGCATAATGTTCTGGTTTTGCAGTCGCTACAGCTATAGTATATTGTTCAGTTTTACATTTAGCTAATAAATCTACAATATTCGGATATACTTTATTTTCAAATTTACCGATGGTACCATACCGTTCACGGAATTTAAAGTATGTTTCTTCCGCTTGCTCAAAGGTCATACCACAATGTTCTTGGAACGCATCTACCAATGGTGGTCCTAAGAATAATTGTAGTGTTTCTTCATCAGGTACATCATAACCGAAATGTTCCAATGCAAATTTTATGCTTTTAAGAATACCTTCTTGAGAATCAGTTAAAGTTCCATCTAAATCAAATAATATCGTTTTCTTCATATTATTTCTTTAAAGCCTCTTTCAATGTATGCCATGCAAGAACTGCACATTTAACACGTGCTGGCATGTTAGAAATATTTTGTAATGCCATAGCATCTTCCAATTCTTCTAACTCATTTTCATCGGTAATCTCTTTTTTGATCATACCTAAGAAAATTTCTACCAAACGAAGAGCTTCCTCAACGGATTTGCCCTTGATGATATCAATCATCATAGATGCAGATGCTTGGCTAATAGCACAGCCAGAGCCTGTATAAGCAGCATCTTTAATAATGCCATCTTCCACATTGAGTTGTAACGTTAGATCATCACCGCAACTTGGGTTATGGCCATGCTCAGAATTTGTAAAATGAGCTAATTCATGTTTATTACGCTTATCTTGGTTATGCTCCAAAATAAGTTCCGTATATAATTGATCCATTTCCATTGATGGTAAATCTCCTAATCTTTAAAACCCATTACTGAACGAACTGTCTTCAATACTTCAAGGAAAGCATCTAAATCTTCCTTACGAGTATATAAGTACATACTTAAACGAGTAGATGCAGACACATTGTAAAATGCACCTAGTGGTTGTGCACAATGGTGACCAGAACGAACGCAAATACCTTTAGAATCTAAAATCGTAGCTACGTCATGAGGATGTACATCATCTACAGTGAACGCGATTACACCATGTTTTTCTTTAGGATTTTGAGAGCCAATTACGTGAACGTGAGGCAATGCAACAATCTTAGGAAGAATATATGCTACAAGTTCCTCTTCATAGGCTTCAATAGCATCCATGCCAAAGGATTCTAAATAATCAATAGCAGCATGCAAGGAAACGGCACCATCAGCATTTGGAGTACCTGCTTCGAACTTGTATGGAAGCTCATTAAATGTAGCTGTTTGTTCTTTTACATACTCAATCATGTCACCACCCAATAGGAATGGAGGCATAGCTTCTAATAGTTCACGTTTACCATAAAGTACACCAATACCTTGGGATGCACACATTTTATGGCCAGAGAATACGAAAAAATCGCAATCTAATGCTTGAACGTCGATTTTTTTATGAGGTGTAGATTGAGCACCATCTAGAACAACAATAGCGCCTACAGAGTGAGCCTTTTCAGTTAATTCTTTTACAGGAAATTCCATACCAAGCACGTTACTAACATGAGCAAAAGCAACGATTTTAGTATTTTCATCAATTTTATTGATTTCACCGTCTTTTAAATGGCCATGTTCATCAAGGTACATGTATTCTAAAGTTGCCCCAGTTTGTTCTGCCACATATTGCCATGTTACAAGATTTGCATGATGCTCAGCAACAGTAATAACAATCTTGTCACCTTTTTTCACATTATGAAGACCATAGCTATGGGCAATCAAGTTCATGGATTCCGTACTATTACGTGTAAATACAACCTCTTCACGTTCGCGAGCATTGATAAATTCAACTACGCGATCTCGTGCATTTTCATAGTCTTCAGATGCTTCGATAGCCAAAATATGAGAACCACGATGTGGATTACCATTACGTTGTGTCATATGTTCCACAACACGGTCAATTACGGACTGTGGAATTTGTGCAGTAGCACCGCTATCTAAATAGATAACGCGGTGCCCATTATGCTCTTTATGTAATATAGGAAAGTCTTTGTATGCTTCTGCAATTGGTCTCATAAAAACGCCTCTTTAAATTTTATTACGTACAGCTGCTAATGCTGCTTCTTCAATCGTTTCATCACCAATGCGATCAATAATAGGTCGAATCATAGATTCAACAATGATATGTTTTGCTTCTACTTCACTAAAGCCACGGCTCATGATGTAGAACAATTTATTATGATCAATTTGGCCTGCACTTGCTGCATGGTTACCAACTACATTATCTTCTTTACACAATAATAGTGGCAAAGAAATAGATTTTACAGTAGGGTCTAACAACAAGCAAGTATCTTCTTCCGCGCCTTCAGCTGCAGTTGCACCATGAAGAAAATCAAGGGTACCACGGAAGGATTTTTTAGAATTACCGCTAAGAGCACCTAAGGTATGAATGTCACTGTAGGACTTTTTACCACCATGACTCATAACCATAGAAATATCAAATTTTTGCTCTTTATTACCAAGATAAGCAATATCATGAATCATACGAGATTCTTGACCTACTAAATCATGATAGTAATTCAAGATGTTTTCACTACCACCAATTTCAATATTGATGTATTCTACATCTGCTTTATCTTCTAATTTAGTGTATCTATGCTCGATATGTTGTACATGTTCAGGTAAAAGATTTACCTTTTTCACTACAACTTTACCAGCTTCTTTAACATCGTATTCGTTTAAATAGCTAACATTTGTCAATGCATCGCCAGAACCAGTTACATAAAATTGTACTTCTAATTCAGCACCTTCACCAACGATAAATTGGAAACGGTTTGCCACACGAGCATTAGCATCAATGCGGATACCTACAACTTCTTTCGCCTTAGCAGGTACATTGATAGCATAGCCTTCTGCTTTTTCCACTAATAGTTGAACAGCTTCTTTATTAGCACCTTCATAATTACCATCTAGCAATGCTGCACCAGCAGATAATGGTGAAAGTATATTTTGATTCGCTTCTACAGCGATGGATTGTACCGCTGCATCTTCTCCAGCTAGAGAGCTTACAGTATGATTAACGCGTAACCATCTGAATGTCGGTCTAGGGAGTTCATTAAATAATAATTCGCTCATAATTCCTCCTTAACCGATAGAACCTTCTAATTCAAGATTGATTAGATTGTTCATTTCTACTGCATATTCTAGTGGCAATTCTTTAGAAATTGGCTCTACGAAACCACGAACAAGCATAGCACGAGCTTCTTCTTCGCTAATACCACGAGTCATAAGGTAAAAAATTGCTTCATCGGAAATACGACCAATTTTCGCTTCATGACCTAAATCCACATTATCGTTTTCTACGATAATTGCTGGGATTGTATCAGATTGAGACTCAGCATCAAGCATCAAGGATTCACAAGAAACGGTTGCTTTGGAATGTTCAGCTTTAGGACCAATTTTCAAAAGTCCACGGTAAATGGCAGCGCCACCGGATTTAGAGATGGATTTAGAGTTTACATTACTTGTTGTATATGGTGCATTATGTACCACTTTACAGCCTGTATCAAGGAATTGGCCTTCACCAGCGAATGTTACACCTGTAAATTCAGCATGTGCACCTTCACCGTTAAGAATACTCATTGGATACAAGCAAGAAACTCGGGAACCAAAGGAACCAGATACCCACTCGATTGTACCATTCTTACCTACTACACAACGTTTTGTGTTAAGGTTGTACATATTTTTGGACCAGTTTTCAATTGTAGAGTAACGCAATGTAGCATTGTCTTTAACGAACAATTCAACAGCGCCGGCATGAAGGTTAGATACATCATACTTAGGAGCAGAGCAACCTTCGATAAAGTGCAATTTAGCACCTTCTTCTACAATGATCATAGTATGTTCAAACTGACCAGCACCTGGTGCATTCAAGCGGAAGTATGATTGCAATGGAATCTCTACTTGTACGCCTGCTGGAACGTATACGAAGGAACCACCAGACCAAACTGCACCATGAAGAGCAGCCCATTTATGGTCTGTAGGTGGAATCAATGTCATCCAGTATTTTTTTACGATTTCTTCATGCTCATGTAATGCTGTTTCAATATCAGTATAGATAACACCTTGTTTAACAAGATCTTCTTGAATACTGTGGTAAACAACCTCAGAGTCATATTGCGCACCAACACCAGCAAGAGATGTTTTTTCCGCTTCTGGAATACCTAAGCGGTCAAATGTGCTTTTAATTTCTTCTGGAACTTCGTCCCAGTTTTCTTTCATATCTACCTTAGGCTTAACATAGGTATGAATATTTGCCATATCTAAGCCAGAAATATCAGGAATCCAATTTGGAATCCCCATGCGATTGTAGATTTCTAAAGATTTCAAACGGAAATCAAGCATCCATTCAGGTTCATTTTTATTAGACCAAATTTCACGGATAATATCTTCTGTTAAACCAGCATCAGAAATATAAGAATATTCAAAGTCATTCTTAATATCGTAGACACCACGGTCCATATCCGCGACTTGGGTTTTCTTTCTTTCTTCCATTGTGCCTCCTATGCTAATGCTTTGTATGCGTCGTAACCTTTTTCTTCGATTTCACGTACAAGAGAAGCATCACCAGTTTTAACGATCTTACCATTGATCAATACATGAACAAAATCAGGTTTTAATTTTTGCAAGATTTGGTTGTGGTGAGTGATAATCAATACCGCATTGTCTTCGTTGTGGAAACGTTGTACGCCTTCGGATACGATACGAACTGCGTCTACGTCAAGACCGGAGTCAGTTTCATCAAGAATAGCCAATTTAGGATTCAAAATAGACATTTGAAGAATTTCATTTTTCTTGCGTTCACCACCAGAAAAACCTTCATTTACATAACGTTGTGCATAGGACAAATCAAAGGATAATTCATCCATTTTTTCTTTCAATTCTTTTTTGAAGGATAAGGCACGTACATTTTCACCAGTAATTGTAGATTTCGCTGTACGAATGAAGTTTTCTACAGTGATACCAGGAATAGAAATTGGGTTTTGGAAGGACATGAAAATACCAGCTTTTGCACGATCGTTTACTGCATCTTCTGTAATATCTTTACCATCAAAAATAATGGAGCCGCTGTCTACAGTATATGTAGAGTTACCCATGATAGCATTAGCAAGTGTAGACTTACCTGCACCATTTGTGCCCATTACAACGTGAATTTCACCTTTATTAATTGTTAAGTTGATACCTTTCAAGATTTGTTTATCTTCAACGGATACCTTTAAATCTTTTATCTGAAGTAATTCAGCCAAAATGTTCACTCCTTTTTATTATGTATCCTCAATATCGAGGCATACAATCGTTATATGTAAAACGTATATACTGACACATATAAAAAGGCGGTACGCACTAACGTGAATACCGCCGTAATTCTCGCCAACTTAGCAAGTATGTGCATAACAATCTACAATTATTATACATTCTTATCTAAATGATAGCAAGATATTCCTACTAAAATATACAGGAATTAAAAGAATATCATATATTACATATATTGATAGGCTTTTAATAATATTCATTCTCATCCTATTCGATTCTCAATATTAAATTATAGGTTGGAGAAATCGAGAGTGCCAAACAAATCATCATATGTTTCAGCACGACGAATTTGTGTAACAGAGCCATCTTTATGTAATAACAACTCAGCAGAACGCAATTTACCATTATAGTTAAAGCCCATGGAATGACCATGTGCACCAGCATCATGAATGATGATACGATCACCAATATCAATTTTTGGCAATTCACGTTGGATAGCGAACTTATCGTTATTTTCACATAAGGAACCTGTTACATCATATACATGGTCCTTAGGCGCATTTTCTTTACCCATTACAGTAATATGGTGATAAGAACCATATAATGCTGGACGCATAAGATTTGCCATGCAAGAATCAAGACCAATGTAATGACGATAAATATCTTTTTTGTGAATTGCTGTAGAAACTAGGAAACCAAATGGACCTGTAACCATACGACCACATTCATAAGCTAATGCTACATCACCAAGACCATTAGCTACGAGAATTCTATTGTAAGCCTCTTCTACACCCTTGCTAAGCGCTTTGAAATCTACAGGTGTTTGTTCTGGCTTGTAAGCAACACCTACGCCACCACCAAGATCGATAAACTCAACATTGATACCAAGCTCATTTTTAATATCTACTGCAAGATTGAAGCAAAGCTCTGCAGTACCAACTAAGCCATCGATATCAAGTTCATTAGAAACAACCATTGTATGGATACCAAAGTGTTTTACACCTTTTGCTTGTAGTTGTTTATAAGCTTCAAAAATTTGTTCACGAGTCATACCGTATTTAGCTTCTTCAGGAAGGCCAATAATAGTATTGCCACCCTCTTTTAAGGAGCCTGGGTTATAACGAACGCAGAACGTATCAGGCAAAGAACCATGATTTTTTTCTAAATATTCAATATGAGTAATATCATCTAGGTTGATAATAGCACCCATTTCTAGTGCTTTTTTATATTCCACATATGGTGTGTCATTAGATGTGAACATAATATCATGACCTGTAATGCCCACTTTTTCGCATAGCATCAACTCTGCCAAGGAAGAGCAGTCTGCACCTACGCCAAGTTTTTGTAACACACGCATAATATATGGATTTGGAGTCGCTTTTACAGCAAAATATTGTTTAAACCCTTTATTCCAAGAAAATGCATCGATGAAAGATTTCATATTTTCAATGATACCTTCTTCATCGTAAATATGAAATGGTGTTGGATATTGGGCAATAATATTTTCTAATTGTTCAGCTGTAAACGGAACTGTTTTTGTATTCATAATAACCTCGCTACACAAATAAAAGACTCATCAATCGACGAGTCTATTATCCTAATTATTATTTAAATAAAGCTTTATCTAGGCTATAGCGACCTGCACCAGCAAAGAACAACATAAGAGCACCAAATCCCATTTGAGATGGATAGTCCCAACTAAAGAAACTGCCACTAAGATTTAATATCGTTGCTATTGCTAGTGTACCTATAAGTAGCAAAGATCCAATTCTTGTAAATAGACCAAGCACTATAAGTACGCCACCTATCATTTCTGCATATGCTGCCATAGTACCTAATATTTCATAACCACCAGGTACACCTAATGGTGCCAACATAGCTCCAACTTTATAAAGGCCTTCAGCACCGCTCAAATACTTTAGATATCCATGATAAAACATGGAAATACCAAGTGCCAAACGATAAACTAAGAGGCCGAAATTAACATAATTAGGTTTACTTTTAAAAATAAAGCTCAACATAGTAATCCTTCTTTCAGGTTAAACAACATCGAAATAATTCGATAACCATATTATAAAGGTCAGTAACTACTGTGTCAAACTAGACTCAATATTAAATTCTATAGAATTATAACATATGTTGTATACAAAATCAATTTTATCGATTTGATAATCCACATACAAAAATAATCCTAATGAAAAAGTGAACATCTAGTTCCTAATTCATTAGGATTATTCTAAATCTTATAGATTATGCGCTAAGCAGTTGATTACATCATACCGCCCATGCCACCCATTGGAGGCATTGCAGGAACTGCAGCATTTTCTTCTACTTTGTCAGCTACGATTGTTTCAGTAGTCAATACAAGAGATGCAATGGATGCAGCATTTTGAAGAGCAGAACGTGTAACTTTTGCAGGATCCACGATACCAGCTTTTACCATGTCGATGTATTCTTCAGTCAAAGCATTGAAACCAACGCCAGCTTCAGTATTTTTAACTTTTTCAACTACAACGGAGCCTTCAAGACCAGCATTGTAAGCGATTTGACGAAGAGGTTCTTCTACTGCACGTTTAACAAGGTTGATACCTGTTTGAACATCACCAGTAGCTTCCAATGTGTTCAAAGCAGGGATGATGTCGATAAATGTAGTACCACCACCAGCTACGATACCTTCTTCAACAGCAGCGCAAGTTGCGTTCAATGCGTCTTCGATACGAAGTTTTTTATCTTTCATTTCAACTTCTGTAGCAGCACCTACTTCGATAACTGCAACACCACCGGACAATTTAGCAAGACGTTCTTGTAATTTTTCACGGTCGAATTCAGAAGTTGTTTCTTCCAATTGTGCACGGATTTGGCTAACGCGTTTAGCAATTACATCTTTATCGCCTACACCATCGATGATTGTAGTTTCATCTTTAGTAATGCGGACTTGACGAGCTGTACCAAGGTCAGTAAGTTCTACGGAATCAAGTTTACGACCCATATCTTCAGTAATTACAGTACCACCAGTCAAGATAGCAATATCTTCAAGCATAGCTTTACGACGGTCACCGAAGCCAGGAGCTTTAACTGCTACAGCTTTGAATGTACCACGTAAGCGGTTTACTACCAATGTAGCCAATGCTTCGCCTTCTACATCTTCAGCAATGATAAGAAGTTCTTTACCTACTTTTACTACTTTTTCAAGTGTTGGCAACATATCTGCGATAGCACTGATTTTACGGTCAGTAATCAAGATGTATGGGTTATCCATAACAGCTTCCATACGGTCAGGATCAGTTACCATGTAAGGGGAAATGTAACCGCGGTCGAATTGCATACCTTCTACTACGTTTAATGCAGTTTGCAAGCCTTTGGATTCTTCTACAGTGATAACACCGTCGTTACCAACTTTTTCCATAGCTTCAGCAATCAAGCCACCGATTTCTTCATCAGCTGCAGATACGCTAGCAACTTGAGCGATTTCAGCTTTACCAGAAACTTTGATGGAGCGTTTTTTAATTTCTTCAACCAAAGTTTTTACTGCTGTTTCAATACCTTTTTTCAAGATCATTGGGTTTGCACCAGCTACTACGTTGCGCATACCTTCTTGAATCATAGCTTGTGCCAATACTGTTGCAGTAGTAGTACCGTCACCTGCTACATCATTAGTTTTAGTAGCAACTTCTTTAACTAATTGAGCACCCATGTTTTCAAATGGATCTGGAAGTTCGATATCACGAGCAATTGTTACACCATCGTTTGTAATTGTTGGAGAACCGAATTTTTTATCCAATACAACATTACGGCCTTTTGGTCCTAATGTAACTTTTACAGCATTTGCCAATTGATCAACGCCACGACCTAAAGCGCGACGAGCTTCTTCATTAAACAAGATTTCTTTTGCCATATGTATTACCTCCTAGATAATAAC
>CAKPXR010000031.1 GCA_934202215.1 uncultured Veillonella sp.
TTTAAAGCCTTTGGAGCCATTGGCAAGTCGATGGTAATAACTGCTTCCTTAGCCAAATCAAACAAGGTATAAATCAACTCATAGTGTGTGGGCGTAAACCAATGAAAGCCATCAATAAATACGTGGCTATTTTCCATTAATGGAGATTGAGGTAAAGACTCAACAATTTCCATGATAGGATCGATGTCGCGCTCCCCATGACGGCTGATTTCCTCTTCGTAGGCGGCCATACAAATAGCTAATTCGCGTAGTTTCTTTTGCAACACTTTGTTTTTTACTGAATCTGCCCCACGTTCAAGGTCTGTTGGACCAACGCGGAATGCACGAAACTCAGAGAAAAGTTGTTGCAATACAGATGAAAATTCAGAGCGCTTTGTAGCCTGTTCTAAGAGACCTAATTCCTTTTGTTTTCGTTTCATAACAAGGCGCAACAACATAGACCGACCAAAGCTAGATAAGCTTGATTGACCGGCCCCTTTAGAGCCTATTGATTGATATACTTGGTACCCCAAACGACCAAAGCCTACAACTCGAACTGTGGTAAAGCCTTTTTCAGGCATAAACTCAGCCAGCTCCCGTTCCACTCGATACGTTGCTGGTTCTGGAACAAGTAAAATTATCGGTTCTCCGGGACACTCGGTCATAACTTGACGTATCCGTTCATATACGGCACGTGTCTTGCCCGATCCTGCTCGTCCATAATAGACGCTAATATTCATGAGACCTCCCTAGTGAAACTTTCACAATCTCAATTTATAGAAATCATAAACTTCATCTTATTTTTAAATTTATACCATTAGGTATAGCATTAATCTAAATTATTCGATATAATATATTATTATACTACTATTATATAGTAATATGACATTCTGTGCCTAATTGTACAAAATTTGACTCATTGAATTATATTTGTTTATAATTAAGAAAATATTTTATATTTTATTTACAATTAGCAGAATTTCATATATAATACAGATTAGTATTTGTATTTGTGTTATTTGTAAAATCATGTATTTAGGAGTGAACTATTATGAACAAAAAACATTTAGCAGCTGCTTTCGCAGTATTTGCAGCTACAACTATGTCTTTCTCTGCTTTTGCAGCATCTGTTGATGCTAACGCACGTGCTTACGAACGCGCTGCAGCTGAGCAATATACTTACGCTGCACCTCAAGCAGCTACACCAGCGTACCAATCTGGTTATGTAACAAGTGCACCACGCCCTGGTTACAAACCATTACCAGCTGTACCTTACACAGCAGGTGACATGGCTCAACAAATGCCTGTATCCAAAGAATTAGGTGATCCAATCTTCGTAGCACCTCAAACAACAGCTGTAGGTCTTCAAATTATGGATCCAATCCCTACTAATAACCAACCAGTATACCAAGAAACTGTAACTGCTGTAACAGCTAATGGTAACGGCAGTGCATATGTTTCTCGTTACAAAACTAACCAATTAAACGCATTCGACTTATTGTTGAACGGCAAATCCTACACTTACGACTTGCCTGCATACACTAACGGCTACCAAGTGAAAACTGCTAGCTCCTACAACCGTGCTGGCGATGGTGTTGCAAACGTATTCTCTACAAACGTAATCACTGAAGCAGTTGTAAATAACAACTCCTTGCGTATCACTGTTAACATGACTCAACCAACAGCTGTAGCAGCTGCTAAATTGCGTTCCATGCAACAAACTGGTCAAGTAGCAGGTGGTGAAGTAGCTGCATTATTCGCTTACAATGAAAGCTATGATGGTGTAAAACAAGCTGCTCAATACGACGTATTCAACAACGGCAATCGTTACATCGTTGTAAAATCCGGTGCGGTAACAGTTCCAAACGGTGCACAACATCCTTACGCAACTGCATTGTTCGCAGTAACTGACGACACTGTAGCTGCTGTAACAGTATCTGGCAACACTGCTGATGCTTACGATTTAGTAAAAGGTACTGCATACGCAATTGCACAATCCGCTCGCGTATCCAATGCACATACTCGCTAATTTTAACGACTAATTCGTGACGAATTAAATATAATTGTGAAAGCTACGAGCCTTCACACATAAAGACTATATAAATCACCAAATCCCCTCATGAAATAATTCATGAGGGGATTTTTTAACTTATAATCGCGTAAAAGTCTCTAACGCCTTATAGGCCATCAAACGATAGCCTCGTGCATTAGGGTGTACTTCGCCAGCAAAAACAATTTGACCTATTTGATCTGCTTCATATAGAGTTGTATAGAAGTCTATCACTTTTAAGTCATGCTCTTCTGCATAGGCTTTTAATTGTTCATTTACATCGCGAACAACAAGGTCTAGGCCATCCATATCACTATCTATTTGTGTTTCTAAGCCGATAATAACCTTACCCTTTCTGCTTGCTAATTCAATGGCTTTCACCAAGGTCTTGAACACATACGTACTATCTCGACCTTGTAATATATCATTGGTGCCACACATTAAAAAGATATGACGTGTGGGATCAGCTACAGCTGTAGAGGCCCATTCTTCAATATTGTAAATCATACCTTGCACAGAGCATCCATCTTCACCATAATTTGTAAAATGCACTCCCTCTATAGATGCATCACAAATTTCAACCCACCCTTGGCCATAAGGCACATCATAACCACGGGTAATACTATCGCCAAAACAGATAATTTCCATATCAAGACCTCCTGTACTATGCATTAATCATATAACAAAAAGACAATTATATACAATATACATATTATGGAGTTTTATATTCATTTTTCATAGAATTACATGTACGACTATGGTATACTAATGCCACATAAGAGAGGTCTAATATGAGAAAACTATATCCCTTTATAATGCTAGCCTTGGCAACCGTACAGTCAGCTAGTGCTATTTCACAATATGAATTAGAAAATAAGCCTACTCAATACCAGGTTGCTTATAATAGTCCTTCAGAGACCGTATATATCGACTTGAGTACAATCAGTCTTGCTCAAGCAGGCTCCACTTACAGTACGCTTCACGCCCGCACAATTAGTCTATACAAAAATCAGAATATCATTGCAGATTATTCGACTAATTATACATATCACCGAGGCAATACATCTAAAGATATTTATCTTATGGATTGGCATGTGGCACCAGCTAAATTTTATCAAGTAAATGGTGCACCTATTGAAATAGCTTCTGACCAACGGTCTATTCTGTCTACAGGTGCTCATGTCGCTACAAAGGGCTCTGCAGTAGCCGAAATAGGTCAGTTTATTTTACATAATGCATTGGAATTGGAGCGTATCACCTATACCTTTACGAACCCCTATGTACCACCTCGTCCATATAAACCAATAAATACACCTCCCCCAACAGAAAATAAGCCATTATTTGGTGTTCAACCACCACCAGGCGTATACAGACCGCTCAACCAATTAGAATCCCCTTATACTTCTAATCAACCACGATTATTACCATCTAAACTAGGTGTATACGGGCCAGTTCCACCACCTACTCCACAAGGTCCAAGACCTAATGACTGGATTCTTGATATTCAAAATCAAGATATGCCAGATCCTAATACACCTATGAGTGAATGGAGACCTCAACCAGACTACCATGCACCGCGAAAACCATAATCATAAAATATAGTGACTCGTAACTTATAAAAAGAGACTGAACTATCCCCTTTTTTTTAGGAGATTTAGTTCAGTCTCTTTTATTTCATATTTTGTTTCTATACCAATAATATGTAAGTATATTATGTAAACTTTCACATTATTTAAGACGTACAAAGAATAATGCAATAGCGCCGATAACTGGTGCAATAGCAAGGGTCATCAATGCGGATTGATAACTACCTGTAGCAGTTAACATGCTACCTAAAATCATAGGTGCTAACATAACACCGATTTGATTAAATAAGTTCACAAATCCTGCTGTTGTACCACGCAAGTGAGGTGCTGCCGATTGGACTACAAGAGCATTTGTTAATGCACTATGCATGAAAGCACCGATACCAAGGATTGGACCTGTTATGAAAAGCATATCTGGATTTGTGGTGCTTGCGAAGAGAATCAACGCAGGCCCAAATAAGAACATCACAAGAGCTACTAAGTGGTTCTTCTTAATCGGTAAAATATCGGACAAGATACCGATGGTCGGTTTTGCAATAAGCGCGGCTAAACCAAAGGCAGACATTACATGGCCTGCATATATGGCATTAACGCCGAGCTGTTTAACCATATATAAATTTGACCATTGTGCCACCGCCCAGGTAGCACCTGTAGCAAAGAAACCTGCAAAGGCAAGGCAACAAATATTGCGATTTTTTAAAACATGTAGCAAATTTTCCTTTAAGGAAGTCTTTTCGCCTACATGAGCAGATGCAGCACTAGCCTCGGATTCCCGTTGCGCCAAAATTTCAGCGCTTGGTTTACGAACAGTAAAATAGCTAAGAATAAAAACAAGGATTGGTAATACGGCTGTTAAGAGGAATGCATTTTGCCAACCATAATTAGTGGCTACATATGGTGCGTATAAGTTTACCGTAGTCAACCCAAGGGATGTACAGGACATAAAGATACCAACTGCAGCACCACGTTGATTAGGACCAAAATAATCCCCAATAGCACTTAAGCAAGATGCTTGAACTGGACCAGATACGATACCTAATAAGAAGCGCAATACCCAACCATAGGTGTAATTATCGATGGTACTCATCAATGCCGTAATAACTGCCATGGCAAGTAAACTCACCAAAATAGTGTAACGATAACCAATGCGATCCGCTAAGATACCACCGGGTAGAACCATAATGGCATAGCCCATATAAAAGGCAGATAAATAAGCTGTCCCCATTTGAGGCGTAAAACTCAACGCCTCGTTAACAATAGGCATCAAAGACGCCCAAGATAAGCGCATAACAAAGCTAATCAAAAATGTGAGCCATACGCTGACAAGAATTAAAATCTGAGTTCGTGAGAAACTAAGTCGATTCATACGAGCTCCTTTCTACAGAATAAAAACATATAAAGTAATCATACTATAAATATAAAGTGTTTTTCAAACACAATACATTTATTATCACACAATAAAAAGCCCTCTAGGCATAACCTAAAGGGCTTTCTAAGTTGTGGCGGAGAGGGTGGGATTCGAACCCACGGCCCCTTGCGGAGTCACTGGTTTTCAAGACCAGCTCCTTAAACCACTCGGACACCTCTCCATAACGGTATTATTATATCAGATTGGCCTAATAATAAGCAACAACGTAATATAATGCAAGAAAAAAAGCTGGCTATGATCCAGCTTTTTCTTGTAGATTTAATGTTTGAAGTTTAGTTTTCAACTATGTATCATATATTAGAACAAGTCTTTTTTCCACATACCAATGATAGCAATAATAGAAAATACTAATGCAACACCTATAACCTCATAGAACCCCTGTGGATCCTCTTGGAATGGCAATGGTACGTTTGTCCCCCACAAGCTAAATATGATGGTCGGAACCGCCATAGCAATAGTAAGGGTTGCTAACATCTTCATAACCAAGTTAAGGTTATTAGAAATGATGGATGTAAAGGCGTTCATCATGTTCATCAAGATATTGGAGTACATTTCAACCATCTCGATGGCCTGTTTATTCTCGATAATAACGTCCTCTAGTAAGTCCTCATCCTCTTCGTACATTTTGAGGAGGTGTCTATAGGAGCTATGACCACGCAAGCGCAATAGACGTTCCATAACAGTACCATTCGTGCGCAATGCAGAGGTAAAGTATGTCATGGATTTCTGTAATTCCAACAATTGGAAGAAGTCTTTATTCTTTGTGGTATGACGCAATTGGATTTCAATATCGTCCGTACGACGGTTGATTTGTTGCAAGTAACGCAAGAACATTGTCGCTGTACGATACAAGATTTGGAACAAGAAACGCGTCTTTTTGTATGTATAGAACGTAGAAATCTGATTGGAAATGAATGGATACAATACTTCAGACTCTTCTAAGCAGATGGTAATGAAGAAGTCTGGCGTCAAGAAGATACCGAGTGGTACTGTATCATACATATCGTTACCACGGATAACCGGAATATTGATAACGATAAAGATGTAATTATCCTCTAACTCCACGTGAGAACGTTCTTCCATATCGAGAGCGGTCTTGAGAACGTCCGTTGGGATTTCCGTCAAAATATTGATAAGGGATAACTCATCGGGGTCTGGGTTCACCAAATTTACCCAAGAACCTTTTGTGGCATCTGATACAGTGCTGTCTGAAACTAACTCTTCTTCTATGTGTTTATACACCGTGATCATGCTATCCCTCCTTCCAACGAACTTATAGTAATCATCTAATAAATTATATACTATTTTATAGCTATTATTCAATTCAATTGTGAAAGTTTTGTGTATCTAGTACATACATATACAGCTTTATGTCTATTTATAATGTACAAATGTATACAATAAAAGTATTGTATATATTTAGTTTACTCAATAAAATAACCTCTACATTAGCCAATTACTAATCCAGAGGTTATTTATATTAGTCTTAATCTTTCAGATCAGAAAAATGTAATTTGATTTATGTCTCTCTGCTCTATAAACGCTACTTTCACCTAATTGCGGCGCAAGATACGAATAGAGTTTAAGATACAGAGGATAGATACGCCTGTATCACCAAATACTGCCCACCACATGGATGCATAGCCCATAAGGCCAAGTACCATGATAAGGATTTTTACAGCAATTGCGAATACTACGTTTTGCCATGCTACACGCAATGTCGCTTTAGACAAATCAAGGATGTGTGCGATAGCAGTCAAGGAAGGACGCATGAACACAACGTCTGCCGCTTCGATAGCCGCATCAGCACCACTACCCATAGCGCCACCAACATCAGCACCTGCAAGTACTGGCGCATCGTTGATGCCGTCCCCTACGAACATAGTAGGACCATATTCGGAGCGAATATCTTGTACAACGGATAATTTATCTTGCGGCAACAATTGAGCACGTACAGCACTTACACCAGTTTCTTTAGCGATGTAATTAGCACTTGCTTCAGCATCACCGGTAAGCATAACAGTTTTGATATCTTGACCATTAAGATCAGCAATCGCTTCAGCGGAATCAGGACGAGCTTCATCGGCGATAATGATGCGACCAAGGTATGTATTACCTTCTGCTACAAGAACTTCTGTACCGTATTCAGCAGCCTCTATTGGATAGCCTTGCACATTATAACGTTCCATAAGACGACGGTTACCAACGAGTACTTGTTGGCCATCAGTCATACCGACCATACCTTCACCAGCTAATTCTTGAACGAAATCAGAAGGTTCAACAACAAGGCCTTGCGCTTTTGCTTCAGAAACAATGCTTGTTGCAATTGGATGTGTAGATACAGCTTCAATTGCTGCAGCCATGGATAATAATTGACCAGAGCTTACATGGGAACCCACAGTTTCTACGTTGTGAACTTTGAACTCACCAGATGTGATAGTACCAGTTTTATCAAGAGCTACTGCTTTCACATTAGCCAAAGCCTCGATAACGCGACCGCCTTTAAGCAAGATACCGTGTTTAGAAGCATTACCGATACCGGAGAAGAATGCGAGCGGTACGCTAAGTACCAATGCACATGGACAAGAAATAACGAGGAATGTTAAGGCTGTGTAAATCCATTTATGCCATTCACCTGTGATAAGGGATGGGATAATGGCAACAGCAAGAGCAAGGAGTACAACGATTGGAGTGTACACGCGAGCAAAACGCGTAATGAAACGGTCGATTTTAGGTTTAGAAGATGCTGCATTTTCCACGGCATCAAGAATTTTAGTAACCATGGATTCTTCAAGAACCTTATCTACACGCATCGTAATGCGACCAGATTCATTGATGCAACCAGACATAAGTTGAGTGCCAGGTACGGCGCGAACAGGAACAGGCTCACCTGTTACAGGTGCTGTGTTAACGCGTGTTTCGCCTTCAAGCACTGTGCCGTCTAGAGGGATTAAATCGCCAGGACGAACCTCGATAGTCCAGCCTACTTCAACCTTTTCAGGAGCCATAACTACGATTTCACCACCGCAGTCTGTATCTACAACCCGCACCTCTTGAGGACGCATATCGACAGCGTTCATGATTTCTGTACGACTACGATCAGTTGCTTTTTCTTCGAAGAACTCACCAATACGGTAGAATAAGATAACACCTACGGCCTCAGGTAATGCATCGATAGCAATAGCACCCAATGTAGCGATAGACATCAAGAAGTTTTCATCGAATACTTCACCTTTTAGGATATTACGACCTGCAGTGCGCAATACTGGGAACGCAAGAAGAATATACGCAACATAGTAAATTGGAGTTTCAATACTCTCTGGCAAGCCGATGGATGGGACGAAGGATGACAAAACTTCATAAATCATGAATAACAAGCCTGCTACGATGACTGCAATTGTTACAGCATCACTACCACGATCCTGGTCAGGACCATGATCATCCATAGCCGCTTTAGATTTACGCTCATAATCAGCTACGGTTACGCCCTCTTCGATGGCATCACAAATCTCTTGAATATCACGTTTAAGAGCTTCACGGTCTTCCCAAGAGCCGGTTAATTTTAATTGATGTGTAGCAATTGTGAAATTTGCAGTCTCTACCACATCCATTTTACGGATACGATCTTCAATTTTTGCTGCGCAGTTCGCACAGTTCAAATCCTTCAACAACAATGTTTCTTCCATGATATCTCCTTTGATAATGGCGAAAATTACTATCCTGTATTGTAAGTTAATAGATTATTGTTTCTAATACTTATTAGAAATATCTTGTTCTATATCTTTTTAGATATGTTCTTAAACTTTTCTCATCAGACATTTATATGAATATCTGTTCATATATTTATTTTAATAAAAGATATAAAGTATGTCAAGAAGAATTATCAAAATATATATAACAATAAACAATAGTAAAATAGCCTATACTCATCATATATGAGCATAGGCCAAATCTACATCTCTTCAATTTATAATTAACTATTTTATTTATTTGATTACCATATAATCTACCTATATTTGATTGCTATTATCACCCATCCAATTAATCTCAATCATAGAGATTGATTTCTTTTATATCTTTAAAAGAAATAGCAATGCCCTCGATAGATAGACTATGCGCAGGTTTACCTATCGCTTCGATAGTACCTACTAACTCTGTGTAGCAATGACCAGTATAATAAAGCACGCGTACAAAATCGCCTTCCACCAAAGATTGTATAGTGCGATTTAGCTCCTCTAGCTGATCCTCTGATAGCTCTACTCGACTCTCCTTTGGTCGTGCCACAGCTGATAATAACGCCTCAAAGCCCTTCAACGCCGCAAAGGGCATAAATTGTTTCGCCCGTTGTAAACGAGACATACGATGTTTCATTAATGTATACCTCCCCTTATGCGACTAATCTATTCCCAATATGTCCATTACACTATTTATTCCCCGTTGTGCCCACCTACCAAGGTATTTCTAAAGCGCATAGTTCCTTCCTCTTGTAAACTAGAGGCACGCAAAATGGAGTTCTTACCAAACTGTTCCTTAATGGACAACATCGCCTCATGAACTTGTCGTTCCTTTTCTTCTTCATCAGTCGCAAGAGAGCTAAACAGATTTATCTCTTGAGGAATAGCAGAGCGATTGACCAAGTCCTCAAAGCTCACACCCAGACGCCGTATAGGCTCATTTTTATGACAATGTTGTTCATACAATTTAATTACTGCTGCCGTTAATGTTTGCAATGAGTCCGTGTACTGTTTAAGCTTTTTAGAGCCCCCTGTAGAGCGCACCATATCATCCGCATAACCGATGTGAACGTGAATATGGTTCGTAACTCCTTTAATTTGTAACAGCTCTAATACCAAGGACTCTACCATTTCACGCATAGGCACATAGGACTCTTCATAGGAATAATTGCGCAATAAAATCTGACTATGCGAAATGGAATGCTTAATAGGCCGATACGCATGGATATCCGCAATCGTACACGGCTCACGGCCCCAAGCATGATCGATAATAAGCTCTGCATTAACACCAAACTCCTTATATAACTTTGCTTCAGGGACCATGGTGACACCATGTAAATCATAAGCACCATACTTATGCAAACGATTAGCTATGCCCTTACCAATCTGCCAAATATCAGTCAACGGCTGATGATACCAAATTTTCTCTTTAAAGAGGCTTTCATCAAGATACCCTATAAAATCAGGCGCATGTTTTGCGAGGATATCGAGAGCAATTTTGGCGAGGAATAAATTCGTTCCAATCCCAACAGTAGCGTAAATGTTAGTCGCCTCTAGTACCGCATCAAGTAGCATCTGTGCTAGCTCACGAGGTGTTTTCTTATAAAGCGGTAAGTAAGGCGTAATATCGATGAAATACTCATCAATGGAGTACACATGCACATCCTCAGGTGCCACATACTTGAGTAAGGTTCCATAAATCTGAGCAGATACCTGCATATACCGCTTCATATGGGGCTTTACCGTTAAATATTCAATGTGTGGCGGGATCTCAAAAAGGCGACTGCGATTCTTAACGCCTAACTTCTTTAAGGCCGGTGAAATAGCCAATGTAATAGCCCCTTTGCCACGAGACCCATCGGCCACTACCAAAGGCGTTGTAAATGGATCCAGCCCCAAATCAGCGCACTCCACAGACGCGTAAAAACTCTTCAAATCAATGCACATATACATCCGATCCGTATCAGCTGAACCCATACAAACACCTCCTTAAACCGCTAAATCACTAGATTTTACAAGAATTATAAAAAGAAGAATTTCTACAATTAGTATAACAAAAACGCAGAGTATTTTCAAACATATGTTTGTTTTTATAATAGTAAATTTTGAACAAAAAAAATAAAAAGAGTACCTACCATTAGACATCAAATCTAATAGTAGGTACTCTTAAGTACGCATATAACATAACCCAAAGCTTCTATTCCCTTCTCTCCCAACAATACACTGAAAACTATCTAGTGCCACTATATTGATGGGACACCTTCATATGTACAGTGATAAAAAGAAAGGACTATACTTATGCAGCGACATCAGGTCACGAGGAGCAAAGAAGTATAGTCCTTTCTTTTTAATTAAAATGTAGCTATGTCACGGGGCCCCATCAATATAGGCACCCCACGATAGTTTTCTTTATTGTTCCGGCCCCATATCTCGGAATTCCACGTCTCTAAATTGTGTTAATTCTCCGATGAATTGGAGTTCCACAGTGCCGACGGAACCATTACGGTGTTTACGAATAAGGACTTCTGCGTTGTCCCCTTTTTCGGAGTTTTCATCGTAATATTTATCGCGGTACAAGAAAATAACGATATCCGCATCTTGTTCAAGGGAACCAGATTCACGAAGGTCAGAAAGTACTGGCCGTTTATCTGGTCTACTTTCAACACTACGAGACAACTGAGATAAGGCGATGAGTGGCACGTTGAACTCACGGGCAATCAATTTGAGGTTACGAGAGATTTCAGACACCTCTTGTTGACGGTTCTCGCTGCCCTTGCCACCATTGCGGCCTTGCATCAACTGAATATAGTCGACGATAACGAGATCGAGACCATGTTCTACCTTGAGGCGGCGCAGTTTAGAACGCATATCTTGTACGGTAAGGCCCGGCGTATCATCGATAAAGAGCTTGGATTTACTCATGCGGTCCGCCGCGGCGATAACTTTTTCCCAGTCAGCAGGATCCATGTTCGCACGGCGCAACTTTTCAGAGCTTACACCTGCCACGGAGGAGAGAATACGACCAACGAGCTGTTCCTTGCCCATTTCTAGGGAGAAGAACGCTACCGTCTTGTCGTATAACATCGTTACATTTTGAGCGATGTTCAAGGTGAAAGCAGTTTTCCCCATCGCAGGACGAGCGGCTACGAGAATAAGGTCAGATTTTTGTAAACCATTAAAGACATGGTCTACATCTTTAAATCCTGTTGGTACCCCTGTAATAGCACCATCATGCTGTTGCAATGCATTTAGCTTATCTAAGTTAGATAATACTACGTCGCCAATGGCAGCAAAAGATGATTCAGACTGCGTTTGGCCGCTGACGTCTAATACCATTTGTTCTGCCTTATTAAGGATAGCCGTTGGCTCATCTTCACCAGCGTACGTCATGCCTACGATTTTATTCCCTGCATCGATAAGACGGCGCAACTGAGCTTTCTCGCTAATGATTTTCGCATGTTCCTCCACATTGTAGGACACAGATTCATTGGCAAGCGATGTAATATAAGCAAGACCACCTACTGCATCAAGACGCTTGCGACGGTCTAATTCTTCACCTACGGTGATGAAGTCTGCCGTCTTGTTAGCATGCACGATTTCTAAAATAGCATCATAAATAATACGATGTGCATCGCGATAAAAGTCTTCAGATTTTAGAATACTCGTTACCGTATCGACAACGGCACCCGAGTTGGATCCATTCGTTAATAAAGCCCCCAAAACGGCTTTTTCCGCATCTAGGTTATGCGGTGGAATGCGTACATCCATGATAATCCCCTTTACAAAACCACTATGGATAAAAGAATTCACCATACTCAAAGAGCATGGTGAACACTATTATTCAGCTACTACGTTAACCTTGATAGTACTTGTAATCTCAGGATGAACACGAACGAGTACATCATGTACGCCTAATGTTTTCAATGGTTCTTTGATTTCGATTTTCTTTTTATCGATATCTACTTTGTATTGCGCTTTAGCTGCATCGGAAATATCTTTTGCAGTAACGGAACCAAATACACGGCCTTCTTCACCCATGCGAACTTTTACAGTTACTTCAACCTTAGTCAATTGAGCTGCCAAAATTTTAGCTTCGTCATTCGCAACAGCTTTATTATGAGCAATGGATTCTTGTTTTTGTTTCGCATTATTTACGTTAGTTGCTGTACCTTCAAGGCCAAGACCTTTTTTAATCAATACATTACGGCCATACGCGTCACTAACTTCAACGATTTCGCCTTTTTTACCAACCTTTTTAACGTCTTCTAACAATACTACTTTCATTGTTCTTCCTCCTCTTTCTCTGCGGAATGAAGGGCTTCAAGAGCATGCTCTAAAATAGCCTTCTTCGCTTCCTCTATAGTCATACCTTGTAATTGGGCACCAGCCACTGTTCTGTGACCACCGCCACCCAAGGCTTCCATTACAACCTGTACGTTTACCTTGCCTTTGGATCGAGCGCTAACGCCGATACCGCCGTCATTCAAAGAGTAAAGTACAAAGGCTGCTTCAATATCTTCATTACTGATGAGCATATCCGCACTTTGTGCAGCTAATGCCATCATATCCTTCAAACCTTCAGGTGCTACGGAAATAGCAATTCCTTCAGTTCGACTGGCTTCAAATACCATTTTAGCACGCAATTGGATAGAATCGAAGGTTTCAATAAATAATTGTTTAACCTTGTCAATATCCGCCCCTGCACGGCGTAAGAATGCTGCCGCTTCAAAAGTACGGGCACCAGTTTGTTGAACAAAGTTCTTCGTATCTAATACGATACCCGCATAAATGCCTGTAGCTTCTGCTTTTGAAAGCTTTACGCCACCACCTGCGTATTGTACAAGCTCTGTGACGAGCTCAGAGGTAGATGATGCAGTTGGTTCCAAGTACGTAAGCAATGGATTTTCAACAAAGTCCGCTGCACGACGGTGATGATCGATAACGATGCGTCGTTCAGAAATTTCAAGAGCCTCTTGAGCAGCTACCATTTCTTGACGATGTGTATCACATACGATAGTGAGCGTATTCGCATCTACCCACGCTTTTGCTGCATCAGCAGTGATAATATGTTCTTTCCAGAACTCATCTTCTTTAAGAACAGTCACCATTTTATCGATGGCACTCGTTTCTTTTGAAAGCACGATGCGCAATTCTTTACCTAAAGTTCGTGCAATGGCTACAATACCGATAATACCACCTAATGCATCATAGTCCTCACGTTTGTGGCCCATCACAAGGATTTTATCGGAATCGAGCATAAGCTCATGTAAAGCCTGCGATACAACACGAGCACGAACACGCGTATTCTTCTCAACACCAGCTGTATTACCACCAAAGAAGCGGGTGCTTTCACCATCCATGATACATACTTGGTCACCACCGCGACCTAATGCAATATCTAAAGCAGCCCGAGCACGACTTGAAACCTCTTTCACAGAGCCTACATTCTCGCTAATCCCTACAGAAATCGTAGCTGGCACTTGACGAGGGGACGGTAATTTACGAATGCGTTCAAGCACTTTAAAGCCGTTTTCCTCCATCTCATGAAGGGCACCACGAGAAATAGCAAAGGTATACATATCGTCTTGGAAGTTACGAATAAAGCCTTCATAACGGTCAATTTCATCCATAATGATATTGTTAATATCTGCCCAAACGCTAGTATATTCGCGGTCACTAAGACCTTTTGTCAATTCTTCGAGATTATCGATTTGAATCATGCCCCATACAGGCTGATCTTCTTCAGCTTTAATACGCGCCTTTTCTAGGTCTGTAATATCTTTGAAGTACAAAGCCATTACTGCATGTTCTGCAAATTCATCTTCACTATGAATATCTGGTCGCGTATCGCGCGGATCGATGAATTTATAAATAATTTGGAAGTATCTTTCATCATATTTTTCCGTCATGTATCCAGATTTGCCCCAAATTTTATCGATACGGAAGCCAGGTAATAAAGTAGACATTTTTTGGAGTTTATTCCAGTCTACTGCAACCCAATCTGCAAAGACACTATTATTCCATACCAAGGTGCCTTGTTTATTAACAAGGACAATGCCCATCGGTAAATTTTGTAAAGCAAAGTTAGAAGCTTGTGTGACGTTTTTCATCATCGCACTAAACTGTTCTCTTGCTAAACGACGCCGGTTATGAAGGGTATTATAGTTAACCAAATATGCCGCTACTACAATAATTAATGCTAAAATTGCAACAGCCCAGTTCAAATAGGCCAGCAATAATAGCAACAATACGATAACGGTGATAATGGTAACTTCCAAACCTTCCCATTTTCGTTGAAAGGATTTCATAACGGCCTCCTTTCTCTTACAAGCTACGTTTTTGGAAACGCGCTCGCATATCTAAAAACATATCAATAATACCATATATAACGAGAGCCATTGGACTCATCACATATAGAAATCCTATAATAGCAAACTTAAAGATACCTGCTAAATTATAAGACTTCATAATGGATAACAAGCATGTAATACCATTGAGGCCACATATCATGCCACCCAACAAAGCAATATTAAGACCTATATCTGAAAGAATACCATTAGTATAGCCTAAATACTGACCACCATAAGCAAGAATAATGCCTACGGCTAATACTCCAGCTCCCCAAATCGGCATGCGCCAAGTATCCATGGTTGGTAGTATACGTATGACACTATTTGTACGACGGCCAATATAAGTAACTAGCTTAGCAAGAATATATATAACAACTGTATTGGCTCCAAACCAGTAGGCCAAAATCATCCTCTTTGCTTGTTGTATAGCAAGATCGATACGGTTGATATAGGCATCCATTTGTTCTTGTGGCATAGCCTGCTGCTTAATAGACTCAATAAGCGCATTCTTAAGGTCTACATCAATCATATGATTAATCTGAGTCAAATCAAAAGATGTAACACCTGCAGAGATTAAAATTCCCACAAGACTCGTCACTGTAAGCGCTATAGCTGGTATAACGATAAGTTTACCCAAAGACCAATTTGCTCTGAAAGCCTCCCCGAGGAAAATACTTGGCAAGGAGTATGTCAAAATGGTAGCAAGCGCCATTAATGGACCTACTAATAAGGATACAAGTACAAATGCCACTGCTGACGCGGCACAGCTATATCGGCTGCCCCAGCGGATACCAATGAGTGCAATCCCAGCAGGTGCAACCAAGGTTGCTAGCAAGCTAAGGAATGGTACTGTCGTTCCGATTAGAGTTAACATAACAACGATGGCTGATACAAATGCAGTTTCTACCATCGCTCTTGTATTTGTTTGTTTCATAAATCTCCATTCTAAATAAAAGAAGATAGATTAATTGGTATCTTTTAATTATAACAGTTTAAAAAGGTAACTTCAAATACCCTATATGGTAGAAAAATGCGATGGTACCGCTATTTATAGTAGGTTTGATCTGCACCCATTTTCTTGGACAGATATAATTAAGCTACTTTTTGGGAATGAGTTCGGTATTCTACCGGACTC
>CAKPXR010000032.1 GCA_934202215.1 uncultured Veillonella sp.
GTATCGCCTTTTGTGAGGATATCACAAGCCGCCTTATCATCCAGAGGAATGGCATCTAAATCGAGGTCGATACCACGGTTTGCCTTGATGAGCTTTAAGGCATCCCCCATAACCGTTAAGGTACGGAGGCCCAAGAAGTCCATCTTTAAGAGGCCTAGTTCCTCAATATTATCCTTATCGTACTGCGTAACAAAGCCTTCATCGTTGGCATTTTGTACCGGTACATGGTCATCTAGAGGATCTGCGGAAATTACGACGCCCGCCGCATGTGTAGACGAATTGCGCGCAATTCCTTCTAGCTTTTTACCAAAATCAAATAACTCTTTAACATTTGAATCTGCTTCGTATAAAGCCTTTAACTCTTTGCCTTGCAACGCCTTATCTAAGGTAATCCCTAATTCGTTGGGAATCATCTTCGCAATGCGGTTTACTTCCGCCAGCGGTAAGTCGAGCACGCGTCCTACGTCACGGATAACGGCACGAGCCGCCTCTGTACCAAAGGTAATAATCTGAGATACGCGAGCTTGGCCGTATTTTCGCGTTACATATTCGATGGCTTGACCACGCTTTTCATAGCAGAAATCAATATCGATATCAGGCATGCTTACCCGCTCTGGATTTAAGAACCGTTCAAAGAGCAAGTCGTATTTCAATGGATCAAGACCTGTAATACCTAATAGATAGGCTACTACAGAACCGGCCGCAGAACCACGACCAGGACCTACTAAAATGTCATGCTCACGAGCATAACGCACATAGTCCCATACGATGAGGAAGTAGTCCTCAAAACCCATGGTGCCAATAACATCTAACTCATAGTCGAGACGTTTTTGTAACTCCTCAGAGGTTTCACCATAGAGGCGAGGAATTTCTCGCTCACAAACCTTACGCAAATAGGTCTTAGACGTTTCCCCTTCTGGCACATCAAAGTGCGGTAAGTGATGTTCGTCAAAATTAAACTCTACATTGCAACGGTCTGCAATTTTTAAGGTATTTTCGATAGCCCCCGGAATATGTCCAAATAGCTCTGCCATCTCATCCCCAGATTTTAAATAGAACTCATCATTAGGGAACTTTAAGCGATCCACCTCAGCACGACGTCGGCCTGTAGAAATACATACCTTAATATCCTGCGCATCCGCATCCTCTTTTAAGACATAGTGGAAGTCATTAGATGCTACGATGCCAAGACCGTATTCCTTGCTGAGCTTAATGAGCTCCTCTTGAGCCTTTGCCTCCTCTGGCAAGCCATGATTTTGAATTTCTAAGAAGAAATTATCCTTGCCGTACGTCTCGATATACCATTCAATGGATCGCTTCGCGCCTTCCATATTATCTTGCAAAATATACTGAGGAATCTCCCCTTGAATACAAGCACTAAGGGTAATTATGCCCTTGCTATATTGGCGCAATAAATCGCGGTCTGCACGAGGCTTATAATTAAACCCTTCAGTAGAGGCTTTCGACACGATTTTTACGAGATTTCGATACCCTTCCATAGTCTCAGCCAGCAAGATGAGATGTTTTAATCGTTCACGGCTACGACCTTCCGGCTTATCAAGACGGCTATGTTCAGTTACATATACTTCACAACCGATGATAGGCTTTACACCTTGGGCTATACACTCTTTATAGAAATAAATCGCTGCGTACATATTGCCATGGTCCGTAATGGCAAGGGCTGGCTGATTTAACTCCTTCGCACGACGTACCATGTCAGGCAAACGACTGATGCCATCAAGCAAACTAAACTCTGTATGACTATGTAAATGTACAAATGGCTGCATGGTACACCTCCTTTAAGGGCGATGAGCAAAATACACGTTCAATGACTTCTTACGAGCCTTCCAATCTGGCAAAAACTGTGCCACTAGATTGTGAAAGTTCTTAGAATGGTCTAAATATTTAAAATGGGCAAACTCATGAACCATAACGTACTCAATATACGCCTGTGGCCCCTCTAATAGTCGGGTATTCATCTTGATGAGCTTCTTTGCTGGCGTACAAGAACCCCAACGGCTCTTCATGCGCTGCTGTTTTATGGTTGGCATAGGTACATCAATACCTTGCTTGTGAAAGCGCTGATACACGACCTTTGCCCAATGGACAAAGACCTTCTCCCCTAAATTACGCCAATAACTTTGCATTAATTTATGCTTTGCTTCAAAGGTCGTACCACGAGGTACTACCATAGTAAGGATAGCTTTTCCGTCAAAACCGATATGAGGCTTTCCGTCCTGCTCAACTAGGCGCAACGTAACGGGAATGCCGAGGATTGATAAGCTTTCACCATTTACATACTGTAACGCCTCAACACGCTTGGCGTTCAATGCATCAATCTTGTAACGAGCGCGCTCAATGAAGGGCATATTCTCGATAACAAACTTGTCCACCCTATAATCTGGCACATACGCATTCGCCGACACATGGATCACACCATCCTTTGTAATGCGCATGTTCATGTTCTTCACACGCTTGATGGTTAACTCATATTCAATTCTGTCGCCATTATAGGTAATAGACCTAGTTGTTGAAGTATTCATACCTTTTATTTTATCATAAAACCCTCATAAAATCGTAGAATTCTAGTAATTTTAATAGGAATTATTCGATATAGGTAAAATGATAAAAAAAACAGATAGCTGATTAAAGATAATCAGCTATCTATTATATAAAACTATTTTAAAATCTTTTTCTTTAAATTAATACATACAAATGACATATTATAATTGAAAAATCATATACTATTCTACGACATGAAATTCTTGAGATTTATCATCATAATAAATTTTCCACTTGGACATTGCTAATGGAATATTATCATCGAAATAATCTCGCCCTTTCCAAATCGAACTATTTCTAAAATAAGAGCAACCATTTTTGACTAATTCTGTATCTAAACAAAATTCACCAGCTAGACTAATATTATTTTCTAAAAGCAAAGTTCGAACAATTAGGGCTTCATAATCCCAACCTTCGAATAGTAAATAGTCAAAATAATTAAGTGCTATATAGGCATCCCATCTATTATTTAAAACAATTAACTGAAATAATTGATTAATCAATGTATAGTTAGGAGACATATAATATTCGTCACTCAAAAGAAATTGATATATTTGTTTTATTCTATTGTCATCTAGTTTCTTAGTCTGGTCAATATCACCTAAGTCAAGAAAAGAGTCTAAAGGATCCATAAAAAAACTCCTATTTCACAATCTTTACTGCAGTAAAGATATAAGCATAATTACTATTAATAAACAGACACTCTCTAGTTTCAATCCATAAAGCCATTTGTAGTTCCAACTAATTAAAATCTTATCATTTTATATTTAATACCAAAAGAACATCTTAGAATGAAGTCAATTAATTATAAATGTAATAGTTCTAACCAATTATTACGCGCTAACACTACAATATATCCATCATTCTCTGAATCCTTTGTTACATATACTCTATATGATTCATTTTCACATACATAAGGAGGCACAGGCTACTCAACTAAAGTCCATTCTCCACTTATGGGCTTTATTGATTTATATCTCTATGTTATGAATCTTTCTTTATGCTTATTGATACGCCTTTTAGCTTAGTTTTCCTAAAAAAATAATCATAAGTATATAAACAACTTAAAAATCTTCTAGAATCTATAATCCCAAGTCTATAAACTTCCCTGAAACTTTAATTTGCCAGAACATCCCTCTAGTAGCTTTTAAATCAATGTCTGTTTTTAACTTATCAAAACTCACATCATAAAATGGTAATAATACCTGTAATGATGCTAATTTTGCTTTCATAGTAATTAACTCTTTACTTAATTGCCCGGATATATTAGTATCAACTATCTCTTGTAAATTGGAAATACATGCTTGAAGATCTTCATTCTGAATACGTTCACACGTATATATTTCAGACAAATAGGTCTGTTTAATACAACTTAAGATTGATTCAGAAATAAATTCAGGTTTTTGTAAGACTTCATATAATCCTAACAAAAACAACGCCCAAAATATATCCTCTACATAATCGGTAAAGAAATAGATACCGAGCTTCTCTTCATCATGTGTAGAAATCTTTAACGCTTCAGATAAAGTATTACCCTCTAACTCCCGTTCTATTAAAGCAATCCAACTACTGCATTCAATATCATCTAACGTATCATTTAATGGTGGTATAGGAATCCTACGAGCCATCCACTCATCAACATCCTCTAAACTCATCCCATCTCCAATAATATTTAACAATTTATTGGACAGATGTGCTTTTCTGCACATTAATCGAATTAACATACTAAATATGTAATATTCTAGAATGGTCAAATCAATATAATTTCGTCTATATGCCTTAACAGCACCTAATATAAAGACCACTAAAAATGTATCTAAACTTTTTTTATTTTTAAAATAAATCATAATTATACCTCTATTTAATATTTTAGCTTTTGAGTAGCTTCAGTTTTAGTGGAGCTATCATTAACACGCTCAATCAGTGTGCTTCCTAATTCAACATCAGAAGAGTTATTTACTCCTATAAAATGCAGTACCACTATTAATTGATTTTCAAACCGCTTTATTAACCACACTGCCAGATGCGTTAACAGCCATACGCAAAACTAATTTGTCAATGATACTATATACCTATTAAGTTAGCAACTTTTCTAGCTTAAAAACCTAGAACATAATTCATCAATATCACAAGTATCAACATTTTTATTTATAAAATCTATTATTTCATCCACTAAATACAATAATCTCTCCCTATACTAAATTTAATTTACCTCATTAGATCCAAATTATAATAATCCATTATCTAGCAACAATCCCAACAAAGTAAATATTGCAAATACCAAGAGGATACTCAAAATAATCCGTACTATACGTCTCACTATAGGCTTAGCTGGAGTAAAAGATTCTATACTATCATGATTTCCAATCAACTCGGGAATACAAATAAGTGCAATTAAAAATCCTATAGCCTGAATTGAAGCTCTAACATCATAATTTGTATTATATAAATTCACTAAAGAATCAAAAAACTCCATTCATATACTGAATCTCCTTATAGTTTAGATAATACATAATAAATACAAACTTTAATTATCGGTCTTTTTCTAATTTAACGATTATAGCCTTAGTCTTTATATCTCGTATAATTTCAATTTCAATCTTATCATCTAAATCATATCCTATAAGGTGACTCTTATTTACTTCCCGCCAGTTTATCTTTTCTTCTGAAAGTATATTCTTCACTGATTCCAAAGTAACACCTTCATATATGTCTTTAAAAACATATATCTGCCAGTTTCTACCTGTAGCATAATGCTCTTCGCTCACTTTATGCGTCGATATACTTATTAACTTTTGCTCATATACTTTTAGTTGTTGAATTTGTTTTGGTCTATTAATAATAGCCGCGATCGTCATCAAAGAAATAATAATCGTACATATGAGTACAAATCCCAAAATTATCTTCAAAGATATAGAAAGCATATTAAAGTAATAGAATATCTTTTTCAAAGCTAATAACTCCATCAAATCTACTTGTTAAAGTGCACAGAAATGCCACATAGCATGATGAATATAATACATTACTATTTTTTACTAACATAGTTATTTCTTAATTGTAATAAAATAGTTCGTTCTGCTTCACCAATTTCATCAATGCTATTTAGGATAGTTAGATGATCTCCATAGTTATATCTCAACATAGCAACTAAAGAATCTCTATCCTTTTTACCTGCAATACTTTCATCAAAGTATACCTGTATATTATTTATTTCTTTATCAATGATAATAAAACCACTCATATTAAATATTAGGATTTTCGTTGAAGTATCTTCGATTCCTCTTACATCATTAGTAATTATTAAATGCTTATCTAAATCAAGTAATGTTGCTTCATAGCCTGAATGATACCACCGTTTGTTATAGTATTTAGCACCACGGTCTGAGTTCATTAGCATTTTTTCGAAGTTATCTAAATCCTCATCCGAAAAATCTTCTAGCTTAGTTTTCTTATTAACAATCATCTTTGATTGAGGATGATATATTTTATATTCCTCTAATTCATCACCAGAGATTTCAAATTCTAGAACATCTAACACGTGATTTTTAATATCATATCGACCAATACCATCATAACCTAAATAATAATAGTAAGGATCCTCAAGATATACGGCTAAAATACGTTTAGATATCGATTCATTAATGGATGTATCTACCAATTCATGAGACTCATCCATAATCACTATATTATTAGGAGAGCCATCATGATAATAATATTGATAAATAGCTATACTAATAATTGTTATAATAAGCAATATTAAAGAAGCAATTTTTTTCATACTAAATTACCTAAGCTATATCCACACTTCTATATCTATAAATATTTTTTATTCCGAATAATACATATTCCATATATAATAAATAAAATAACACATAAAACTAAACTAGCACGCATAAAAGCTCCTATGATTATATATATCTATATATAAAATTACTTAAGATTAGCAATAACAGTAAACATCATACCTAATAACTATTTAACCCGCTTATAGTTAAGCTCATCATATCTAAAAACTATTTAATCCACATTATACTTCAATTATATATTAAACTAACTTATGGGTATATTAGATATTTTATGATATTTAATTTAATTTTAATTTTACAGTACAAAACAAAAAGATGCTCCTACATGTATAGTGACCACAAGTCACTTCTCATACATATAGAAGCATCTTTTAATTAGTTAGGAACTGTGTCAAGACATAGCCAATAGATACAACTTCCTTATCTAAAACCTAAAGGAAATTTAGAATCTGGTTCATTTGTCATGCGGTTACTAAGAAGCTCACTGTTTTGTGCTACGACGCGCAGCAAGAGTACCTGCATGAGATGATAGGCCTGCCCGATTGATATGTGGGTTACCATGTTTGTACGTTTTTGGCTTGCTACTTTTATCTTCTACCTTTGATTTTTCAAATTTAGTAAATAAATTATCTAGCTCGCGCAAGAGCGCACGTTTTTGTGAGTCTTTCAGCTCGAATACTTCACCTTTATAGGCGATGTATTTATTTTTGAGTACAGGACTGAGATCATAGATGGGCTCGTGTTGTTCTCCATTTACATCTAGCAGCTCATCCAAGGTCAATCCATAATAACGAGACAGGGCACAGAGTGTATCTAAATCTGGTTCGCGATACCCTGTTTCGTAGTTTGAAAGCGCCGCATTACTGATACCTACGGCCTTTGCTACTTCGATTTGGCTTTTGCCCATGCGCACGCGAGCACGCTTTAAGTTCTTGTAAAACTGCATGTTCATCACCTACATCGATACATAAACAACTACAAACTATATACTTTTACAATAATGTATCACTAATTCTTTAATGTATCACCGATTTTTTTGAAAGCTTCATCAGCTACTGCCAATGTACGTTCGATTTCACTGCTCTTATGACAGATAGATACGAAGTTACTTTCATAAGGACTTGGCGCATAGTAAATACCATGGCTCAAGTTATGATGGAAGAACATTTTAAAGTGTTCTTCGTTGCAAGCTGCTGCATCATCAAAGTTCTTAACTGGTTTATCAGTGAAGAAGATGGTGAACATGGAGCCTACACGTTGCACTACAACAGGCACATTGTATTGAGCTGCCAAACGTTCAAAGCCTTCGCAAAGAGCAATAGTTGCGTCTTCTACTTGTTTGAAAATAGTTGGATCTCGTTGCAAAATGGAAAGCGTTGCAAGACCAGAGGTAACAGCAATTGGGTTACCGCTCAATGTACCAGCTTGGTAAATAGGACCAGCTGGTGCGATTTGGTTCATAATCTCACGAGCACCGCCAAATACAGCAAGTGGCATACCACCGCCAACGATTTTACCAAGGCAAGTAAGATCTGGTTTAATATTGTAACGTTTTTGAGCACCGCCGCTGCTAGCGCGGAACCCACACATAACTTCGTCAAAGATCAATAATGCACCATGAGCCTTAGTTACTTCGCGCAAGGTTTCAAGGAAGCCTGGTTCTGGAGGTACACAACCCATGTTACCTGCTACAGGTTCTACGATAATAGCCGCAATAGTATCGCCTATCTCGTCGAAT
This sequence comes from uncultured Veillonella sp., assembly GCA_934202215.1. Taxonomy (GTDB): domain Bacteria; phylum Bacillota; class Negativicutes; order Veillonellales; family Veillonellaceae; genus Veillonella. Next base: position 8,107 of record CAKPXR010000032.1, read on the forward strand.
AATTTGCGAACCGCATCAGAGTCATTGTACGGCAATGTAATTGTATTCTCTGCTACGCCTTGAGGAACACCAGGGCTATCTGGCACACCAAAGGTAGCAAGGCCAGAGCCAGCTTTTACCAAGAGCGCATCACTATGACCATGGTAACAACCAACGAATTTCACGATGCGATCGCGACCAGTATAGCCACGAGCTACGCGCAAGGCACTCATAGTTGCCTCAGTACCAGAGTTAACGAGGCGAATAACCTCCATAGATGGCATGAAGGCTTGTACCTTTTTAGCCAATTCTGTTTCTAGCAATGTAGGTGCGCCGTAGCTAGTGCCGCGAGGAATCGCCTCTTGCAAACTAGCGATAACCTCAGGGTTCGCATGGCCCAAAATCATAGGGCCCCAGCTCAACACATAGTCGATGTATTCGTTGTTATCGATATCATAAATACGGCTGCCGCTAGCGCTGCTGATAAACGGAGGGTTAGAACCTACACTGCGGTAGGAACGAACCGGACTGTTTACGCCACCTGGCATATAACGTTTAGCCTCTTCAAAGGCCTTTTCAGATTTACCGAGTTGGAACATGGTTTCTCCTTATTTTTGTAACCATTTAGCAATATCTATAGCATGGTACGTAATGATGATTTTAGCACCAGCGCGCTTCATGGAAAGCATTGTTTCCATAACGAGGCGTTCTTCGTCGATAAGACCAGCTGCTGCAGCGGATTTAACCATTGCATATTCACCAGACACATTGTATACCGCTACAGGCAATTCATAGCGGTCACGTGTTTCGCGAACGATATCCAAGTAGGACAATGCTGGTTTAATCATGATAATATCTGCACCTTCAGCAATATCGAGTTCGATTTCTCTGAAAGCTTCCAAGCGATTAGCTGGGTCCATTTGATAGGACTTACGATCACCAAATTTAGGAGCAGAGTTAACGGCACCACGGAATGGACCGTAGTAAGCAGATGCATATTTTGCTGCATAGCTCATGATGGATACATTAGTATAACCAGCCGCATCAAGGGCTTCACGGATAGCACCTACACGGCCGTCCATCATATCGGATGGAGCCACCATATGGGCACCTGCTTCCGCTTGGCTTACCGCTACTTTACAAAGCAAAGGTAATGTTTCATCATTTAAGATTTCATGATCATCAATCATGCCACAATGGCCTGTTGTAGTATATTGACACAAGCACACATCAGCTACGACCAATAGATTTGGTACAGCTGCACGAATTGCTTTAATAGCTTGTTGTACAGGTTGGGACATATCCCATGCAGAGGAACCTTGTTCGTCCTTATATGTAGGAATACCGAAGATTTCTACACCTAAAATACCAAGATCATAGACCTCTTGAGCCATTTTTACAGCTTCATCAACGGATAAGTGGTATTGGCCTGGCAATGTGTCGATTTCTTTTTTGATACCTTCACCAGGAACAATAAATAATGGGTAAATTAAATCAGTTACGTCGAGTGTCGTTTCCCGTACCAAATCACGCATTTCTGGATTGATACGCAAGCGGCGAGGACGGTATGTTAAATCGTACATGTGATCCTCCTATATGCCCTATAGGGCTATTAAAATATTAGAAGCTAGCTCATATAGATATTGTTATTCCATAAACAGAAATAACTATATGCAATCCTTGTTAAGCCTTAACATCTTTTATCATAGCGTTAACTAAGCCATCAGTAGTATATACATCACTGATGACAGCAGGTTTAAGACCTGCACTCATAGCTGTAGCAGCTGTGATAGGTCCGATGCAAGCAATCTTAGTATTGCCTAATAGTTTTAATGCATCATCCCCCAATAATTGGATTGTATTGGTTACTGTAGATGAACTTGTAAACGTAATGTAGTCTACAGTACCTGCTGTTAATGCATTTACTAATGATTCTTGTTGAGATGTATCTTGTGTAGTTTCATATAAACGTAAAACATCTACATCTATATCGTGATGGCGCAAAGAGCGTGGAATTACATCGCGAGCCACTTTTGGTTGGATGAGCAATACAGAATCGCCTGCTTTGAGTTCTTCTTCAAGAGCCTCTACAGCAGATTCAGCTTTGTAATCTGCAGGAATAATATCTGGAACGATACCGTATTTTTGAAGTTCACGAGCTGTAGCACAGCCAATAGCTGCTACTTTAGAATTACCTAAGGCACGTGTATCCTTGCCTTCCTTATAAAGCGCATCGAAGAAGTAACGAACCCCTTCACCAGATGTGAATACGATGCATTGATATTGTTTTGTATTGTTAATGATGCGACGATCTTCATCAAACAATTCTAATGGAGATGTCTTAATAGCTGCCGCTTCTACTACATTAGCACCTTGAGCCGCTAACTTTTCACGGAATGCACTAGCTTGAGATCGAGCGCGTGTAACAACAACGGTTTGGCCAAATAACGGTTTATTGTCGAACCATTGTAATTTTTCACGAAGGTTAACTACATCACCTACTACGATAATAGCTGGTGCTTTCAATTGTGCCTTTTCTACGTCTTCTACTACATGTTCAAGAGTAGATACGAGAACCTCTTGAACTGGTTTTGTACCCCACCGAACTAGCGCTACCGGTGTATTAGCTGAACGGCCATGAGCCATCAATTTTTCAGCAATGGTAGGTAAATTGCCAACCCCCATAACAAAGCAAAGTGTATCTACTGCTGTAGCAAGGCCTTCCCAGTGAATACCAGATACGGCTTTAGTTGGATCTTCATGACCAGTTACAACTGCAAAAGATGTAGCCATAGCGCGTTGTGTTACAGGAATACCTGCATAAGCAGGAGCTGCAATGGGAGATGTTACACCAGGTACAAACTCAAATGGTACACCAGCTTCACCAAGGGCCATAGCCTCTTCACCACCACGACCAAATACGAGTGGATCCCCGCCTTTTAAGCGAGCCACGATTTTGCCTTCTTTACCTTTTTGAACTAAAAGCTCATTGATTTCCCATTGGTGCATTGTGTGATCTTTACATTGTTTACCAGCGTAAATCAATTCTGCATCTGGGCGAGCCCATTCTAACAAATGAGCATCTGCTAAATAGTCATAAACAATTACATCTGCTTTTTCAATGCATTCACGACCTTTTACAGTGATGAGTTTAACATCGCCAGGGCCTGCACCGATTAGATATACCATACCTGTCATTTTATGATTCCTTCCTCTATGAGAGCATCCACAATATGTTTGCCGCCTTCTTCATATAAGGCTTTTGCAAGGTTTTTGCCAAGAATTTCAGCTTTTTTAGCAGGGCCAGAAATTTCTCCTTCGTATACCGTTTTACCGTCGAGGGAGGCAATCATGGCCTTTAATGTCAATTGACCTTTATGGATAGTACCATGTACCCCCATCGGCACTTGGCAACCACCATTTAGCTGACGCAAGAAGCTACGCTCCCCTTCAACGGCATAGCGCGTTGCTTCGTCGTTAATAGGAGTTAGCATTTCAAGCATTTCCGTATCGTCAGCGCGGCACTCGATAGCAAGAGCCCCTTGACCAACGGCCGGAATCATTTCATCAGCCTTAAACACTTGGGTGATTTGATTATCCAGGCCCAACCGTTTAAGACCGGCTTGCGCCAAGATAACACCATCTAATTTTTCTGTTTCAATCTTGCTTAAGCGGGTTTGTACATTGCCGCGAATCACTTCGACCTTAAGGTCCGGTCTCACATGTAATAATTGCGCTTGACGACGCAAACTACTTGTACCAACGCGAGCCCCTTGAGGCAATTTATCTAATGTTTTATACACAGGACTTACAAGTGCATCGTAAGGAACTTCACGGGCTGAAATAGCTCCTAAAGTAAGTCCTTCTGGCAACTCTGTAGGCATATCTTTTAAGCTATGTACAGCGATATCGATGTCGCCTTTATGCATGGCTTCTTCTAGCTCAGCAGTAAATAAACCTTTGCCACCAACTTGAGCCAGTGGTTTTTCCAAGATACGGTCACCCTTTGTATTAAAGTGAACAAGCTCTACTGTAATATTAGGGTATAGACGTCGTAACTCTGCACTAATATGTTCAGCCTGCCATAGGGCAAGGGCACTTTTTCGCGTGCCGATTTTAATATGATCTCTCATGGCCTTAGCCTTCTTTCTCAAGATTAAACATATCTTTGAATAAATCCCAGTACAATCCTTCTTCCTCTGTACCAGCGATTTCGTTAAAGTGAATCATCGGTTCACGCAACATTTTGCGGATAATCATGCGACTCATAGAGTCCATAATGCGACGCTCTTTATCTGAAATATCAGGTAATTTCGCTAATGCACGATGTAACTCACGACGGCGAATGCGCTCTGCTTTTTCTGTGAGCAATGCCATCATAGGGCGCACTGTTAAATAGCTCAATTTATCTAATAATTCTTCAATAGCATCATGAATGATAGGCTCTGCGCGACGAGCTTCTTCTTCTCGTTGTGCCTTATTTTCTTCTACTACGCTTTCAAGGGAATCGATGTTGAATAAATAAATACCATCCATGTCTGCCACAGCAGGGTCGATATCACGAGGTACCGCAATATCAATCATAACGATAGGCTCACCCTTACGAAGAGAGGTAATTTTCTTTGCTTCTCGTTCAGTAATAATATAGTGCGGCGCCCCTGTAGATGTGATGAGGATATCTGCATCTTTAGCATAATCTACGAAGTTATCAAGCTTAACGGCCTTACCATTAAATCTCTCAGCTAACGCCTCTGCCTTAGTAAAGGTTCTATTAGATACGAAAATCGTTTTTACGCCCTTTGCTTGTAAGTGCGTCGCTGTTAACTCACTCATGGTACCAGCACCTAAGATAAGTACCGTTGCTTCAGATAAAGGTTTATCTAAGCTGTCCTCAGCTAAGTTAACAGCGGTGTAACTAACGGATACAGGCGTATTCGCGATACCCGTGTTGGTACGTACTTTTTTACCAACACTAATAGCACGTTGGAATAAAATATTGAAAATCGTACCCGTACAGCCTGCGCTATAAGCCTGAATATAAGCCCCTTTTAATTGGCTTAAGATTTGACCTTCCCCCAACACAAGGGAATCAAGGCTCGCAGACACACGGAATAGATGTTCAATGCAATCTCGTTCTTCATAGAAGAAGAATGCATCCTCATCGATGTGATCGGCACCTTTTAAATCCTTTAACACTGCCAGCATATATTCTTTAGGGAACTCTACACCTTCTAAGGCCGCGTAAATTTCGGTTCTATTACAGGTAGACAAAATAACACATTCTGCTACACATTCGAATTCATAGAGGCGGTTCAGTGCTGAAACAACCTCGTCCTTATCAAACGAGAAACGTTCACGCACCTCTACAGCGGCACTTCTATGATTTAGACCTAATACCACTAATTTCATGGTCAAGTTTCTCCTCTATAGTCATCCACTCTCCCTTGAGAATGGCTTCAAAAGTTTCTACGGTCAGATGGTCTCGCCAAAATTTCTGTCGAGCCTCTGGAGTAGGAAGCAGTAACTTTACTTCTTCTCTAAATATTTTAAGTCTAGGCATAGCCTTTTGCAACTGACCATAACGATTCATCATATCTTGCCTTACGAGGCGATTAATTCGTGGCCCTACATTATTGGCGCTAATAGCAATATGTAAATCGCCTAGCTCAAGTGATGAAGGCATAGTAAACCTACACGCTGTAGGGTCATCGCTACGATTAGTCCAAACGCGGTGTTTTTTCCCCATCTCATATAACGTATCGTTTAATCCATGATTATCTGTGCAGATAAAGAACAAACTGCTCGTTATAATATACTGTTCATCATCACTGGTGAAAGCACGGTCACACCACGTAATGCGATTATCCTGTGCCCATTGGCGAATCGTATCTGTTACGGCAGGAGCAATCACGACAATTTGACAAGGCTCATCTATAAAGAGCTTCATCCGTCGCTGTGCAACCTCTCCGCCGCCTACGAATAAGATTACATCTTCAGTTGTAGGTTGAAATGTTATGGATACCATGGCTGTCCTACTATATATAAAAAAATCGGCTTGATGGTCAAGCCGATTTTCAATTGCCTACATGAATCGTTTCAGATATACGCCGATACGCCCTTTACGAGATGTACCTGTAATGGCTTCTACCTTCATTCGGCCACGACCACGCATAGAGATAACATCCCCTTCTTTAACCTCTTGGGATGCACCCTTAGCGGGTTGCCAGTTTACTTGCAATAATCCTGCATTAATAGCGCTCACTAATTTGGTGCGAGATACACTAAAACCAGAACTTGCTACCGCATCTAGTCGCAACGAAGCAACAGTAGTGCGGACTTCTTTAATTTTTTCTTCTTTTGGTGCAATATCCGACAGCTCAATAGCCTCTACAGATACGGAAACCATAGCAATTTTTGTAAAGTTTTGAATTACAAAATCTGCTACACTTTCATCCACCAAAATTTGAGCGCCCCCTTGTTGAACGATAACGTCCCCAAATTTGGAGCGATCGATGCCAAGGCCCATCAAGGAACCTAGTACATCACGATGAGTTAGTAAACGGAACCGTGGGTCCCAGTTCACTTTAAGGGCACGAATGCCCATGTCCACAGTACCATTAAAGTCACTGTCTACAAAGGCGATGCGAATACGTTCCGCCCCTTCATAGCCACCGTCTGTTTTAACGATAAGCTGTGGGTAGTTAGCCTTGATTGCATCTGCAATAACAAGGCCTGCAGGGCTTGTAAAGTCTGCCACGCGGTACGGGCGACCTTTTACAACCTGCTCAGCCAAGTCAAGCATACGGCGAGCCTCCTCACCACTGCCACTGGCTTCAAAATATCGTATTAATTTACTAGTATCTGCCAAAATTATTTCCCCAATTCATTCGACCGAGCAAGGCATGCTACTACGCCATCTTGGAGAGCACTGCGAAGTCCACCTTTTTCCATGGCACCAATACCAGCGATGGTCGTGCCACCTGGACTTGTTACTTGATCTCTTAGCACTGCTGGATGATTACCGCTTTCAAGAGCCATCTTACCAGCACCATACATCGTTTGAGCCGCAGCCTTGATTGCCAACCGACGTGGCAAGCCAATACGAACGCCCGCATCAGCTAAGGCATCAAGGATGACGAACATATAGCCAGGTCCTGCACCAGATAGTGCACCTAACCGATCCAAATCGGCTTCGCTCACCACCGCTACTTCACCAACGGCCTCAAATAAGGCTTGTACATCGCGACCAAGGTCTGTATTCACATCATCCCCAGCAAGAGCAGTCATACCAGCACCGATAGAAGCCGGTGTATTTGGCATGGCTCTAAACCAGTTTGCTTGTGGAATCGCTGTATCAAGGGTATCTAAGGTAATCCCTGCTGCAACGGAGATCATAATAGTCCCATAAGGTACTTCTTTTAAATCCCCTAGTACAGATGGTAACACTTGTGGTTTTACAGCCAACAGAATAGTATTGTACTCATGTACATTAGGCATAGTCGTAAACCCTACTACACCAAGCTCCTCTGTAAGAGCCCTACATTGTTCTTCGCGACGCACTAGAATATGAGTGTCGCTTGCTTTCAATACGCCATGCTGTAACGCACCGCGCAATAAAGCACCACCCATTGATCCAACGCCGATACATAAGGTTTTACCTAACATCGTTGTCACCACCATTTATAGAGAAATTATTTATTTTCCCAAGCGTATTCGTTTTGCTCAGTTTTGTTACTTTCATTATCAGAATAATCAATAGAAATGTTTACAGGTACGCACATGAAAATGTCCTTACCTACTTTTTCCAATTTGCCATCCAATGCAAAAGTCGCACCAGATACGAAATCCACAATACGTGCTGCTTCATGAGGATCTGTATTTTCAAAGTTGATCAATACAGGGCGCATGTCGCGTAATTGATGAGTAATATTTTCAGAATCTTCAAATACTTTTGGTTCAATTACAACTACTTTCATAGCTGTTGGACGTTGTGTCATCGT
>CAKPXR010000033.1 GCA_934202215.1 uncultured Veillonella sp.
CACCCGTTCGCCCCATTTTCCAAGCTCCTTTGAATCTAATTCATTAAATGCTTTACCTGTACTAATCGTTTTCATATTTACCTCCTATGTCACATTGCCAGTTACAATGATTCACATGTTTATCCAAATCATCTCTAAATATTCAATAGGTAATACTTACTTGTAGCGTAAAATATGGGGGCTCTGAAAGTAAATAGAAAAGAGGTTCCTAATAGTCACATCGGTGACCAATAGGAACCTCTTTACGGTTATGAACTATATTCAATTTGTATGATAAATCTACATTAATATAATTACTCAGGTTTAACCCAACGAACGATAGATTTAATGGGCTCAAAGCTCTTACGATGTAGTGGTGTTACACCTTGTTGCTCCACAGCTTCTTTATGTAACTCCGTATAATAGCCTTTATGAATGCCGAATCCATAACCAGGGTATTCCTCATCGAGACTCTTCATATATCGATCTCGCGTAACCTTTGCAATGATTGATGCAGCAGCAATATTGGCGCTTTTACTATCGCCCTTAATAATAGATTCAACGGGAATCGTCAAATCAGGCAATTTCATAGCATCAGCCACTACTGCTTCTGCTGGAACGCTGAGCGTACGAATTGCCTCATACATCGCTTGTCGCGTTGCTTCATAGATATTTAGCTCATCAATCTTTTCTGGGCCGTAGGAAATGCAGCTTACGGCTACAGCTTCGTCCATGATGATATCGTAGAGGGCCTCACGCTTTTCTTCTGTTAACTTTTTAGAGTCATTAAGGCCTGGAATTAATGTCATAGGCGGCAAGATAACGGCAGCTACCGTCACAGGTCCTGCAATAGGACCACGACCTACCTCATCGACGCCAGCCACATGATAGGTACCTTGATTATAGAACATGCCTTCATAGTCATACATGCCCATGAGACGTTGCTGTTCTTTTAACTCTTTTTCTTGACGTTTAATATAAGAAACAGCTAATTTTTGAACGGAACTACGAGTATCCTCTTGAGCCAATGGCAAAATGTCTAAGGCTTGTTCGGTTTCAAAGAGAGCTTTTATTTCTGCAACCTTTAATTTAGAAAAAACCTCCTTATCCATTTTGTGTTTCCTCACCATCTTCAGGATAGTATGGTTCTTCATCTACTTGGTCTAATGTAATGGTACCAAGTTTAGTATTGCGATAATCTTGCAAGATGATGCGGCGTGCTTTATCAAAATCTACAACGCCACCGCTAACGAGACAACCTCGGCGACGACCAATACTTTCAAGAATTGTATCTACATCTGTCATCTCTTCTTCTTTTAATTTATATCGTTCCACCAAAATATTAGGCGTATTCGTCAATAAATGATTAATTAATTGTTTAATGACATGCTCTAAATCATATACATCATCAGAAACAGCACCTGTCATGGCAAGGCGAGCTGCAGCGCGTTGGTCCTCTAATTTAGGCCATAATACACCTGGTGTATCGAGCAATTCAAGGTTTTTACCGATTTTAACCCATTGTTGGCCGCGTGTATGACCAGCTTTATTGGCTGTACGTGTAGCTGCAGAGCCGGCCAAGGAATTTATCAATGTAGATTTACCAACGTTAGGAATACCTAAAATGATGGTACGCACAGAGCGACTGCGAATACCTTTCGCTACCCAACGGTCGATAATAGGCTTACTCAAACGTTCTACAGTAGATATTAACTTCTTATTACCCTTGCCAGACTTAGAATCGATAGCTAATACAGTGATACCTTGTTTAGTAAAGAACTCAGTCCATTCCTTTGTAGCTTTAGGATCTGCTAAATCTACTTTATTTAACAATACAATATGAGGTTTCTGACCAACCAGTTCAGTGATTACAGGGTTAGCACTAGAACGGGGAATACGAGCGTCTAATAACTCTATAACTACGTCTACCTTTTTGATATACTCCGTAATCATGCGAGTAGCTTTCGCCATATGCCCAGGGAACCAATGTACGATAGGTGAATCTGCCATACTATCTCCTTTCTATGTATCTTTTATATATCTCTATTATCTATATATTTTATATCTAAATTTTAGCAAAAATAAAAGGCTGCCAACGGCAGCCTTTTATGAACATTAGCGTTTTTCGCGAATACGAGCAGCTTTACCAGTAAGGTTACGTAAGTAGTACAATTTAGCACGACGAACAACACCACGGCGCATAACTTCGATTTTAGCTAAGCGTGGGCTGTGAAGTGGGAATGTACGTTCTACACCTACACCGGATGCAATACGACGAACTGTGAAAGTTTCACGTACGCCACCGTTTTGACGTTTAATTACCAAACCTTCGAATACTTGGATACGTTCGCGAGAACCTTCCACTACTTTTACGTGTACACGAACTGTGTCACCAGCGCGGAACGTAGGGATGTCTGTACGAAGTTGTTCTTGTTCAAGTACGTTAATAATGTTCATTGTTTCCTCCTGTTTGCAGACATTCAATACCTACACCTTATAGGCAGCGGACTGTCTCAAATTAACAGCAATATAGTATCATAAATCACGTACTGTTCGCAAGTATTTTCTATATAATTTTGAGAAACTAATTATTTACTTAAGATTGGGCGCTTTAACTTACCTAACAAGCGATATAAATCATCTTTTTCATCATCAGAAAAATCAGAAAATAGTACATTAAGAAATTGGTCATATGAATGTAATAGTGATTTACCTAATCGTTTTCCCTCTTCCGTGAGGCCTACTACGGAAATTCGTTTATCCATGTAATCAATATGCTTTGTTACATACCCTAATTCAATGAGTATATCGGTCTGCTCTGATACTGTAGCAGGACGCATATTAAGAGCATCCACTAATTGTTTTTGAGATGCTCCTTGAGATCGCATATATAATTCTATAATTATTTTATCACGAGACTTTTCTTTGCCGTTTGGCACCTTACATAAGGCTTTATATAATTCATCATGATTCATGACATTTATCTCCTCATACAACTTTGTATATTATAAGATATTCGCCATGATCTCAAAAATTCCTGCATAAAATATGTATATTCTTCGTAAAAGCAAAAAGAGGTACCAAATAGTACCTCTTCTTTCATATATTTCTGTAAAAGTTTAATGTATCTAATACAAAATATATTATTTTAATGCACTAATATCGCCGATTATAGCCATTACGTTGTACGCTAAGCGAACGAGTTGTAGACGGTTAGCTTTAATAGATTCGTCTTTATCCATAACCATGACATCTTCAAAGAATTTGTTGATGGCTGGAACCAAAGTAGCTGGAACAGCTACAACTGCAGCATAATCATTAGCTTCCCATGCAGCAAGACTTGCTTCAGATGCTTTAGAAGCAGCTTCGAACAATGCTTTTTCAGCATCTTCTTTCAACAAGTCGCTATTAACACCTGTATATTCTACATCTTTTACGAGATTGTACATACGAGTATAAGCTTGAACAAGCTCAACATTTTCATCGATACGATTTGCTAACAATGCATTTACAAGCCCTTCAGCATCAGCAACGGACAATTCATTGTTAGACAACAACAAGTCGATTACATGATGAGGAACTTCACGATCAAGGAAGATATTTTTCAAACGAAGTGTGAAGAACTCTTCTACTTGGCCAAGCAATTCGTCTTGTTTTTCAGCTGGTACATTAAGTAATTCCATAGATGCTTTGAAGATTGGACGCAAGCTGATATTCCACTCACTACCAAGTAAGATGTTCAAGATACCAATTGTTTGACGACGCAATGCATATGGATCTTGAGAACCTGTAGGAATTAAACCACGGCTGAAAGTAGCTACGATGTTATCCACTTTATCAATAATGGACAATACTTTACCAGCTTCAGTTTGAGGCAATACATCGCCTGCAAAACGTGGTAAATATTGTTCGAAAATAGCTTCTGCCACTTCAGGAGATTCACCATCAAGTAAAGCGTACTCTTTACCCATTACACCTTGTAATTCAGTGAACTCTGTAACCATACCTGTTGTAAGGTCAGTTTTAGCAAGCTCTGTAGCGCGTTCTAACACAACAGCAGCATCTTCGTGTAAGCCACATTCTTCACCGAATACACGACCCAATTTAAGCAAACGTTCAGTTTTATCTGCTAAGTTACCAAGACCTTCTTGGAATACGATTTTAGTCAAACCATCTTGACGGTCGATAAGAGGTTTCTTGCGGTCTTCGTTGAAGAAGAATTTAGCATCATCTAAACGAGCGCGCAATACGCGTTCATTACCAGCTTGAACTACTTCGATAGAATGATCAGAGCCGTTACGAACTGTTAAGAACATTGGTAACAATTTGCCCTCTTGGTCAACCAATGGGAAGTAACGTTGATGATCTTTCATTGGTGTAATGATAGCTGCATCTGGAAGTGCCAAGTAGGACTCTTCAAAACCACCACACAAAGCTGTAGGCCATTCAACAAGATAGTTAATTTCTTCTAACAAATCATCATCCCAAACGATGGATGCATTTTTAGAAGCTGCAATATCATGTAATTGTTTGGAGATCAATTCACGACGTGCATCTTGATCAACCATGACAAAGTTTTCTTTTAATGTGTCGATATAGGATGCTGCATTTTTGATAGTAATTTCATCAGCACCTAAGAAGCGATGACCACGTGTTACATTACCAGATTTTACAGTAGCAAATTCTACAGGGATTACCTCTTCATCAAGTAATGCTACAAGCCAACGTACAGGACGTACAAATTTAGCATCTAAATTACCCCAATGCATGGATTTAGGGAAGTTAAGACCTGTAATCAATTGAGGTAACATGTCAGTTACAATATCTTTTGCAGGTACGCCTGCAGTTTTAGTTTCAGCATAAATATAACCGTCTTCTACAACGAGATCAGCTACATCAAGACCTTTACCACGAGCAAAACCGATAGCTGCTTTTGTTGCATTACCGTCAGCATCATAGGCGATGGATGCAGAAGGACCTTTATGACGTTCGCTGATTTCAGCAGATGTGTCAGCAAGACCTTTCACGATAAGAGCCAAACGACGTGGTGTGCCGTATGTTGCGATGCTTTCAAAAGGAAGATGGGCATCATTTAATTTTGTTTCAGCCAATTGTTTCAATTGACCTAAGATATTTGGCATAAAGCCGGCAGGAATTTCTTCTGCACCGATTTCAAATAATAAATCCTTTGCCATCTTATTTATCTCCTTTCAAAAGTGGGAAACCTAATTCTTCGCGTTTAGCGAGGTATTGTTGTGCACAAATACGAGCTAATGCACGTACGCGGCCAATGAAAGCAGTACGTTCGCTGATAGAAATAGCGCCACGGGAATCAAGCAAGTTGAATGTGTGGGAACATTTCAATACATAGTCATAAGCTGGTAATACATAACCGGCTGCACAAACGCGTTTTGCTTCTGCTTCATACATATCAAACAATTTGAAAAGCATATCTGTATCAGCTAATTCAAAGTTATATACGGATTGTTCAACTTCGTTAGCATGCCAAACATCACCGTATGTAACATTTTCATTCCATTTAAGGTCATATACGTTTTCTACGCCTTGAATGTACATAGCCAAACGTTCTAAACCGTATGTAATTTCTACAGAAACTGGTTTACAGTCGATGGAACCAACTTGTTGGAAATATGTGAACTGAGTTACTTCCATGCCATCGAGCCATACTTCCCAACCAAGGCCCCAAGCGCCCAATGTTGGAGATTCCCAGTTATCCTCTACGAAACGAATATCATGATCTTCAGCATGAATGCCAAGAGTTGCTAAGGATTGTAAATACAATTCTTGGATATTATCTGGAGATGGTTTCACGATAACTTGGAATTGATGATGTTGGAACAAACGGTTAGGGTTATCACCATAACGACCGTCTGCTGGACGACGAGAAGGCTCTACATAACATACCGCCCATGGTTCAGGACCAATAGCATGCAAGAATGTTGCAGGATTCATTGTACCTGCGCCCTTTTCGATATCATATGGATTTTGAACGATACAACCTTGATCGCTCCAGAATTTTTGTAGATTTAAAATAATCTCTTGAAATGTCATTGCTGCCTCCACTTTACACAACCGACATAAAATCAACCATTTCGTTACAAACAAAAAAGTCCCTGTAACGAAAAACGTTACAGGGACGAGTATACCCGCGGTTCCACCCTATTTGGCTTGCGCCCTCTTTTTTCTATGTTGGCCTTTACTAACAGATACCTGCGTTCCTGCCAATGCTCTACAGCGCCTTCAACCAAATGTGAGCTTGCACCATCCTCACTCGCTAGAGAGGTTTACTACTCTGCTTCATCGCATATATTATACATAATATTGTAACAATACAGAGGGAAGAATGTCAATCTTTCAGAATATATATAATTGTTTGAACAAAAGCTATTAAAAGCAATAAATCTAGTTCTAGATATATATCCCATAAATATACTCCATAAATATAAATATTAAAACAAATACTAATACAGCTAAGATAAATAATGATGAGAAAATACGCATCAAAAACCAACCTCTTTTTTCATACTCATTTAGAGTTCCTGCTTTATTTTTACGCCACAAATTATAAGCACCTAAAACACATATTCCGAATATAAAAATTACATTAAAGTCCTCAATGAATTTAGGTAAACCAATATATGATTTTATAAGGATACATATAAAAAAATAGTTTCCAATTAATGCTAAAAGAGTTACTTTCCATGTACCCCAATATTTAAACATAAGATAGTTAAAACTTAAGAGAGAAAATATAGCTGATATTTGTTTTTCCATTCGTCTTCTTCCTTCTTGATATACTTTTCGTTTTTCTTTAATATATCTTTTTATATTTATATTTGATCATCCAATTTCTTTTATTATAAAAGTCATACCAATGTCCTCATAATACAATCAATCTTATTATATTTTTATATGCAGGATATATAAATACACTAATAAGTAATGTTTGATTAATAGGAAGTTAGATCGAGAATAAAATAGACATTAAAAATAACAATACAGTAAAGAAAGAAAATAAATAGTAAATCCATTTATTATTACTATTTTTAAATATTAGTGAAAACAAGTAAGTACTAAATGATAATAGTAAAAACTCAACTAGATATTTAAATTGTTTATTTATAGTATCTAAGAACTTTAAATCCGTAAAAAACACAAACAAGAATATTCCAAAACTTATCAATCTATATTTTTCATTGATATCTGTACTAGATCTTCGAATATATTGAACTACACTATAGGAGAATGCTAAAAATAAGGTTATAGTAGCAAAATAATATATTAATTTCATTGATTCTATTACACCTGATAATTACTTCTTCATATGACTGAATATTTTTTACAATGTTTATATACCTAAAATGGCTTTCGATATACCAAAGACTATAAACCAACAAATAAAGAATGCTCAATTATATTTTTTATACTTGCTCTAAAGCTAATAAATCTACATCATTATAAACTAAAGTCAATAAATTATAGTTTTGATCTATGGAGAATCTCCCTTTCAGACCGCCTGCATCAATAAATGAATAAGTATTATCATCAATTTTGGTAAATTTACTTTCTAAAGGTACAAAATATTTATCTAATGCTAGACCAACTTTCTCTGCCTCTTCTTCAGAGCACTGTAAAGCTTCTTGTACGCGTTTAAAGAATGGTTTGTGTACATTTTCTATTCTGTCTTCTATTGTTTTATTAACTTTCTTATAAGTCTTATATCTATAAATTAGATACAAGATGGCTAGTAGTAAAGCAATATTCTCTTTCATAATCGCCTCTAACATATACTAAATATACTTATATAATATATAAGAACATAGACTTAAATGAATCATTATAGTTATATAAATAAATTGTAAACCACCTACCAAAGATAATCAATTCATCTTCGATAGGTGGTTTATTTTATTCACCCTTAGCAATGCGATCTAAGAGTTCAATATAAGTTTCTTTGTTTAAGGCTGGTGTAAAGTTGTCTAATACATCTTTAGCGCCTGCTGCGTCATCGTATAGTAAATCTACGATTGTCATAGCCAAGGCTTGTGCTGTTTTAATGTACGCTACATCAGGTACAGAGATTTCGTATTCTGCACTGTGTAGTACACCACTGATACAGCCAACCCATGGATGGATAACCGGCATCAAGTGAGATACGTCCCCCATGTCTGTACTGGCTGTAATATGTGGACCTTGGTATACATTGGCTTCGCCAAAGATAGGATTTGAATTTTCACGTAACAGAGCATTCATACGTTCATCATTACGCATTGGTAAATAACCTGGTAGGTCATTAATAACACATGTGGCCCCTACTGCATCACCACCGGCTTTTAAGGCCCTGTTAACACGATGGTTGCCATCTACAATAGCTTCAATATTAGAAGCACGCACGTAGCTTTCAACTTGAACATAATCAGGCACACAGTTTACCAATGTACCGCCTTGATTAATGATGGGATGGAATCTGAAATAATCGCTTTCTTTAAAAGTTTCACGAATGGAGTTAACCCCCATAACACCCATCAAAGCAGCATTAAGAGCATTGATACCTTCATGAGGTGCTTGAGCCGCATGAGCTACCTTACCGTGATATTCAATCAATTTAGATACAAAACCATTGGAGGTGCTACCAAGCCCCATCTCGCCAGCTGGAGTTTTGGCTGTCTCTACATGCATTTGCATGGCCATATCAATGTCGTCAAAAGCACCTTCATATATGAGCTGTTGCTTACCGCCCATATATTTCAGTTTTCCTTGTTCACGCAATTTATTGCGGTAATCAATTTCAATCATTTCCTCTGCAGGAACAGCAAATAAAACGACATCGCCAGCTAGTTCATTCATCACGGCTTGTAAGCCCATAGCTACGGCAAACATATTGGTAATTTGTACATTATGACCACAGCAATGGGCAGCACCTGTTAAATCATCGGCACGAGGATGGCGAGGACAGAGAATGGCATCTAATTCCCCAACCATGGCAACCGTATATTTACTATCTCGGCCTTTCATTCTACCTTTTACACCTGTCAATGCATGACCTGTAGTATAAGAAATGCCAAGTTCATCAAACATATCTTGAACTTTTTTAGATGTTTTTACCTCTTTAAATCCCAGCTCAGGTTCAGCCATAATAGATTCTGCTAATTCTCGTAAACTTGGTTGTGCATCAACAATTGCTTTACAAACACGTTCTTTAACTTCTTCCTTTGTCATACGGCTCATAATATCTCCTTTATAAAATCGACCGTATAAAATACGGTCGATCATGGAATCCTAATGTATAGATGTCTTATGAAATATAAATCTATAATTATATCTTAACATAGATTAGACATCTAACATTATCATTTCGTATTAAATTAAACCTTCTAAATGAAGTACTACTTGTGCTAAGGCTGTTGCACAGATGTAAGTACCTGCTGTTACAGCTAGTGCAACAGGAATAATACGCCAAGATAAACGACGGAACGCACCAAGATCTTTACCTAAGGATAAACCTGCATAAGCAAGTACAGGTGTTGTTGTTGCAAGGAATGTAACTTGGCTAGTTTTAGCAATAATCCATTCTTGGCCAGGTATACCTGGTAAAGATGCAATAACACCAACTAAAGATACCCAGAATACCATAGGTAATTTATTAGCATATGGTAAATTAGAGATCAACGCGCCAATTGTAGCAAGGACTGCCAAGATAGCTACGCCAACTAAACTATCGCTAAATAGATGTTTACCATCCATTACATTACCTACTGCAGTAATGATAGCAGCAATACAGATAACGATGACAAATTGTGTTAATTTTTCACTTTTACTCATGATGTGCTACCTCCTCTGCTAAATCTTGTTCACGTGTACGACCTGTAAAGAAGTTATATGTTTTCTCCATAACTGGTAAAGAAACAAATAGACCAAAGTATACGCCTAGAACGGTAGTCAAAAAGTTTGCAGCCCCAGCAAGCGCCATAATTTGTTGTTCATAATCTGGATATACTGCAATGATTGGAGCTGTAGCAGCTGCCATCATACTAGCACTACCTACACCAGCGCCCATAGCCAATGCTAATGGATGGAACCAACCAGATTGTGCCAACATACCAGCCAATACGGAGGACCACATAGCGCCGATAAGAACGCCACAAATGTATATGCCCATAACACCACGGCCCTCAGGAGAGCTAAAGCCAAATTTGTCGATAATAATTGCTACGTTAGGCTCACGGTCTACAGAGTAACATGCACCTACTGCTTCGCGACGCATGCCTACTAATAAAGCTACTGGTAAACCAAATACAATAGTACCCAAGAAATGGCCAAGCTCTTGTAATAATAACGCCCAACCTGCACTTGTAAGAATACCAAGGTTTGGACCAATGCCTAAACCTACTTTTACCATTAAGATCATAACGGCAATACCAATATAATCTGCGGATTTCTCCATCTGTTTAATGGTTAGGATTTTAAACTTAGGAATAGAAATTAATAAACCTAGAATCAATGTGTACAATAATGGCAATAATACAACAGGACCTAGTTTTTTTATGCCTATAAATTCAGCGACTACAGTTAGTACGAGCGCTAGAAAATGTATTTTGAGATTTCCCAAAAGCTGCATAATGACCTCCTATAAAAACATATAATATAACATTATTATATTATAAATAATTGTTATTAAAAGTGTCAATTACAGATGTACATTTGTCTATTAGGATTATCTTTTTTCAATCATATAAATACTCTTTTCAGCATCAATTACCTCAATAACAATATTTTCTATCATTGACGGTTTCACTTTATGAAACCTTTGATCTTGTTCTTCATAATAAATGGCCCATTTAGACATACATGCCGGAATAGTGTCACTATAATAATCTTTCCCCCTCCAAATAGCATCATCTCTAAAATAACTTAGTCCATCTTTTACTAATTCTGTATCTAAACAAAATTCACCAGCTAGGCTAATATGATTATCTAATAAAAGATCTCGAAGAATGATAGCTTCATATTCCCAACTTAGAAAACATAAGTATTCAAAGTATCTAATTGCTATCTTGGGATCCCAACGATTGTTCAAGACCATCGTTTGAAATAACTTATTTACTAACCCATAATCAGAAAATATATAATAGTCATTAGTTAAAAGGAAATTATATATTTGTTGAATTTCTTGTAAATCTAAAGTTTTATCTTCATTTATTTTTTCTACAGGCAATGAAGAGAATATTGTATCCATATAGTACCTCATAATATATTCCAATAAAAGGCAGTTTGATCTCTCAAACTGCCTTTTTACTATCATTAAATTATGGAATTTAAAAACTTAACGCTTTGTAATGGTTTACCGATTTCTTGCTCGCAGTATGCAAATAGTAGCTTTTTAAGTTCCTTCCAAATTGTTTTGGGAAGTTCTATAGGTGTGTCTTCGCCCCACTGATAAGCGAGAATTTGAGGTAATCCAGCTTTCACAGAATGAGAAATACTAAGATTTGTTGTTTCTCGCACCTGCAACCAGAATGGCTTAATGCCATCTTGATGTGAAAAAGCATTAGCGCTGGGCACAACCCCTGCTAAGGACAGCAATTGCCACCCAAGCATTATCGTTCCTAGTTGTACATTGCGGCGCCGAATTTGCTTAGAGTAGTTTACAACGGTATCAAATACCTTGCGATCTACATCATACATAGCAAATAGTTCTTGAATGAGCTCACTGGCCACTGCTGCATAAGCAATATTATCTAAATTCACATCTAACGATTCTACCACATAGGAACCATCAATTTGTGTGACATTTACATATTCACCATCAGGTACCACTGTAATATACATAGCACTAAAGGGACGTAAATAGGAACTATTACGCATGGTCATCATACGCTTATGCGGTATAGATGCACGAATAAGCCCTAAGCTAGGTGTGATAAAAGTAAATACGGAGTATAGCTTATATTTTTTTCGGCTAATGACGATAGCAGGTGTGTTAAAACCACCATTAAGCTTCTTCATGTTCTTCTTCCGTTGTTTCCTCTACCGGTAAAGGTGTTACTTTAATACGAGAAACGCGATAGCCTTGCATTTGTGTTACTTCAAAGGTATATCCCAATGCATCCACAGTATCACCAACGATTGGTGTCCGTTCTAAGAGACCAAATACATAGCCACCAATTGTATCAGAATCTGAGTCGTCGATTTCAACGTCCATCATTTCTTCCACTTCATCTACGAGGACCTTACCATCAAACTCGAAGGATCCATCTGCATAAGCAATTTTAGCTGGTAAGTGTGGTTCATGTTCGTCTTGAATATCCCCAACGAGCTCTTCAATAATATCTTCAAGCCCTACGAGACCAACCATACCACCGTACTCATCTACAACAACAGCTTGATAAATACGGCGAGTTCTCATGTATTGTAGTAATGTAGATAATTTCATTACCTCTGGCACAGTTAAAATATCTCGTTTTACATTACGCAAATCCTTACGCGCTTGATTAGGACGTTCCATGAGGTCCTTAATATGAACAAGACCGATAATATGATCCTTATCCTCCACACATAGAGGATAACGGGTATGTGCTTTAGAACGAATAAATTTCATTGCTTCATCGTAACCGTCTTCAACGAAAATACAGTCCACATCTTGACGAGGTACCATAACCTCTTTGGCTCTACGGTCTACAAAGTTAAATACATTGTCGATCAACTCAGATTCTACTTGGTCTAGTTGACCTTCTTCATGACTTCGAGAAATCATCATACGGATTTCTTCTTCAGAGTATACAAGGTCTAGCTCTGTTAAATATTTTGTTTTGTAAAATCCCAAAATAACTGTGGAGATTTTGCTAGCAATCCAAATAAACGGATATACCAAACGACCTGCCGCTACTACGATACGGCAATATGTATTTACGTACTTTGTTGGGAAGGATAAGCCTAATGCTTTAGGTACGATTTCACCAAAGATAAGAACAATTAAGCTAATAAATAGCAGTAAAAGTATATCTAGTACAAAGTGCATCCATGTGCTATGTAGATTAAATACCGCTACAAGTTGATCTACGATATTATCAAATACATAGGTACCTGTTCCTGCAAGGGCTAAGATAAAAAATAAAATCAAAAACTGAGTCGTATTCAAGAAATACTCAGGGTTTTGATAGAGCCTTAATAAAAACTCTCGATCCTTTTCCAAGAGGATATCCATATCCTCTACATGCTCTTTACGAAGACGGGCAAAGGAGAACTTTGCAACCACAAAAAAGTTAATTAAAAATATACATACAAGACCAAACCCTATGGGTAACAGACCATCTACACTATCCATCTTAACTCCTTTCATACAATTGAGAAAACAAGTTAGTTTTTATTATAACAAAAATTATTTTCTATAACCAAGTTCAGATAACATGCCAGATTTATTGCGCCAATCCTTTTTAACCTTAACCCAAAGGTCTAAGTATACCTTTGTAGCCAATAATTTTTGAATATCTACACGCGCTTCAGCACCGAGTTGTTTTAACAAGGCCCCTTTTTTACCGATGATGATGCCCTTTTGAGAGTCTCGTTCACAGTAGATAGTAGCGCGGATATAGGTTGTACCATCATCACGGGTTTTCATTTCATCTACATCTACAGCGATAGCATGAGGAATTTCATCCCTTGTAGCCAATAAGATTTTTTCGCGCACAATATCGGAGATGATTAAACGTTCTGGTTGATCCGTAATCATATCTTCTGGGAAGTATTGCGGACCTTCAGGTAATGTTTCCTCTAATACCTTAAGAACTTCAGTTAAGTTCTCTTTATCTTTAGCAGAAATAGGAATGACCCCTGCAAATGGATATGCATCTTGATAAGAAACAATGGCTTCTAAAAGCTCTTCTTTTTTGAGAGTATCAATCTTGTTAACTACTAAGAATACAGGAACCTTTACACGTTTCAATTGTTCAATAATGAAGTTATCCCCAGGGCCGCGCTTTTCATTACCTGCTACTACAAATAAAACAGCTTCTGTTTCTTTTAAGGACTCAATGGCAGCATCTACCATAAATTCACCTAATTTATGTTTTGGCTTATGTACACCTGGTGTATCCATGAAAACAATTTGTTTTGCTTCATCTGTATATACACAGATAATACGGTTACGCGTTGTTTGAGCCTTATCGGATACGATAGCGATTTTGTCGCCAATAAGGGCATTAATTAATGTAGATTTACCAACATTAGGGCGTCCTACAACGGCCACAAAGCCAGATTTAAAATGTTCGTTCTTATTCATTGTATGGTGCATCCTCCCGCACATAACCAAGATTACCTAAGATAAATTCCTCTTCAGTACGCATCTCTTTTTTATCTTCGTCACTCATATGGTCATAACCTAAAATATGTAAGCAGCTGTGAGTCGTTAAATACGCTAATTCTCGTTCAAAGCTATGTCCATATTCAATAGCCTGTTCACGAGTACGCTCTAAAGAAATAATCATATCCCCCAGTAAGTGATGTTCCTCTTCACTACCTTCGTAATCATCCCCTTCATTTAGAGCAAAGGACAATACATCGGTTGGTCTATCGATACCGCGATATTCCTTATTGAGCTCGTGAATTTTTGCATTATCGCAGAGTAAAATACTCATTTCATCTTCTTCAAGACCATATACGCGACTCACTTCATCACAGACCTTGCGTATAACGGCCTCAATATTGGAATCCTCTTGAATTCCTTCATCATAGCTAATATTTATATACATGCTTATCCTTTCGCTATATTCTCTTTGGATACTGCGTTAGATTCTGCAGTCTCACCAGCTAACTTACGTTCGTGATATGCATCGTAAGCTTTTACAATGCGACCTACTAAATCATGACGGACAACGTCTTGATCGCTAAAGTAAACCATATTAATACCAGGTACATGACGCAATACCTTTTCAGCCTCGCCGAGACCAGACACAACACGTGGTGGCAAGTCAATTTGCGTCTTATCGCCGTTGACTACCATTTTAGAGTTATTACCTAAACGGGTTAAGAACATTTTCATCTGCTCAGCCGTCGTATTTTGTGCTTCATCAAGAATAACGAAAGCATTTTCTAATGTACGACCACGCATGTATGCTAGTGGTGCTACCTCGATAGTACCGCGTTCCATAAAGCGTTGTACTTGCTCGATACCAAACATTTCATGTAATGCATCATACAGAGGTCTCAAATACGGATCTACTTTGTCTTGTAATTCACCAGGTAAGAAGCCTAATCGTTCACCAGCCTCTACAGCAGGGCGAGTCAAAATAATTTTATCTACATTGCGGTTTTTTAAATAAAATGCAGCTAAAGCTACAGCTAGGAAAGTTTTACCTGTACCAGCAGGGCCAATACCAAAGGTAATGGTATTTTTACGAATACTATCTACATAGTATTTTTGACCTTCCGTTTTAGGCGTAATATTTTTACCCCGCATGTTAACGGATAAGGTATCTTCAAACATAGTATGTACAGCATCAGCTTTGCCATTAGCAACAAGTTTTGTGGCAATACGAACTTGGGACTCAGTGATAGTACTGCCTTCACGGTATAAGAACACAAGTTCTTCTAGCGTGCGATACAAGGCCTCTACTTGTTTTTCATCGCC
>CAKPXR010000034.1 GCA_934202215.1 uncultured Veillonella sp.
TTTCTTTTAAATTCATAACTATATCTCATGAAAATACCCCCTTTACTGGTTGTCCAGTAAAGGGGGTACATATCACTCATATAGAGCTTACGCCTTTTTGGGTTAGAATTTATAGAGATATGGAAGTCTAACAGTTATAACCGCGCCATTTTGTTTCGACTACGAGTCGTTCAAGGGCAACCATGTATGCTGCTTGACGTGGTGGTACATTGTATTTATGTTGCATTTCCCAAACGGCTTCAAAACTATTTTTCATATTCTTAGTTAATCTTTCGTTAACTTCCTCTTCGGTCCAGTAGAAGCTAGCTTTGTTTTGTACCCATTCATAGTAGGATACAACTACACCGCCGCCGTTAGCAAGAACGTCAGGGATAATATCGATACCTTTTTCATAGAAGTATTTATCGGCATCGTTAGTAGTAGGACCATTAGCACCTTCTAAAATGATCTTAGCTTGGATATTTTCCATATTGTCTTTGTTCAATTGGTTTTCAAGTGCTGCCATATATAAAACATCAACTGATTGAGACAATAATTCTTGGGGACCAATTGTAGTCATACCAGGCTCGCTATAACCTTTAAGGGAACGTCCATTGGCGTTAGCATATTCATATGCTTTTTCTACGTCTAAACCGTTAGGGTTGTAAATATTAACGCTTGCGTCGCCAATTGCTACAACTTTAGCACCTGCCTGTGCCATGAGACGAGCACCTACGGAACCAACATTACCAAAGCCTTGAACTGCTACAGTAAGATTTTTAATATCTAAATTTTTCTTAGCAAGGTAGCTTTGTAATGTGATAAGACAACCGCGACCAGTTGCTTCGTTACGCCCCAAGGAGCCACCTACTTCGATAGGCTTACCAGTAACAATACCAGGGCTCCATTCTCCTTTTAAAGTGCTATATTCGTCAGCAATCCAGCTCATGATTTGAGCATTTGTATTTACGTCTGGTGCAGGAACGTCAGTATTAACACCAATAATAGGTGCAATACGACGAACAAAGTTACGAGTGAGTCGTTCTAATTCGCGAGGGTTTAATGTTTTAGGATCAACTTTGATACCACCTTTACCACCGCCATAAGGGATATTAGCAATAGCGTTTTTTATAGTCATCCAAGCAGCTAATGCACGGACTTCGTTTTCATCAGAGTCTGGGTGGAATCGAAGGCCACCTTTAGCACTACCTCGTAATGTAGAGTGTTGGCAACGATATCCTTCGTATACACGAACCTCACCATTATCTAGTTGAAGCGGCACTGAAACCTTAAGTTCACGTTCTGGGTGACGTAATACTTCGTACTCGTTGCGAGTATAGCCAAGTTTTTCGGCCGCTACATCTAACGTATTTAACATATTTTCGTATGGGTTATATCCGCTCATAATTACCTCCTGAATATCAGAGTAAATGAAATTTTGTTAGTTTTACACATACTGTAATATTCGACGTTGTATACATAATACCCTCTATAAATTTATAACTATAGTCTATAGTTTTTGATGTTAAATAACCGTAAAAATATAGGGAGTTACTGTGATAATTATCACTTACAACGTTGGTTAGATGATATGCTTGTAGCTATGAAAATGAATACTTTTACAAAAAAAGAGACTATTGAAATATATTTTCAATAGTCTCTTAGGAATACATATTTTATTTTTCTACAGTGTTCTCAACTGGAGTTGGAGGAACAGAGGAGTCTGTAGTTTGGCCATCCCCCCACCATACGATACCATATGTATGATTAAGAACGGATCGGTTGAATACAGGGCTTTCGATACCGGCCTTACGTTGTTTAATATAGTCATCAAGGGCAAGGCCTGCTGTGCGGCCCATACGTACGATAGAACTGATATTAGTCAATACTAGGAATGCCATGAATAAATCGGCTAAATTCCATACTAGATCAAGAGAAGCAATGGAGCCTACAAATGTCATGATAATTACACCGATACGGAATAAATGAAGATAGAATCTTTTTTCTGTTAAGTGGCTAATATTGATTTCACCATAGTAATAGTTACCGATTAATGAACTGAAAGAGAACATTACGATAAAGATTGCTACCGCTGTTGGTGCCCAAGAACCAAGTTGTTGTTCTAGATTATGTTGTACTAGCGCAACACCAGTTAAACCTGTTGTGCTATAGTCGCCAACCATGAGTACAATGAATGCTGAAGCTGTACAAATGATGAAAGTATCAAGGAATACACCAAATGCTTGGACAAGACCTTGTTCTACAGGGTGATTAACAGATGCAGTAGCCGCTGCATTAGGAACAGAGCCTTCACCTGCTTCATTAGAGAATAAGCCACGTTTAATACCATTCATTACAGTAGCGCCTAGTAGACCACCACCTGCAGCGGCTGGTTCAAAGGCTGAAGTAATAATAGTATAAATAACATGTGGAAATTGGGTAATGTTCATAATGACTACGAATAATGCAGTAGCAATATATAGTACAGCCATGATAGGAACGATAATTTCAGATGCTTTGGCAACGCGATGAATACCACCAAAAATAATGAGGCCAAGAAGTATGGCTACAACAGCACCGGTGTAGGATACATCAAAGTTAAATACTTGAAGTGATGCAGCTAATGTGTTCGCTTGTACAGAGTTGTAAATCCAACCGTATGTAATACTGATTAGAATAGCAAATAAAACAGATAATGCTTTGTTGTTTAAACCATAGCGAATATAGTAGGCTGGACCACCGTAGAAACCGCCTTTAGCAACAGGTTCCTTATAAATTTGTGCTAACGTAGATTCAATGAAGCCTGTGGCAGCACCGATGAGTGCGATAACCCACATCCAGAAGATAGCACCAGGGCCACCAAGTACAACGGCAATGGCGATACCTGCGATATTACCAACACCTACACGAGATGCGGTACTAACACAGAATGCTTGGAATGAAGATACATGATTTTTTTCAGTAGAACTACCTGCACCGTTGACTACGAGACGAATCATTTCTTTAATCATACGAATTTGTACAAAATTCGTTGTCATGGTAAAGAAGAGACCTGCGCCGATGAGGATAAAAATGATGAAATAACTCCATAAATAGCCATTAATGGTAGTAATAGCATCATTGAGCATTGCTTCCATAAAAAAGCCCCTTTCTCATAAAAAGAATTCATATAATTATTAATGATATTGTATCAATTTCTATAGACTCTGTAAAACAAAAATCCCTCACAAGAGTGAAGGATTTTATTAATAATTTATTATTGCATAGCAACTAGGATATTTCTTTAAGATTTAATGAATTCCTGAGATTCTTCCATGCCTTGTAGTAAGGTTTGTTCAGAATGTTCCATATGAATTCTAGCAAGTTTCCGAGCTTGTGTAGCGTTATGTGAAGCGATAGCTTCTACTAATAGGCGATGTTCTTCCCAAGTTTTTCTAAGGCGGCCTGGTTGGTTCATAGAAAAGCTACGGAACCGATAGGTTTGCTCGCGTAAGTTGTGAACGATGTCTGCAAGTCGTTCATTGCGAGAGGCTCGGTATAGAACTTCGTGAAATTCCACGTCCGCTGCTACGACGGATTCCATATCTTTGTTTTCCATATGGTCTCCAATTTCTACAAGCATTCGTTCCAAGGTTTCGATTTCCTCTTCTGTAATGCGTTCCGCTGCAAGACCTGCAGCTAGCTCTTCGAGAGCAGATCGAATTTCAAATACTTGAGTAATATCCTTTAAAGATATATTTGCTACATATGTACCGCGACGAGGGACCATGACAACAAAGCCTTCTAGTTCAAGCTTGCGAATGGCTTCGCGAATTGGTGTACGGCTTACGCCAAGTTCTTCGGCTAGAGGAATTTCCATAAGGCGTTCACCAGGTTTTAAAACACCATCTTGAATGGCTTGGCGCAATGTTTCGCTTACAACTTCGCGTAGAGGTTTATAAGCATCCAAGCGTATTGGTTGTAACCGTTTTGTCATGGTAAGTCCTCCTGTGTACATGTTTTTGTAATGAGAGAAAGCCAATCATGGCCTGCTGCTTTAATCTCTTCTTGCAGCTGTAATGCTTCCATCGGCTTGTCGAGTAATACTACCATTGTAGGACCACTACCAGTCATGATAGTTGGATACCCACGACTCGTAAAGAAATCTTTGCACATAACAAGCTCTTCGTGGTCGGGAAAGAGTAGTTCTTCAAAGGTGTTCGCACTAGCTAGGAAAGCAGATTTTAAGTCATTGTTTTCTAAGTGATTGTGGACTGTATCTATGGTTTGTTTGGTTGCAACTGACTTGCCATTGAAGCGTCCATAAGCAGCTGCCGTAGAGACTGAAATCTTAGGCTTCACTAGCAATAGCCAATGTGGATCTGGAGACTTTCCGTATGTTAATATTTCACCACGACCCGTGCCGCGTGCGGTGCCGCCTTGTAATAAGAATGGTACATCAGACCCAAGGGTAGCACCGATTTTTAAGAGTTCCTCTTGAGTGAGGCGTAAATCCCAGAAGCGATTGAGGCCTACTAACATAGCTGCCGCATCAGCACTGCCACCACCAAGACCTGCTTGGATAGGCACGCGTTTTAATAGGTGGATTGCGGCGCCTGCTTTACATCCCGTATAAGCTTGGACTGCCCGTAATGTTTTGAGGGCAAGATTCTCTTCACCGTAAGTCACTAGTTTTTGCATATACTCTGGTAATTCTGGAGCACCACCAGAGAAAACTACGGAATGATGCTTAGCAAAATAAATGGAATCGCTAAGGCGAATGGATTGGAATATAGAGTCGATATCGTGATATCCATCTTCGCGCTTGCCAGTAATAGCAAGACCTATATTGATTTTACTGCAACCGAGTTGCTCAAAACTTTTACTCATAATAGCCTCGTTTGTAACGTATGTAATATATGCAGTATATATGTTTATTTTATACTCTTATAAAGTGATTGAAAATAACCATTAAGTGGTTTATGATGAATTTGTATACGCATATTGTTTTATTCTTACATGTATTGTAAATAGCGTATATTTTAGTTAGTTCATTATAGAATATTTATAGTGAAATGGCAATTTGGAGGGAGCTATGTTCGCTAAGTATAAAACTGTTGTCTATGAAAGCCTCATGGTTATCCTTGGATGTGCCATATTTGGTGCCGGTATTGATGCCTTTGTATTGCCACACAAATTGGTTAGCACTGGTATTAGTGGGGTAGGCTTGATTTTGTATTATTTAACTGGGTTATCCATTGGTTCTTGGAATATGATCTTAAATATTCCTATATTTTGGGCAGCCTGGAAGTGGCTAGGCACACGTGTTGTTATCAAGACCTTGTATGGCACGTTGATGTTATCTTGGATGGTTGATTTATTTAATTTTTTGCAATATGACGTGATTATTAGAGATCCCTTATTGAGTTCTATGATGGCCGGTATTACAACTGGTGTAGGACTTGGTATTGTGTACCGCGTCGGTGGCAACACGGGTGGTCTTGATCCGATTGCACTCATTGTACGTAAGTATTATGGGCTTCAAATGGGGTCCATTAATAGTGCCATTAACTGCGCTATTCTCGTTGCCGCAATTGGCGTTGTTGGCCTTGAAGCAGTAGCAGTAACGCTTATTAGTGTGTATGTGTATACTATTATTACGAATAAGGTAGTTATTGGCTTTAACCAGCGGAAGGTTGCTTTCATCATTACCTATCGTACCGACGAGGTATGTGCATGCATCATCAATAAGGTTGGTCGTGGGGCTACTATCATTAATGGCATTGGTGCCTATACGCGTACACCGAAGCAAATCGTTATGGTAGCAGTTAATCTGTTGCAAGTAAATAAGTTGAAAGAGGTCATTCAAGAAGCTGATCCGAATGTGTTTATTTTGATAACTGATGCACAAGAGGTCATTGGTCAAGGATTTACGCAACCTATTATCCCTACTGAAGTCTGTGAACAGTTAAAGAATAAGCGTGTTACTCTAGAGGATAATACACAAACTGTACATAATCAGTGAGTAAACTCAAAATGATGTATGTGTCATTTCATATTAATCATGTGTAAATATAATATTTTATGATTGATATATGCATTTTGAGCTTTCTGAAATTTGTTATTAAACCATTAGTAGAAACAATCGTAAAACTATTAAATTTAGTAAGACTTGAGGGCTTAGAGCCCTTATGATGAGATTAGGAGGTTCCTATGGCTCACAAATTAGCAGGTATGCCTGTACAAGAACAAGATATTATAGATGTACAAACTTTAGTGGATGCCTATTTTGATAATGCACCGGATGTTACTGATCCGACACAACTCGTATCCTTTGGCACATCAGGCCACCGTGGTACCTCGTTAAATGGTACCTTTACGGATTTACATGTAGCAGCTATTACACAGGCCATCTGTGATGGTCGAGGTCAATTTGGTGCCACAGGTCCGATTTTTGTGGGCCAAGATACACATGCTTTGTCGCAGCCTGCATTAGTAACAGTGCTTGAGGTACTTGCTGGTAATGGTGTGGTTGCAATGGTTGATGTGGATATGGATTTTGTACCTACACCGTCAGTCTCTCGTGCTATTATTCGGTATAATGAAAGTCATGATGATAAGGCAGATGGTATCGTTATTACACCGTCTCATAATCCTCCGGATAATGGTGGTATCAAGTATAATGCTACAAATGGTGGTCCTGCTGATACGCTCATTACAAAATGGATTGAAACCCGCGCTAATGAGTACGTTCGTGCATACTGTGAATTAGAAGGGTTCAAACGCATTAGTATTGATAATATTGAGCCAGATCAACAAGTGCCTTATGATTATAAAGGTTTATATGTTGAAGAATTATCTTCTATCATTAACATGGAAGCCATTCAAAGTGCTAAGCCTAAGGTTCTTGTCAATGCCTTAGGTGGTAGTGGCCTTGGTTATTGGCGTGCTATTAAAGAACGATATAATCTCAATATGGATATCATCAATGATGAGTACGATCCAACCTTTAGCTTTATGACCTATGACCATGATGGAAAGGTGAGAATGGATTGCTCCTCTGAATATGCTATGGCTGATGTGATTAAACAGATTGGCAATTATGATCTTGCTGTTGGAAATGATCCTGACTATGATCGTTATGGCATTGTTACTGCGGATGGACTTGTTTCTCCCAATGCATTCCTTACAGCAGCAGCGGATTATTTGTTTACAACTCGAGGTTGGACGGACAAAGGGGTCGGTAAAACGGTTGTTTGTACTACGGTGATTGATAAATGGGCTGCTGTTAAAGAAATACCTATTTATGAAGTTCCGGTAGGCTTTAAGTATTTTAGCTCCCTTTTATTTGATGGAGAAATTGGTATTGGCGGTGAAGAATCTGCTGGTGCATCGTTTCTCAAGAAGGATGGCACTGTATGGACTACCGATAAAGATGGTATGGTGATGGCTCTATTAGCGATGGAAATGTATGCAGTCATGGGGGTTACTGTAGATCGTCTTTATAATAATCTTATTGACGGTTTTGGGGAACCGCGATTTGGTCGCATTGATGCAGCTTGTACAAAAACGGCAAAGGCTAAGTTGAAGCAGTTGAATGCAAGTTCAATTACGGCTACAGAGGTTGATGGAGATCCTATTATAAATATTCGTACCACATCCTTGTACAAGGATATGCCAATTGATGGCATTCGTGTAGAAATAGAAACGGGTTGGTTTGTAGCACGTCCGTCTGGTACGGAAGATTTGTATAAAATCTATGGTGAAAGCTATAAAGGTGATAAAGGTTTAGTGGCGTTATTGACAGCAGGAGAGGCTATCGTAACGGCTGCATTATCCGATGAGGCATAAAATATGGTTTTACATGAAAACTCATGAAGATTTCACCGTAGAAAAGTTATAAATGTGATATAATATATTAATATAGTTTATTGAATTCCCTATATGGGTTAAAATTCCCTATATGGGTTAAATAGTTTGTAGTGCTCAGAAAAGGTGATGTTATGAAATTAGTTGTTACCGTAGTCGGTGTTGACCGCGTTGGTATCATCGCAGGAGTTAGTACTGTACTTGCTAACCACGGCGTAAATATTATGTCTATTAATCAAACCATTCTTGATGGCGTTTTTAATATGATTATGATGTGTGAAACTAAGTCTGAAGATGTGAAGGACTTAACATCTATTCAAGAGGCTTTAGCTACACTTGGTAAAGAACTTGGTGTTGAAATCCGTGCACAACATGCTGATATTTTCTTAAGCATGCACCGTGTGGGATAGGAGGCACTATGTTATCTATAGACAATATTTTAGAAACGAATCAGATGATTCATGATAACAAGCTTGACGTACGTACTATCACAATGGGTATTAGCTTGCTTGAGTGCGCATCTAGCTCTGGCAAAGAGTTATGTGATCGCATTTATGATCGTATTACAAAAGAAGCAGAACACCTTGTTTCTACTGGTGAGGATATTGAATGTGAGTTTGGTATTCCTATCATTAACAAACGCATTTCTGTAACGCCTATCTCTCTTATTGCTGGTGGTAGTGATTTAACATCTTATGTGCCTATTGCAGAAGCTATGGATCGTGCTGCTAAAACAGTAGGTGTAAACTTTATCGGTGGTTTCTCCTCACTTGTAACAAAGGGTGCTACACGAGCTGACCGCATTTTGATTGATTCCATTCCAGAAGCGTTGGCAACTACAGATATCGTATGTAGCTCTGTAGGTGTTGGGTCTACTAAAACAGGTATCAATATGGATGCGGTTCGTGACATGGGGATTATCGTTAAGAAAACGGCAGAGCTTACAAAGGATAATGATGCTCTTGGCTGTGCTAAGCTCGTTATTTTCTGTAATCCTGTAGAGGATAACCCATTCATGGCAGGTGCCTTCTTTGGTGTCACTGAAGGTGATAGTGCTATTTCTGTAGGCGTATCTGGTCCGGGCGTTGTAAAACACGCACTAGAGTCTGTACGTGGTCAATCCTTTGACGTTGTAGCCGAAACGATTAAACGCACTGCTTTCAAAATTACTCGTGTAGGCCAATTAGTAGCTCAAGAGGCATCTCGTCGTCTTGGTAAACCATTCGGTATTATTGACTTGTCCTTGGCACCAACTCCAGCTGTTGGCGACTCGGTAGCTCACGTTCTTGAAGAAATGGGCTTATCCTCTTGTGGTTGTCATGGTACTACAGCAGCACTTGCATTGCTTAATGATGCGGTGAAAAAAGGTGGTCTTATGGCATCTTCTCACGTAGGTGGTCTTAGTGGTGCATTTATTCCAGTATCTGAAGATGCGGGTATGATTGATGCCGTATCTTGTGGCAGTTTATCCCTCGATAAATTAGAGGCTATGACATGTGTATGTTCTGTTGGCCTTGACATGATCGCTATTCCTGGAGACACCACAGCGGATACAATTTCTGCAATTATTGCTGATGAATCTGCTATTGGTATGATTAATAATAAGACAACTGCAGTTCGTGTAATTCCTGTTCCTGGTAAAACGGTAGGCGAGGTTGTTGAGTTTGGTGGCTTATTAGGCTATGCTCCAATCATTGAAGTGAGCCCATATAGTGCAGCTGAATTTATTGCTCGTGGTGGTCGCATTCCTGCACCTATTCGTAGCTTGACGAACTAATATTGTTTTCAACCTAGTTGTTGGAGGTGTCTTATGAGTGATTATGTGCTCGATTATGTATGGGCCTTTGCTCTGGCGCTCATCATAACTTTTGCACTTACCCCTTTGGTAAAACGCTTTGCCGTTGCTGTTGGGGCAATAGATAAACCTGATGCCCGAAAGGTACATCATGGTGCTATTCCACGACTTGGTGGCTTAGCAATCTTTCTCGGTTATATGGGATCGGTTCTCTTTAATGGATCTATTCCACATGACCATAAATTATTTGGATTTGTACTCGGTACAGTTATTCTTGTGCTTGTTGGCATATGGGATGATATTAAACAGATTGAGCCAAAGACTAAGTTAATGGGTCAAATTATAGCAGCAGCTATTTTGGTAGCTTATGATATTCGAGTAGACTTCATCAATCTTCCTTGGGGTGGTGTAGTGTACCTTAAATATTGGGCGGCCCCATTGACTATTTTCTGGATTGTAGGCTTTACGAATATCGTAAACCTCATCGATGGACTAGATGGTTTGGCTGCGGGGATTTCCTTTATTGCGTGCATTGCTGTTTGTGCTATGACACTACAACTTGGTCAAACTGACCTTGCTTGTATTTCACTTGCACTAGCAGGTGCGACAGTAGGCTTCTTACGGTATAACTTTAACCCAGCAAAAATCTTTATGGGTGATACGGGCTCTATGCTCCTTGGTTATACATTAGCCGCTATTTCTGTAATGGGGGCCGTTAAAACTGCTGCTACTATTGCATTAGTAGTACCAGCAATCGTGTTAGGATTACCGATTCTCGATACATTATTTGCTATCGTACGTCGTAAAATTAGTGGCCGACCAATTTTCAAGCCTGATAAAGGGCATGTGCATCACCGCTTATTGGCTCAAGGTTTATCCCAAAAGCAAGCAGTGCTAATGATGTATGCCGTAACGGCTCTGTTTGGTGGCGTATCTGTCATAGTGGCAGAGGTCAATGCTTGGATTGGCATTGCATTGGTATTTGTTATTTTCTTAGGTAGTATTTTTGTGGCTCGTCGTCTCGGGGTTATTACTCATAGCGATGCAGCTGGTCATCCACTACCACGTCCTACAATTGAACGTAGCGATTCAGATGAAACTATTTCTTTTGATCGTGAAGAATTGGCAAAAGCTTTAGAGGAATCTGAGGATTCCCACAAGAAATAACCATATGTGGGGCGCTTAGCGCCCCATTTTTTCTATCCTACTATGTTGGAGGCAACTATGTTAAAAGTTATGACAATCTTTGGTACAAGACCTGAAGCTATCAAGATGGCTCCTCTTGTAAAAGCATTAGAAGCAGCACCTGATATGGAACCGGTTGTAACCGTTACGGCACAACATCGCGATATGCTCGATCAAGTACTAAACTTGTTTAATATTACCCCTGATTACGACTTGAATATTATGAGCCAAGGTCAAACGTTGTACGATGTAACAAACCGTGCATTGATGGGCCTTAAAGATGTATTAGAAGAAGCTAAACCTGATGTAGTTCTTGTACATGGTGATACTACCACTACCTTTGCTGGTGCTTTAGCATCCTTCTACCAAGAAATTCCTGTAGGCCATGTAGAAGCAGGCCTTCGTACTGGTGATATTTACTCTCCATTCCCAGAAGAAATGAACCGTAAGTTGACAGGTTCTATTGCGACATATCACTTTGCACCAACAGCTAGTTCTGAAAGTAATCTAAAAAAAGAAAATATTAATACAGAGCATTTATATGTAACTGGGAATACTGTTATTGATGCTCTTGATACAACTGTGCAAGAAAACTATGTTTTTGATGATGAGTCTATCAATGCATTAGATCCTAAAAAACGTACGGTTCTTGTTACCACACATCGTCGTGAAAATTTGGGTGAGCCTATGCGCCATGTATACCAAGCTATTCGCGATTTGATTAATGAATTTAAAGATATTCAAGTGGTATTTCCTGTACATAAAAATCCTAAGGTTCGTCAAGTTGTACAAGAAGAACTTGGTTCTGTAGAACGTGTTACATTAATTGACCCGCTTGAATACGAACCATTTGCTAATTTAATGGCTAAATCCTATTTGATTCTTACTGATTCTGGTGGGATTCAAGAGGAAGCACCAGCCCTTGGTAAACCAGTTCTCGTATTGCGCGATACTACAGAACGCCCTGAAGCTGTTGAAGCTGGTACAGTACGTCTAGTAGGTACTGATAAAGAAGCTGTACATGCAGCGGCTCATGAATTATTGAGTAATACAGAGGCTTACAAATTAATGTCTAATTCCGTTAACCCTTATGGTGATGGTAAAGCTTCTGAACGCATCATCCAAGCTTTACGCCATGAGTTTTTAGGTGATCCTAATCGCCCTGAACGTTTTGGTAAATAATATGGATAAGGACCTAGTGAAAGCCCTCGCCATGGCGACATCGGCGGGGCTCACACTCGTTTTCTGTATAGGTGGCTTTATTTGGATTGGATATATACTAGATAGTTGGTTTAGAACTGAACCGTTATGTATGGTTATATTTGGTCTTATTGGAGCTATAACCGGTTTTTATATGTT
The DNA here is from genome assembly GCA_934202215.1 of uncultured Veillonella sp. Classification (GTDB taxonomy): domain Bacteria; phylum Bacillota; class Negativicutes; order Veillonellales; family Veillonellaceae; genus Veillonella. The sequence continues at coordinate 12,167 of CAKPXR010000034.1, forward strand.
ATATAAACAAGTTAAGTAGTGAGGTATATATGAATCAATATATTAAATTCATAGTTCGTGTACTACTGACTTGTTTTTTTATTGCCTTTTTAGGCGGTATAATACAAGTTTTATGTGGCTTAGAACAATACCTGTGGGGTTGGTTGTGGGGAGTTTTTATAATGGTTCTCTACTTGCTTAGTCTTGCGTTGCATGGACAATCCATTGTGTCAGGGGACCCTTATAAAACAGTTCGTAAAACTCGTAGACAGATGATTTGGCGTCTTATGTTAGTAGGTTCTTTAGTTGTACTAGGCCTGAAAATCCCAGGTGTAGAGGCTGTTAGTATGTTTATAGGTATCGCGCTTATTCAGCCTGCATTATATGCGGTGTACTGGTGGCTCAGTCGCCATTTCTAATCTTGAGATACTAGTAAAGGGTAGAAAGATTCCAATAATGCATTATACACAAAGTATCTATGAGTAATTGAGATTGTTCGTCTTTCAAGTGTTGATTATATATCTATAACGATGTATGATGATACATAGATGTTATATTTATATTAATTGTAAATATATTAAGTCTTTATTATATTTATGAAAGGGGTTGAGAACGTGGAATTACATGCGGGACACCATGAGGTCGTGCAGTGGTTGGGGTTGACATTTAATATAGATACCTTAATTGCTACATGGGTTACTATGGCTATTGTAATACTGATAACAGTACTAGCCACCCGAGGACGTAAATTGGTGCCTGTAGGCTTGCAAAATATAGTGGAATCTATATTAGAAGGCTTAGAGGGGCAACTAGCTCCAAATTTGGGTCGTCATTGGCCAATGGTGAGTTCCTTGTTATTTACGTTTTTCTTATTTATTTTTATAGGAAATGAATTAGGATTAATGCCTACATTTAAGGCGTTAAAATCACCAACATCTGATATCAATACTACAATTGCATTGGCTTTATGCAGTACCTTAGTAGTATGGGTTATGGGGATTAAAGTTAAAGGTTTATCCTACTTTAAGCATTTTGTACGACCTTACAAGGCTTTGCTAGTACTTAATATCTTTGAAGAGATTGCTAGACCTGTTACGCTTGCTTTCCGTCTATTCGGTAATATCGTAGCTGGTGAAATTTTGTTAGAAGTATTATATAACTTGCCTTGGTTTGTACCTGTACCATGGGTTTGGATTGCTTTTAGTTTGTTTATCGGCATTATTCAAGCCTTTATTTTTACCGTTCTTACAGCATCCTACTTAGGAATGGCTCTTAGTGAGGAACATTAATTATTGTATATGGAGGATATATTATGGAAGCTCAAGGTTTATTCGCATTAGCAGCAGCGATCGCAGTAGGTTGTGGTGCCATTGGTGCAGGTATCGGTGACGGTCTTGTATCTAGTAAAGTAATCGAAGGTATTACACGTCAACCTGAATTGCGCGGTCAATTGATGTCTACTATGTTCGTAGCGATTGGTTTGATTGAAGCAATGCCTATCATCGGTGTAGTAGTTGCATTTATTTTGTTATTCAGATAATAACGAGGAGGAATAACCTTGGTTGACTTAAGCCTTGGAACGATTCTTGCTCAAATGTTGAACTTTTTTATATTAGTTTGGCTATTGGCGCGTTTTGCATATAAACCATTATTGGCTATGATGACTGAACGTAAAGAACGAATTGCTAAAGACTTAGAAGCTGCTGAACAAGCTCGTGCAGAGGCAGAAAAGTTTAAAGCTGATTATGCAGCTCAAATTTCTAATGCTCGTGTAGAAGCACAACAAATTGTTGAAAAAGCAATTCAAGAAGCAGAAAATACAACACGTGAACAATTAGCATCAGCACGCACACAAATTGAACAAGAAAAAAATCGTGCTCGTCAAGATATTGCCATTGAACGGGATCGTGCTATGAACAGTTTGCGCAATGAAGTTGTTTCCTTATCTGTAGCTATGGCTGGTAAAGTTGTTGCCAAAGATATGAACAGCGAAACTAATACGAAATTGATCGAAGACGCTATTCGTCAACTTGATAGTAAAACGATAGGGTTGTGATACGATGAGCATAGAAATTGTAGCAGATAAATACAGTTCGGCTATGTTTGAATTAGCTCAAGAACAAAATAAGTTGGAACTCATAGAGGAGCAGTTAGGTTATGTAGCATCTGTGTTAGATGAGCAGCCTGAATTGCGTTCATTCCTTAAAAATCCAACTGTTACAAACGATGCAAAGATAAAACTAATTGGTACTATCTTTGAATCTAGTATTGATAAGATTGCTCTACATTTTATTTATGTGATGATTAAACGTGGTCGTGATCGCTATATAGAACAGGCTATTGCGTCATTTATTAAGAAGTCACGCGAAGCTCGTGGAATTCTAGATGCTATTGTTACTGTAGCAGAACCAATCACAGCTGATGTAGAAGCATCTGTACAAGCTAAATTACGAGAGGTAACGGGCAAAGATGTTATTTTATCCGTGCGTCAGGACCCTTCTATTATGGGTGGTATTGTCATTCAAGTAGGGGACAAACGCATTGATGGTTCTGTTTCTCGTCGTTTAGAAGAATTAGAAAAATCTTTATTAAGAACGAACTCTATTAGATAGGGGTGAATGGGTATATATGAAAATGAAGCCTGA
>CAKPXR010000035.1 GCA_934202215.1 uncultured Veillonella sp.
TAAGTTTGCCTCAAAGTCTTCTAGGATAGCTGCTACTGTTTCTGGAGCATTGCGATTATGTTCTACGATGCATTGAGCGAAGCTTTCATACATTGGTGTACGAATTTCTTCGAGCTCGCGTAAGCGTTCGATACCGCCACTAGAGAGAACACGACCAGAGGTAGATAGGTTTTCTACCGGTTGTGTTAATTGGTAGATACGACCATTTTGGCGTAGGTGTGCATAGTTTTTAGGCACTGTGACACATCCACCTCCAGTGGAGATAACGAGACCTGTTTGTGTGCCGAGTTTTGCAATCATTTCCGCTTCTTTTTCGCGGAAGGCAGGTTCTCCTTGTTCCGTAATATAGGTGGAAATATCACCGATTTCTTTTTCTAGTTCTTGATCTACATCTACCCAGGTACGGTCCATTTTTTCTCCAAGCGCTTTACCTACTGTTGTTTTTCCTACACCCGGCATGCCTATGAGAATGATATTTTCTTTTTCGCGTCGCATATCGCGCAAGATTTGCTCAATTTCCTCTGAGCCAAAGCTTTCACCTTGGAAATGGTTAGCTGCCTCAACGCCTTGAGCTACGAGGAATGGTAAGCCATCACAATGAGGAATTTCCATCATTTCTGCTTGTAACAGTAAAATTGTACGGCGTGGATTGTAGATGAGGTCTACAACGCCTTCCAATTTAGAAAATTGTGTAATATCGATGAGGTTGGCTGGATTATGAGGATACATGCCGATAGGGGTGCAGTTAATAATAATCTGCGCTGTTTCATAATAGTTTGGCGCATCACCATAGAATGGAGCCGTTTTGCGAGATAAATGAACAATGTTTTTAGCACCTAAATCTTCGAGAGCTACGTGAACAGTAGCAGAGGAAGCGCCATCACCAAGAATGATACATTCCTTGCCAGATACATTGATGCCTGCATGTTTTAGGGTAAATACGAAACCATTATAGTCTGTATTATAGCCGTGCCATTTGCCATTTTTGCGAACCATTGTATTTACACAACCGATACGTTCTGCATGAGGGTCAACCACATCACAAGCTTCAAGGGCATTTACCTTGTAAGGAATGGTAATGTTGATGCCTTGTAGTTCTGGATCAGCGAAGAACTCTTGCAATTGGCTTGGTTCGCGCTCAAATAATTCGTAATTTGTATTCCCTAATGCACTATGAATGCGAGGGGAGAAGCTATGGCCCAACGTACGGCCAAGTAAACCAAATTTCATAGGACCTCCTAGGTCAATATACATAGAATGGCTAATAGGCTGGTACCTATTAGCCATTGAAATTTTATAACTATATTCATTGTACTATATATGCCCTTATAGGCACTAGTACGGATGAATATATTAGTTTTCTGGATAATTACCGAGTAAGCGGAATTTATCTTGTGATGTATGAAGCTCTGCTAGTACAGATAATACCTTTGGATCTGCTAAGGATGCTTCTAAATCGAGGTAGAATAAGAACTCAAAGTTATGGCCTACGATAGGACGAGACTCAAGTTTTGTAAGGTTTACACCGATGTTAGCAAACTTGGTAAGCAACGTACCAAGACCACCTGGAGCGTGGCTTGCTGTGGTTACCACAGAGATTTTGTTAGCCCCTGGGTATACATGGAAGTCCTTGCTAATGCAGATAAAGCGGGTATAGTTGTTATCGCTATTTTGGATGTTGCGCATCAATGGAGACAAATTGTACAAGTCTGCACATTGAGGTGCTGCGATAGCGGCTACACCTGGATCATCACTGGCTGCTACAAGCTGTGCAGCACGAGCGGTGTTATCAAAGGAGCGTAACTCTACTCCTTCTAACTTGTCAAGAAAGTGACTGCATTGTCCCAATGCTTGTGGATGAGAGATGATAGTATGAATATCTTCTAGTTTCGTTCCTTTTTTTACAAGTAAGTCATGAGAAATCCAAAGACGTGTACCGCGCACGATGTAGCATTTACGATCTTCTAAGAGATCATATACTTCTTTTACTGAACCATTGGAGCTATTTTCAATAGGTAATACGCCAAATTGACATTCACCAGACTCCACAGCGTCAAATACGGCACGGAAGCCTGTTACGTAGTGAATTTGGCTGAGTGGTAATAATTTATCACATGCCACTTGAGCATTGCTACCAAATACGCCTGCACAAGCTACGCTACCACGTTGTGGTGGCAATGTAGGTGATTTCTCAATGGCCTTTTTCATTTTTACAGTGAACTCGTTATCGTGAAATAATTGTTCTGACTGATAGGTGCGACTCAAGCTGAATAATGCTTCGAAGAAACGGCGTGCATATAAATCAAGGTCTGGACCCGCATCCTTTGTGACCTTATCGAGAATATCGCGCTCCCGTTTAGCATCGTAAATAGCTTTGTTCATCTCTTTTTTCGCTGCTGCTACATCTTTGGAGAGTTCCATGCGCTCTTTGAAGAGGGCGAGCATTTGGTCGTTTATATCGTTAATTTTAACGCGTACTTCATCTAAGTTCATGGTCAATATCTCCTAAGAAATCAAGAATAACGAGGGCTGTTACAGCTTCGATAACAGGTACAGCACGAAGCGCTACACATGGGTCGTGACGACCTTGAATGGTGAGCAATGTGTCCTCTTTTTGTGAAAATGATACAGAATGTTGTTCTTTATAAATGGATGGTGTTGGCTTGATACCTACTTGCATAACGAGAGGCAAACCATTAGTAATACCACCTTGGATACCACCGCTATTATTGGTAGTTGTTGTAATCTTGTTGCCGTCCATAGTGAAAGCATCATTTACTTCGGACCCAAGCTTAGCACACATATCGAAACCGCCGCCGAAGGATACGCCTTTGATGGCTGGAACGCCAAAGATAACGCGAGCTAAACGGTTTTCGATGCCGTCAAAATTTGGATTGCCAAGGCCGATTGGGAGGCCAGTAGCAACGACTTCAACGATACCACCAGTAGAGTCACCATCTTTTTTGAGCTTCATGATCAAGTTTTCTACTTCGCTACGTTTTTCTTGATCTACCATAGCAATCGGCTCTGTAGCAATGTTAGCAAGTGCTTTCATATCTGGATGAACCATATCGATAGGACCATCTTGGATCGTTCCAACTTGTTTTAAATGGCCGTGGATTTCAATGCCTTTTTCGCGTAATAGTTGAAGGGCGATACCACCAGCTACGCAAAGTGGTGCTGTAAGGCGTGCTGAGAAGTGACCGCCACCACGCATATCTACCTTGTCGCCGTAGCGCATACGGGCTGTAAAATCCGCATGAGATGGGCGAGGGATATCGCGCAAGTTATTATAATCGCTGGAGTGTTGAGATGTATTGCGAATCATAAATGCCAATGGAGAACCACTGAGCATGCCGTCTACGATACCTGCTAAAAATTCAGGTGTATCAGCTTCCTTACGTTGTGTTGTTAATTGATTTTGCCCTGGCGCACGGCGCTTTAAAAAGGCTTTTAATTCATCGATATCGATGGTATATCCACAAGGTAGACCCTCTACAATACCGCCAATGGCGTACCCATGAGAGGCGCCAAAGGTAGATACCTGTATGGTTTTACCGAAATTAGATGCCATTATATTAACTCCTACTATATAGTACGTACTATTTCTATTATCTATTAGATTACATCAGATACGACTAGAAATCTAAACTGGTTGTGCATTACCGCCTAGTAAGTTCCAGTCCTCAAAGAAGTCTGGATAGGATTTTGTGATAGCTTCGCTATCTTTTAAGGTAACAGGGGCTTCACTGATGAGAGCCATCAATGTGCCCGCCATAACGAGACGATGGTCATTCACGCAATCACCTTGGCCACCTTTAAGTATACCACTACCGATGATGTATAGGTCATCACCGTCTTCACGAACTGTGCCGCCTAAGTCTCTTACGAGATTAGCAACAGCTACGAGACGATCGGATTCTTTTAATCGTAGGCGAGCACCTTTAACAAAGGAGCTTTCACCAGAAATAGAGCAAGCGAGGGCTGCCATAACAGGCAACATATCAGGCATTTGCTCGAGATCTGCATGAATCGGTTTGGAAGCGCGACCTGTGACCGTCACATTCATACCATCCCAGACAACATCACAACCAGCATCAATCATAACTTGTATGATGCGGCGATCCGCTTGTACAGAGTTTTTGTTCATGCCTGTGATGGTAATTGGTTTACCAGTCATACCGGCTGCCACCATCCAGATCGCTGCATTAGACCAGTCGCCTTCGATTTGGTAATTATCACGACCTATGAAGGACGCACCAAATGGGACGGTGAAAGCCTCATTAATATCAGTATCTGGTAAGGTGTGCTCTACTTCTACACCAAAATCGCGCATCGTCTCAGTTGTTAATGTTACATAATCACTAGATTGTAGTGGTGTAGTAGACGTAATGGTAGATAAGCCAATTTGAGGAGCAGCCAACAATAAACCAGAGAAAAATTGGCTACTCACATCACCAACCATACTAAATTGACCGCCTTGGAGTTGACCTGTCATAGTGAATGGCGGTTTGTCTTGGGAAAAAGTCACGCCATGAGCTTTCATTTCCTCTAGCATAGGTTTTAGCGGACGATCTGGTAAACGACCTTTGGCATCTACATCTACATCATTACAGATGGATGCTGCTACAGGTAATAAAAGGCGTAATGTAGTTCCTGATTCGTGAGGTACTACATTGCCCTTTGTAGGAGCTGGGCCAGGAGTAACGGTAACAATTTTATTTTCATATACTACGTGAGCACCTAAGCCTCGCAAGGAGTCCATCGTTGCATCGATATCTTTAGAGGTACGACTCAGTAATATAGTAGATGGAGAGGTCGCAAGGGCTGCACAAATCAATGCGCGGTGTGCATGTGCTTTTGCTGGAATGGACGCAATCGTCCCTGTAGGGATAGCGTTCGTTACGGAATGCATATAAATCTCCTTTAAGTATTAGGTCTCATATAACTATAATTCTATCTATAGAGGAAAAGATACCTTGTATCTTACGTAAGACTTCAAACGAATTAGTAATGTTTAGTCTAAATAGGTGGCAAGCTCTTCGTGTGTTACTACCTTAAGTTCACTATGGCCGTAGCTAGTAGGAACTACGATTTTTATAGTTGCCCCTTCGCTTTTTTTATCGTGTTTAGCAGCTGCTAAGATCTCTTCTTTCGTTATGGTCGTAGTAGTTGGCAAATCGTGTGCTTCGATGAGGGCCTTTAATTTTTCCAAAGCCTCTGCATCTAATTCTCCATGCTTTACAGCACCTTGTGCCATGAGGACCATGCCAATGGCTACAGCATAGCCGTGATGTACTTCAAAGTGGCTGGCTTTTTCAATACCGTGGCCAAAGGTATGACCTAAGTTTAAGAGGGCACGTACACCAGACTCACGTTCGTCTTGCTCTACGATATCCGCCTTTGCTTGCACGCAGCGAGCGATAACGGCACTCACGCTATCACGATGTTTAATTAATGGTTTGTTTTCTAGTTGGGTTAATAAACCTGGTACATCGAGGAAACCGTATTTGATAATCTCGCCACATCCATTTTTCCATTCCATGTCTGGCAATGTATTGAGCGTAGTTGGGTCGCAAAGAACGAGGATAGGTTGCTTGAAAGCACCCCAAAGGTTTTTACCAGCTTCGAGATTAACCGCTGTTTTACCGCCTACAGAGGAGTCTACCGCAGCTAATAGAGAGGTAGGAACCTGTACATAGTCTATACCACGTAGGTATGTAGCTGCTGCAAAGCCCGCCATATCGCCTACAACGCCACCGCCAAGAGCGATAAGTAAATCCTTACGCGTTAACGATTGAGCCGCCATGTACTCTACTAAATCGATGAGTTGATGAGCGTTTTTGGAGCTTTCACCAGCAGGGAATACATAATCACAAACAGTATAACCCGCATGTTCCATATTAGCTTTCACAGAATCCAAATAGTGTGGTGCCACGTTGCTGTCGCTAACGATGATAACACGACAATTTGGTTTTAACGGTTTAATATAATCGGTGATGCGTTGTAAAGCGCCTTCCTCGATGACAACGTCATACGGTGTGGACGCGTTAATGTGGATGCGAGTCATAACGGTTCCTTTCATAAAAGAATAAGCTAGTATCTATTATAACGGATACTAGCTTATTTGTGTGATATTTGAGATTATTTAGTGCATTCTACCAATGCTTGGCGCAATGCGATAACTTCTTTCATAAGGCTAGTGAATTGGTCTGGACGTAATGCTTGAGGGCCGTCGCACAATGCTTTGGATGGATCGTTGTGAACTTCGATCATAAGGCCGTCTGCTCCGCCGCCTACAGATGCAAGAGAGAGTGGACGAACCATACGGCTCATACCTGCCGCGTGGCTAGGGTCCATGATGATTGGTAAGTGAGATAATTCGTGCATCATAGGAATTGCTGTTACGTCTAATGTATTACGAGTTTTAGTTTCGAATGTGCGGATACCGCGTTCGCATAATACAACTTGTTCATTGCCTTCGGACATGATGTATTCAGCAGCCATCAACCATTCTTCGTATGTAGCAGACAAACCACGTTTTAAAAGAACTGGTTTTCTCAATTTACCTACTTCTTTTAAAAGTGTGAAGTTTTGCATGTTACGAGCGCCGATTTGAAGCATATCTACATTATCGAAGTATTGTAATTGGGAAATATCCATAACTTCAGAAACGATAGGAAGACCAGTTTCTTTTTTAGCGAGCTCTAACAATTCCAAACCTTCTGGGCCCATGCCTTGGAAGGAGTATGGAGAAGTACGAGGCTTGAAAGCGCCACCGCGAAGGATTGTGGCACCTGCTTCTTTACAAGCTTTTGCTGTTTCTAATACTTGTTCAGGTGTTTCAACAGAGCAAGGGCCGGCCATTACTGCGAAATGACCACCACCAATAAGTGTACCACCTACGTTGATTACAGAATCATCTGGATGGAATTTACGGTTTGCTTTTTTGTATGGCTCTTGGATACGAGTTACTTTATCTACGAAATCAAGAGACTCAATTTGACGAGCATCAAGGGATGCTGTATCACCAATAAGACCTAAGATATTATAGCGAGCGCCTTCTACTGGATGGATGATGATGCCTTTTGCCTCTAATTCACCTCGTAAACGAGATACCTCTGCTTCTGCTGCGTTTGGTTTTAATGTAATAATCATGATAAATCCTCCTTGTAAACTACAGTGAATAGTAGGGCTCACCATACGGGATAGCAAACAAAAAGGGCTACCCGTAGTTTAATACGGGTAGCCCTTTTACTATTCTAAGCAACTAATAATGACTAAATCTTAATTAGCGTACCACAAATAGTTCCTTACCCGTACGTTGGATAAAGAACCAATAAAAGTATTGTTTTGTAGCTAGGCTAATTTGGTTAGTCATCTTTTGTTGCTCCTTTCTAAAAATTATGGGTATAGTATAAACCCAAATGATATAATTATGCAATACCTAAAAGTGAATTTCATGGAAGTTTTAAAAATAATAGGATTGATAAATTGGTCGAAATGTAGATATAATAAGGCCTTTTGTATAAAAATGATTTTTGCTATTCATGACTAAATTGTAGTATAATGAGTTTATAAAGAGAGCCAATCAACGTGTCGGTAGCGTTAGGCTCATCTAAAATTTGGGTAAAAATGATGCGCCTAACGTGTTAGAGGTCTAGCCACCTCATTACGTTAGGCGTTTTCATTACCTTATTTAACTAAGGCAATGATAGTAACTACGGATAACAAAATTATGATAACTACATATGTAATTTCATGTTTTGTCATAGTATCACCACCTTTCGGTGATGAACCTAACTCACGTCAATTGACTCTTTTAGGTACAGTATAACAAAAATGATTTTATACAAATAGCGATATATGTGTAGCTGTGGAGGAAATATGATTGTTCAAATTCTAGATCATATAACTGATGAAATAAAACAAATTCGTATTGATGTGTTTATGAAAGAACAGGGCTTTGAAGACGAGTTTGATGAAATCGATGATATAGCAAAATTTGTGCTCTTATCTATAGGTGGTAAAGCGGCTGGTACCTGTCGTTATTTTCCAAGTGATGTAGCTGGAGATGCACATATTGGACGTATGGCGGTGCGTAAATTATACCGTGGGCAACATTTAGGTACTAAAATAATGATGGCCGCAGAAAATGGCATTCGCCGCGATGGTTTTAAAACATGTTCCTTGTCGGCCCAAGTACAGGCTAAATCATTCTATGAATCCCTTGGGTATCGTCCTGAAGGTGAAGAATACCTAGATGAAGGATGTCCACATGTGATGATGCGGAAAGAATTGTAATCGTTTAGTATATACAGTGGTTCAATAATAAAAAAGTGATTCTCATAATGTATTGTGAGAATCACTTTTGGTTTATACGGACTAATTGCTTACTAATTATTAGCCAGCTGTATATGGACTGAATCGTCCTGCAAATAGGTAGGACCCCATTTTACCGAGCTTAGCTGCAAAGATAGATCCAATAATCCCTAGGATAATCATAATCCATGCATTTTCTGCACTTACGCCATGGGCTATAGCCATGTAGGATTGGATACAGGAAATGATGAAGTAGATGATTGTTAAGTAAATTTTTTGTTTAGGATATTTAGCTGATGCTGTTTTAAAACGCAATTTGCTGCCAATATATCCAGAAATTCCTCCTAGAATTACGAGGACTGGTAGAATCATGGTTACTAATGTAACAACATGAAATAATGTGGCTGCAATAGAAGGAATCAATAATGCAATAATAGGTACGAAGAAAGAACCTGTTGTTCCAACGATTGGGAAATGTACGCAAATCGGATGTAAATGAAGATTTAACATCTTTTCGCGTTTTGGGCTAAGACGACGTGGTTTATATTCCATCCATACTGTAGGAGGAAAACCACATGCTGGACAAGGCTGATCCTTATACTTAGCATCCTCAATATATCCGCACACACGGCAGATAATCCAACCAGTGCCTTGCTCTTTTGTTAATGTTTTGGCTGCGGTAGAACTTGTTGCTGCTGTAGCCGCTTGTTTTGCAGGTGTCATTATATAACCTCCTTACTTAAGAACTACTACATTGCTAGAAATGACTAGCTTATTTTTATTATAGCATAAAAATAATTAAAACTTTTTATATATTAAAATATAAACATAGTTATTTTAATGTTAAAGGAACGTTTTGTTATTGAAATAAACTTATCATAAATTTTTATAAATAAAGACACACTATCTAAATTTTGGATAGGGTGTCTTTGTTATTATTCTAAATCATCGAAATCAAATGCTGCTGCTTTTGTATAGTTTGTAACTTTTGCTTCGAAGAAGTCAGTTTTTGTGCTATTCAAGTTGGAGAAGCTTTCAATCCATTCCATAGGATTATCCTTGATTTCAGGATATAGATGAGGTAAGCCGATAGCTTCTAAGCGGATATTGGCAAGGTATTTGATATAGCGTTCAATAAGAACGTTGTTAAGGCCGAGGATTTTATCATCAGTAATGTATTGGCCCCAAGCGATTTCGTTCTCTGCACCTTGGCGAATCATGTCCGTAATTTTCGCTTCAAGTTCAGGTGTGAACAAGTCAGGGCGTTCACGTCGTAACTCGCGGATGATATTTTGGAACAATACAAGGTGAGTTACTTCATCACGGTTGATGTATTTGAAGATTGTGGATGTAGCTGTCATTTTACCTTGGCGAGCCAATGTGTAGAAGAAGCTAAAGCCAGAATAGAAGTAAATGCCTTCTAAGATATAGTTCGCGATGATTGTATGAATAAGGTTTGCTTCGCTTGGATCATCACTGAAACGTTGGTATGCATCGGCGATGAAACGGTTACGTTCAAGCAATGTTTTATCTGTACGCCATTCGTCATAGATTTTGTCACGTGTAATAGGATTTGTTACAGTGTCCAAAATATAAGAATAACTTTGGGCGTGAATTTCTTCTTGGAATGCTTGGATATTCAATAAGGATGCCACTTCAGATGCTGTAATATAGCGGCTCAAGTTAGGCAAGTTTTCAGATTGAATGGAATCAAGGAAGTTCAAGAACGCAATGATTTTGTCGAATGCGCGGCGTTCGTAATCTGTTAAGTATGGGAATTGTTTAACGTCTTCGTTCAAGGAAATTTCTTCAGGAATCCAGAAGTTGTTGAGCATTGTTCGGTACATTTGATTTGCCCAGTCATACTTGATACGGTTCCATTCGCGAAGGTTTGTGGTATTACCGCCAATCATAGATTGCGTGCCACGTTCACCATGTTCGTTGAAAATCAGTTTTTTCTCCATAGTAGGACTCCTTTATACAACGATGCGACCTATACTGCTATAGGTCGTCATCAGACTTATATACACATCTCGTATTAGGAGGAGCAGCTAGTGCACTCATCCATCTCAAGGGATTGGTTACGGATGTAGTAGATTGTTTTAATACCTTGTTTGTAGGCCTCAACATAAAGGTCGAGAATTTCTTTCGCTTTCATTTGAGGTGTGATGTACAAGTTGAAAGATTGTGCTTGGTCAATATGACGTTGACGCACGCCACAAGCTTTGATGGACCATTGTTGGTCAATTGTATGCGCCTCTTTGTAGAGCCAGAATGTTTTGTTGTTCAAATCTGGAGCAGTTTTTGGTGTGAAAGAACCTTTCTTTTCTTCGATGAAGAATTTTTTGAAGATAGGGTCGATGCCAGCGGTTGTATTAGCAATATTGGAAGTAGAACCAGTAGGAGCTACGGCCATCAAGTAACCATTGCGGATACCGTATTTAGCAACGTCTGCAGCTAGTTGTTTCCAACGATCGGATGTGTAGCCACGGCGTGCGAAGTATTCACCAGTTTCCCATTCGGAACCTTTGAATGCAGGGTACGCGCCTTTTTCTTTCGCCAATTCCATGGAAGCTTTGATGGCATAGTAAGCGATGTTTTCGAACAATTTATCCGCTACTTCGATGTGCTCATCAGATTCCCATTGGATATCGTGATTTACGAGGTAATGGTGGTAACCAGATGTACCAAGACCAATAGCACGGTATTTATCAGATGTCATACGAGACTCTGGTACTGGTGCTTGGTTAATGGAGATAACATTATCTAACATACGAATTTGAAGAGCAATGTTTTCTTCTAATTCTTCGTCTGTAATACGGCCAAGGCTGATGGAGTTCAAGTTACATGTAACCATGTCGCCTGTATTTGTTTTCGTAGTGATAGTACCATCTTCGTTGATGATTTCTTCAGCAAGATTTGTGAAGCCAACGTTTTGTGCGATTTCGTGGCACAAGTTGGACGCGTAAATCATACCTGCATGTTTGTTAGGGTTTGCAGCATTTACAGTGTCGCGAAAGAAGATGAACGGGGTACCAGTTTCAACAGCGGAGCGCATGATTTTTTTCATCATATCTAATGCTGGCACTTCGATACCGTGTAAGTTAGGATCTTGTTCACATTCGAGGTAACGTTTTGTGAACTCTTTATTATCATCAGTATCGTAGTAGTCTTCTAAAGCGTAGCCTTTTACCGCTAAGATTTCATGAGGATCGAATAACGTGAAGTTTTCACGAGCGATCATACGTTCCATGAAGAGGTTTGGAACGGAGATAGCAGGGAAGATATCGTGCGCTTTACGACGATCGTCACCATTGTTTGTACGAAGTTCTACAAATTCGTAGAAGTCTTTGTGCCAAATATCGAGTGTAACTGTAGCGCCGCCCTTACGTTTACCCAATTGGTCTACCGCAACTGCTGTATCATTGTATAAACGGATCCAAGGAATAACGCCGCCAGAGGAGTTTTTGAAACCGCGGATATCGGAGTTTAATGCGCGAACCTTGCCAAGGTAGATACCAAGGGCACCACCGTGTTTAGATACGCGGGAGAACTTGCTGTTTACATCGTAAATGGACCATAAGTTATCATCTACACCAGAGATGAAGCAAGAGGACAATTGATGGAATGGTGTGCCCGCATTTGCCAGTGTAGGTGTAGCAGTTGTCATTTTTAATTGGCTCATCAAATCGTAGAATTTTTTAGCGTATTCTACTTTGTTTTCGCCCTCTACCAATGCCAAGTGCATAGCGATAGCCATGAAGCGTTCTTGAGGCAATTCAAAGATTTCTTTGTTGAAGCCTTTTACCAAGTAACGGTCAGCCAATAATTTAAGACCTTCATAGTTGAAGAGATAGTCCCGTTTAGGTTTGATATAGTCGCCCAACTCTTGTAATTCGTCAGGTGTATATTCAGTAACGAAGAAGTCTGCGTATTTTTTTTGTTCCACAAGCATATGTACAAGATTTGGGAAGTTGCCGTAGCCGAATGCTTTATAACGGCGTGTGATAGCAGCTTCTTTATAGAGATCGAACAAGAAGAGGCGAGCCGCTACGAATTGCCAATCTTGGTTCATTTTATTAACTTGGTTGCCAAAACCGTCGTCTTTTTTAGAGATAACCTTTTCGATAGCTGTTTGTACTAAAGTTTTTTGAATCTCTTTAGTCGTCATACCATCAACGAACTGTAACTTCGCATCCATTTCTAATTCTAGTGGATCACAAGAATCCAGCCCCAAACATGCGAAGGCAATCATACGTTTCGTTTTTTCAACGGACAACGGCTCGAAATGGCCATCCCGTTTCTTGATCATAATCTCCATTACTGTTCCCCTTGAGTAGTAAAATCTATAAAACTGTTGATTAAGCATATATAAGATTAGACCAAAAAATATAAAATATCTTTAAGTTAAGTCTAATCAGAAAAATAAGAAAACTACTATATATGGTAGTTTTCTTATTGAGTTTATACATTATGTTACGATTATAGCGAAAAAATTCTATACATTCAATATTGACATTTAGAAATTTATGGATATAGTATGCTTAATTTTATCGATATAGTTGTAAATGCTAGAAAGTACTATATGAGACGCATATATGATGATTTTGAATGATATATCTCTTTTGAGAATATTAAAATAGGATGTGTTAGTAAATCAAATTTCGTTCTATATACTATTGTGATTTATTTTATTAAAAGCATATTATATATGTCCTATAATAGATATATAGTAAATAGGAGGTAAGACATGAAGTCTATTGTTATATATTCTTCCCTTACGGGAAACACAAAACAAGTGGCAGAGGCTATTGCTAGCGTATTGCCATCAGGTACACCATGTGTGTCTATGAAAGAATTGCCTTCCGATATAGCATCCTATGATCTTGTGTTTGCAGGCTTTTGGGTGGATAAAGGAACGGCCAATAAAGAAGCTCGTGATGTACTCGCTACATTACATAATCCTCACATTGCTTTGTTTGCCACAGCTGGTGTGCCACCGCAAATGGCACATGCCAAGGAAAGTCTCATCAATGCGGCGAACTGTTTGCCCGATGGCGTAGAGCCAGTTGGGACATTTATTTGCCAAGGTAAGGTAGACCCTAATGTCATCGAAATGATGTATAAAATGTTCCCCAAGGGACATAGCCATGGCCAATCAGCTGATAGAGATGCACGACACAAACAAGCTGCAGTACATCCAAATGAAAATGATTGTAAAGCCGCACAAGACTTTGCTAAAGATATCCTTACACAGCTTGGATAATGAATAAAAGCAGTACCCATTCAGGGGTACTGCTTTTGTAGTATTTTCCTCTATATACATAAAATATCCACTCTTATTTGGAGTATACTTGTTTGGTGGTGAAAGTCCTATGAGGTTTTACAGGCCTTTAAATATCCTTTACAATAACAATAAGAACTAGTTTTCAAAGAAAAGAGGTTATCATATGGAATTCTCTTATTTTTTGCCTGTAAATATTCAATTTGGTTGGAACAAAGTAGATAATATTGCCGATTTCAGTGCGCTCTATGGCAAGAAAGCCCTAATTGTAACTGGCCGTACTAGTGCGAAAAAATCTGGTTTATATGATCGTGTCGTAGCGAAGCTTGATGCGGCTCATATTGACCACGTCCTTTTTGATCAAGTTGATGCAAATCCTTTGACTACAACAGCTTTAGATGGAGCTGCTTTAGCTAAATCTGAAAGCTGCGATATGGTGATTGCTATTGGCGGTGGATCCATTATGGACTGTGCAAAAGGCATTGCCTTCATGGCTGTGAATGATGGCGATATTAATGACTATATTTTCAACCGTAAAACAAGTGATAATGCATTGCCTCTTATCGTAATTCCTACAACCTGTGGCACAGGCTCTGAAGGTAATGGCTTCGGTGTACTTACTAATCCAGAAACAGGGGATAAGAAATCCTTGCGTTGTAATGCTATTGTGCCGAAGGTATCTATCGTAGACCCTGCTGTAATGGGGACAATGCCGCCTCATGTATTGGCATCTGTAGGCTTTGATGCACTATGCCACAATATCGAGGCGTATACATCTAAAACGGCACAACCGTTTACCGATGCATTAGCTCATTATGCTGTCACATTATTAGCACAACATCTTGTATCCTTATATAAACATATGAAAGCTACGAGTGAAGGCAACCTACCTGTTCTTAACGAAACTCAACTTACACAAGCGTGG
>CAKPXR010000036.1 GCA_934202215.1 uncultured Veillonella sp.
TTAACGGCCTCATGGAACGCCGACTCGCTATCTATACCACACGCACCCCTGTCGAAACCTTTACATCCCCGTGCGTCGGTCTCATAATTATAAGCCTATTTATTAGTGCTGTCAATTCAACCAAAACTTCACTAGACCAACATTCTTATTTACTTTACTGTCTGCATCGCTTTATGCAATGTATGACATACATACTCTATTTGTTCTTTATTATGAGCAGCTGTAACGGTCAATCGTATTCTACTTTCACCAATAGGTACTGTAGGCGGACGAATAGCTGTTCCAATAATGCCAGCCTCATATAGGTAATCGGATACTGCAAGTGTATCTTCATTACTTCCGATTAGTATTGGGAAAATTGGCGTTTCATTGGTAGAATCAATTCCCATGGAAATCAATTGGTCTGCCATATAGTTTACATTCGCTTGTAAGCGCCCTAAAACAGATGTATCAGTGTCAAGAACCTTTAGTGCAGCTAGGGCCGCCCCTATATCAGCAGGAGATAATGCGGTGGAGAATATAAAGCTACGACTCGTATTAACGAGATAATCTATGATAGTGCTATTTGCAGCTACATAACCACCAACAGATCCTAAGGATTTACTCAATGTACCGAGTTGAATATCTATCTCTTTCTCTAAATTAAAATAAGCAGCCGTACCATGACCATTACCGATAGTGCCAGTTGCATGTGCATCATCTACCATGAGCAATGCATTGTAGTCACGGCTTAATTCATATAATTTATCAAGCGGTGCAACATCGCCATCCATACTAAATACACCATCTGTGACAATCAGCTTTCGTGCATTACGATCTACTTGTTTTAATAAATACTTTAGTTCGTCTACATCACAATGACTATATGCCTTTACTGCTCCTCTACTCAATCTACACCCATCAATAATACTAGCATGATTTAGAGCATCGCTAAAAATGATAGTATTCTTATCAGCTATAGCAGAAATAGTCCCCACATTAGCCATATAACCTGTATTAAATACAAGGGCTTTTTCAGTATTCTTAAATTTTGCTAATTCGTTTTCTAGATCTGTAAATAATGGAAATGTACCAGATACGAGGCGCGATCCACCAGATCCTGTTCCATATTGTTGAGTCCCTTTCAAGGCCCCTTCTATTACACGAGAATCAAAAGTTAAGCCCAAATAATTATTTGAAGCCATCATCAAATATTCTTTATCATCTCGTTTCACGCGCACTGCATCTATAGGGCAGTATTCTTTTAAGGTTCGTAGATTATGATTCTGTACCTTTGTGTCTAATTGTTCTTTAAAAAATTCGTACATTTTATCTCCGTTGAACAAGTACAGGAGCACTCTCCAAATACTCAATTACACTTTCACTATCTATATCAGATTGAACAAAGAAAACGCGTCCCCCTATATTAGATCCTAATTCTTTCATATTGGGAAGTCGATGGTATACGCCATTACATGCCACATAGCCTACTGTATAATCTGGATCATCAGACCAGCATAATTCTCCCACAACGCCATCAGCAGATTGCACCTTAGAGGCTAGTACTAAGGCCTCTCTCATATGATCATTGTCACCTAATGCATGAGAGTCAAAGGAGTCCATGTGACTCACACGTACACCGCGATTTCCTTCATCTAAGCGTTCACCCGAAATAGCATCTACTAACATAGCACCGCGCATGGATCTATCTAAACTTTTTAACATAGAAATAGCTTTGTGAACAGCAGTCTTAGTAATAGCAGGACCATCTAATAGTTCAGTCGCCAATTGATGGGATTCAGAAATACTACCAGTTTTATGTTCCTCTACCTTTAGACAGTCTATATATGTAATCTTCTCCGATGGGATTAAATCTACAGTAATATTTATAAAGTCAGCAGTTCCTTTACTGTGATGCAGTGCACGTTCAGCTAACGATTGTGCTATAGCGCCAACTTCATTTAATTTTACAATACGTTCTGCCCCAGAAATATGGTGGCCCCCTTTTTCATGGGGACCACCTTGTGCTGCACGCATACGTACACTATATAATTCACTCATTATGATACCTTACCTTTTATTACATGATTTTGATGTGCTTGACTATGGATTTTACGGAATACTTTTACAAATACAGGAGCCATAATAACCGTGAAAATCATGCCAGGCACTGCTAAGGCAACCATAGGTAATGCGGCTTTACCAATATATACGGACAAGGTTAACCGCGCTAAGGCAGATGCAATTGGACCTGAAATCATAATACCGATCAAGTGATTATGGCACATCCAAAGGATTAGACCTACAATGAGGCGGAATTGCATGGCAATCATAACATTTAAAATAGTTTGAGTACCTACTGCTAGGCCAATTAAGCTAGATAGACATCCACTAATAATATACTTCTTAAAACCGAATACGGCACATATTGCTACCGCTAACGGGGCCGATAATTGAAACTCTATACCTGGAATAACATTAGGTATTTTAATAGCCCCTAATACAGTAATCATAGCAGTTAAAATAGCGACCTCAGTAATGTACCGAATGTTCTGATTCATGATGTTTCTCCTCTTACTTAGAAAATGTCAACCACAAACACGACTCTTTGTTTACATTATAATTTCAATATACACATTTATCAACTAAAAATACAGAATAAGTTGACAAATATCACAAAAAAGATCGAGCCATTATGACTCGATCTTTTTAATTTAATATTTTTGTTGTTCTTTAAGTCTCTTAGCAATATCTCGTTTAGCATCGCGTTCTGCCATATCTTGACGCTTATCATACAGCTTTTTACCAGTTACAAGACCAACGGTTACCTTTACATAACCATGACTAAAATGGAAATTAAGCGGCACTAAAGAGAATCCTTTCTCCTTAACCTGAGCATGCAGTTTATTGATTTCAGATTTATGCATCAACAATTTGCGAGTTCGTTCAGGTTCATGATTAAAGCGGTTCCCTTGTTCGTATGGACTAATGTGAACACCATACAATAAGAGCTCACCTTTATCAATGCGACAAAAGCTATCTTTTAGGTTCAGCTTACCTTGACGTATGGATTTAATTTCAGTACCTGTCAAAGCAATACCAGCTTCATAGGTTTCATGAATATTAAAATCATGACGCGCCTTACGATTATCAGCAATAAGAGATGGACTAGATTGTTTTGCCATATATACCTCTATCGTTTACGTTTACTTTTAGATTTCTTAGATTGATTGCGCTTCGATGTTTTATTAGATTTCTTACGACTTGATTTACCCTTACTAGATTTTTTACTGAAAGTATCATATCTAGAATGGCTAGATTTATTTCTATCCCGTCGTGAAGATTTTTTACTAGATTTGCTTGAAGATTTACGACCTTTACGACTACCAAAGCTATCTCGACTACTTGCATAGTCAGAACCATTGCGCAATTGTTCTTGTATAGCCATTAAATTATTAACTTCACCTAGTACAAAGTCGATTTGTTTCTTTTCTACATCAGCTTTTACCAATGTAACAGTTACCTTTTCACCTAGATGATAGGTTTTACCGGTTCTCTTACCTACGAGCACAAAATGTTCTTCATCGAAGAAATAGTAATCATCGTTCATCATGCTCATATGCACAAGACCATCGATACCATTTTCTAATTCTACAAACATCCCAAAGGACGTAATGCTAGAAATTGTTCCTTCAAAGACTTCCCCTACAAATGGAACCATATATTGGGTCTTTTTGAGATCTACTGTATCTCGTTCGGCCTCAGTGGCAACTTGTTCTTGTATAGAAGAATGTTCTACAGCCCCCACTAAGAAGGTTTCATCTACATCGCGTTTAGAATAGCCATTTTTCCAGTGCATATCCGCTTTTAACAGGCGGTGAACCATTAAGTCAGGATATCGTCTAATAGGAGATGTGAAATGCGTATAACATGTAGATGCCAAGCCAAAATGGCCCACATTGTTGGTACTATATTTAGCTTGCTGCATAGAGCGTAAGGTCATAATTTGAACTACTTGCTCAATATCTTGCCCTTTTACTACATCTAAGATTTTTTGGAAATCTCTTGGTGTTACACCATCAGTACTAAGGACTAGGTTTTGACCTAAATAATTAAGCACCTTTTGGAATAAATCTAGTTTTTCCTCACTAGGATTCTCATGAATACGATATACCGATGTACGGTGTGTATGCTCTAAATGTGTAGCCACTGTTTCATTGGCAATGAGCATACATTCTTCGATAAGTCGTTCCGCCATGGTACGATCTCGTTTTACGATGCGCAACGGTGTACCATCATGATCAAGTAATACCTTGTACTCAGGAAAATCAAAGTCCAATGCACCTCTACGACGACGCATTGCATTAAGAATTTTAGAGATTTCTGCTAAATCACGAAGCATTGGCATAAAGTCTTGTAAATCGTCAGGAATAATATTTTCTTCCAGTGCCTTATACACTTCTTTATAACTACAACGACGACCTACGTGAATAATAGAAGGTCGTATACGATAATTTACAACCTTACCAGTATGATCAATTTCCATCATACACGTCATAGCGTAACGATCTTCATGAGCATTTAAACTACAAATGCCATTAGATAAAACCTCAGGTAACATCGGTACTACTCTATCAACTAAATATACGGATGTCCCCCGTTTATAGGCCTCGTTGTCAATGGCTTTCCCAGATGTTACATAATGACTCACATCTGCAATATGTACGCCTAATTCATAATTACCATTTGGTAATTTACGACCACTCACAGCATCGTCTAAATCCTTTGCGTCTTCTCCATCAATGGTAACCATTTGTACATCACGAAGGTCCCAACGATCAGAATCCTCATGAATGACCGTATCAATTTTCTTGCTCGCTTTAATGACATCGTCTGGGAAATTAAATGGAATCTTATGATTCGCCATGATGCAGTTAATATCGAGCCCCACATCACCTTTATAGCCAAGAATTTCCGTAATTATACCTTCTGGCTTTTTATCGCCTTCTGGCCATTTTGTAATTTTGACTAGTACCTTTGCGCCACTACGAGCATCTAATGTATTTTTTAAGTCTACAAAGATATCGGTCCCTATCCGTTCATCATCAGGGATAACAAAGCCAAAGTGTTGTTGTCGGTCATAGGTACCTACCACGGTTTCATTGGCTCGTTCAATAACATCAACGATAATGCCTTCTCGTTTATGCTTTGTATAGTTAGATGGTACAACGCGAACTCGAACCTTATCATTGTGCATAGCAGTCCCTTTATTTTGTTCTGCTACATATATATCTTCATCTTCAGGCATAATCACAAAGCCATACGACTTACGATAGCCCTTATAAATACCTTCATATTCTTCATGTTGTTGTTCTGCATATTGATATACATCAGGTCGAGAAGATGTTAGCACCCCTTCTCGAGCAAGCATTTTTGCTGAACGAATAAACATCTCAAGATCCTTACCACCTCGGATGTGATTATCCATAGCAGCATCTTCAATATGATATGCATGTGGTTGTATAGATTTATAAAAGTCTAATACTTTCTTCTTCAAATCTTCACCTCCTTATTCTGAAAAAAGAAAAAGCCTGCAAAGCAGGCTTTCATCATTAGAATTGATTAATCATTGCCCCTAACACTAAGCTCAACACAGCAAAGATAATCCCCAATATAATCGTACATTTAGATAAGAACGCATCCAAACCGCGTTGCTTACCACCAAAAGAAGAGTCTGCCGCACCAGAAACAGCACCACCCATGCCTGCGTTTTTGCTATTCTGTGCAACCACTACTACGATTAATAAGATAGATACGATAACTTCTACAATCATTAAGAAATTTGTCACGACTGTCATCCTTCCTGTGTGGCTCTGGGAGAATCCAAAACCCGATGTTCTAAATACTTCTCTAATTTACGTTTAACCCTTTGTAACGCATTGTCTATAGATTTGACACTGCGATCTGTGACCTCAGCCATTTCTTGGTAAGAACGTCCGTCTAGGTATCCTTCCAAGACCTCCCACTCGAGTTCACTTAAAATATGACCAATATTGCGTTCAATATCATCCAATTCCTCTTGGCTGATAATAAGATCCTCAGGATTGGTAACCTTTGCTGAGGATAGCATCTCGATCAACGTACGCTCTGATTCCTCTGTGTATACCGGTTTATTTAACGATACATAAGAATTTAAAGGCGCATGTTTTTGTCTTGTTGCCGACTTAATAGCCGTAATAATTTGTCTAGTTATACAAAGCTCTGCAAAAGCTCTAAAGGACGCCAATTTATCATGTTTAAAATCTCGCGTAGCCTTATATAGGCCAATCATTCCTTCTTGAATGATATCCTCTCGATCAGCACCTACCAAAAAATAAGAGCGTGCCTTTGCACGAACAAAGTTTTTATATTTATTAACAATATAATCGATTGCAAACTCATTTTGCTCTTCTTGAGCTATGACCACAACTTGCTCATCAGTCATTTCTTTGAAATTGTAATCGGACTTGCGTGTATGAATACTGTTCATATGCTCCTCCTTACAATTGAGCAGAAAAACCAATATATTCATTATACTGGAAGTATATGTGATTTTCAACTATCAATGGCCACGCCGTAATTTCTCAAGCTTTTCAGCTACTTCAGGAGATAATAAACCTCCTACTTCATTACGTCGCAAGCTAAATTGATCTCGTCTATGTTCATGAGCGTATTGTAGTCGTTCCTCTTCCTTAGCCATGCGAATCATATTTTGCAATTCTCGAGCTGGAATGCGTAAGCCCCCAGATCCGAGAATTTGATTTTGTTCAGCTCCATCAGAGGTTACAACATATACATTGGTATATTTGCCTTTCCGCAAAAATACCTCTCGTTCAATAAAGGAATCCGCCGTCTCTCCATCCTCAGTATACACTTCTAGAAATCCACTCGTAATAGCCTCTACAGAGCCGCCAGATTTTGTATATTTACCATCAAATACAAGGATAACTTCGTATCCCTTGAATTTTCCGTAATTCAACAATCTATCTCTAAGCTCCATACGGGCATGTTCTAATGACTCATGAGCCAATTTCTTTAGATGAGTCCAGGCGAATATCACATTATATCCATCTACAATTAAGATATCTTTTAACATAATTATTTCGCTTGACGTTGACGTACCGCTTCATACATAAGAACGGCGGCTGCCACAGATGCATTCAAAGAATTTAAATTCCCATACATAGGGATGGTAACAAGGAAATCACAAGCCTCTTTCACAACGCGGCTAATGCCCTTACCTTCATTACCGATAACGATAACTGTAGGAATTGTCATATCCGCCTCGTATAAGGTACGATCCCCTTCCATATGAGCGCCCATGACCCAAAAACCTTGTTTTTGAAGTTGTTTAATGGTTTGGGCTACATTACCAACTTGCACAAGTGGAATTTGCTCAATAGCACCTGCCGATGTTTTAGCTACAGTAGCATTAATAGGTGCATTGTGACGCTTAGGAATGAGAACGGCCGTAGCCCCTACACATTCCGCAGTACGGATAATTGCGCCCATGTTATGTGGATCCTCAACACCATCTGTTAGGATAAGCAAAGGTACATCATGATTCGTCTCTTGCAGCACTTCACCTAGTTCTTTAAATTGAACAGCAGAAACAAGGGCAATAACACCTTGATGTGGCACCTCTAAATCATATTTATTCATTTGTTTGATAGGTGTTGGACGCACTTCAATGCCTTGAGATTTAGCAAGACCAACAATATCAGCTAGACCTGTTTTAACCTTATCTTCACTGACCATAATGCGCTGGATGGAACGACCACTTTTAAGGGCCTCTTTAACCGCATTGCGACCTACAATATAATTATCCATACTACATACCTCGTAGAGTTATTGAAAAGGCTTGCTTCATAACATCTTGTAAGCGCTCATCTTGACGTGTTTCATAAAGAAATCCAAGTACGGCTTCAAAAGCTGTACTACTACGATATTCTTGAACAGAACTACTTTTTGGCACATTTACATTACTATTTCTAGCACGTCGTGCAATAGCTTGTTCTTGTTCTGTGAAAGTATCCTCTATTTCAAGCAATACCTTCGCTTGTGATTTAGCACAAATAAATTCAGTAACAATGGTGTGCAACACTTGTACCTTGGATATATTCATTTGTACTACTCGTTCACGAACATACATGGAGTATACGGCATCGCCAATATAGGCAAGCATTATTGCATCTGCACTGAGGCACTCCTCTATAGTTCGTTTATGCAAACGAAGCGGCTCTTGTTCAAGAGCCGTCAACTTTTTTATTGCTTCATTCTTTAAGAATTGAAATTGTTTAAACTTCACGTTTTTTCCACCGTGCACCTTGAGGGGAATCCTCAATGGTAATACCGATTTCAGCCAAACGATCGCGGATACAATCAGCTAATGCCCATTGTTTTTGCTCGCGACATGCTTGACGTACAGACAAGATCACTTGCATTAATTCTTCATATTCAGCAGCGTTAGCACCTGTGTTGCCTTCCCATGCTTTTTCAAGAATACCAATTACTTCTGTCATGAACTTGAAGATACGTTTAACTTCAGCAATAGCTTCTTGGCAAACAACACCTTCACGGCCTGTTACAACTTGATAGTAAATGTTGATTTCTTTAGCAAGACCGAACATGCTAGATGTAGCTAACGCAGTATTGAAGTCATCGCTCATAGCTGCTTCGAATTCTTCTTCATACTCTTTAGCTTTTTCTAATAAGTGTTGCGCTTCATCACATGGACCTGGTTCACATTTTTCAAGGTACAATAGATTTTCAATAGCAGTGCTTAAACGTTCTAAGGATTTATTTGCTTCTTCTAAACGTTCATCAGAAAAATCTAATGGACTGCGATAATGTGTGCTCAACAAGAAATAGCGCAATGCATCTGGACTATATTGTTCTAAAATATCTTTTACCAAGAAGAAGTTATTCAAGGATTTAGACATTTTTTCAGAATTAATGGTAATGAAACCATTATGTAACCAATAGCGTACAGATGGATGTTGACCAGAACAACCTTCAGATTGGGCAATTTCGTTTTCATGATGAGGGAAGATCAAATCACTACCACCACCATGGAAGTCAAATTCTGTACCTAAATATTTTTGGCTCATAGCAGAACATTCAATATGCCAGCCTGGACGACCGTTACCCCAAGGGCTTTCCCAATAAGGTTCACCTGGTTTTGCTGCTTTCCATAATGCAAAATCCATAGGATTTTTCTTACGGCCATCAACTTCGATACGAGCACCTGCTTCCATATCATCTAATGTACGGCCAGATAGCTCACCATAATGTTCAAATTTATCAACGCTATAATATACATCACCATCGAGTTCATAAGCATAGCCTTTTTCAATCAATGTAGAAATCATAGCGATAATGTCTTCGATATGTGTAGAAACACGAGGATAAATATCAGCACGTTGTACACCAAGTGCATCCATTACTTCAAAATAGCTATCGATATAACGGTTTGCAATAGTATCCCAAGATACACCTTCACCATTAGATGTATTGATGATCTTATCATCTACATCAGTAAAGTTTTGTACATATGTTACTTTATAGCCTACATGTTTCATGTAGCGACGAATTACGTCCCATGTTACGAATGGACGTGCATTGCCAATATGAGGATGATTATATGGTGTAACACCACATACGTACATCTTTGCCTCACCTGGTGTTACAGGATTAAACACCTCTTTTTGGCGCGTCATAGTATTATAAACTGTAATTTCTCTCATCGTTACCGATGCCTCCATATTCGTAAAATAAAAAAGACCCCTCATCTCATACAGAGACGATGGTCCGCGGTTCCACTCTGTTAGGCACCAATATAGTACCCACTCATCGCATAACGGCGCGTCACCGGACAAACCTACCTATAATCGGAGTGTCAGCTCGTGAATGCATTTCGTCTACCTATTCTTGAACCCTCCCACCATCGGTTCTCGCTAAAAAGTTAGTTGTAGAGTACTTCTTTCAGTCTTAGCTATTAGTAATCATCTATATTCAGATATGTAAATATTGTATCAATTATCCTATAGAATGTCAATGAGAACAAGAAAATCCTCACCTTTCAACATATCCTGCTAGCCTATGATACATGCGTATTTCGACTATATAATTTGAAAGATGAGGATGAGGAATTTACTATTAAGCGTTTTCCAATTTTTCTTGATCATCATGTTTACGGCAAATACCTGCAAAGATAGAGCCTGTAAAGTTATGAATGATAGAGAACACTGCACCTGCTACAGCTGCTTGAGGTGTGAAGTGTTTAAGTGCTAAAGATACGGATAATGCAGAGTTTTGCATTGCCACTTCAATTTGCATGGCGCGACGGGAAGAAATATCGATACTAAGGACCTTACAAATGAAGTAGGTTACTACGTAACCACTCACATTTTGTACCAAGCAAGCTACGAAGATAATGAAACCAGTTTCAGCAATTTGTTTTTGGTTTACTGCAGTTACAGCTGCTAAAATAAGCAATACTGCAATAGCCGCAATTGTAGGACAAACATCTTTAATAGGTTCAATCTTAGAACCGATGAAGTAATTCAATACAATACCTAAGATAATTGGTACCAATACGATTTTTACGATGGAAATAAACATCGGCATAAATTGAATTTCAATGGAAGATGTAGCACCTGCATAGAGTACAACGAATAAAGGTGTTAATACTGGAGCCAATAATGTAGAAACAGTCGTTGCAGATACAGATAAAGGAACATTACCATTAGCAAGGAAAGTCATAACATTAGAAGCTGTACCACCAGGACATGCACCTAACAGGATGAAGCCGATACCAATTTCCGGAGGGAAATTGAAAATAATGGCTACCAAGAAACCTGCCAATGGCATCCATAAGAATTGAATAACAGATACAAGAATAACCTTCATTGGTTGCTTAAATACATCAAGGAAAACTTGAGCCGTTAATGTTAACCCCATGGCAAACATAACAAATTGAAGCATGTACGCAATGTACGGCGTCATCCAAGAAAATACAGTTGGTAATAAATACGCTAACACTGCCATCAATAGCACGATCCATGAAAGATAGCTATTGAATAAGTGATTAAGAGAACGAATAATACTCATAAAAGCACTCACTTTCATAATAAATAAAAATAAAAGACGCCGATTATTATAGCATTTCCATAGAATAATCTCAATATACATAAAAAAGCTCTCATAACCTCAGCTATGAGAGCTTTTAAATTAGCCTCTATTACTATTTTGTTAAAGCGCTAACATTGTCTAAGCGATGTAAGCATTTTTCTTTACCAAGCAATGTAACAATATTATTCAAATCTGGACCATGCATTTGACCTGTTAAAGCCACGCGGATTGGCATGAATACGAATTTGCCTTTCAAGGCAGTTTCTTTCATAACAGCTTTAATCGTTGCTTTTACAACATCAGGTGTAATTTCATCAAGTTCTGCCAATGCATTACGGAATGCACCTAGAACTGTTGGTGCTGTTTCTTCATTCAATACAGCACGCAATTCCTCTTCATGACCTTCTTCAAGGAATACTGTTTCGCCCATGAACATGCCTACATGATCCTTAATTTGAGCACCATAGCTAATATGATCGCGGAATGTGGAGCATAGCAATGTCAACCAATCAATATCCGCTTGATTTAAACTATCTGGAGCCAAACCAACCTCTTTCAAATGAGGCAAGCAAAGATGGAATAACTCTTCATCGCTCAAGTTTTTCATGTAGTGGAAGTTGATATGGTTCAATTTATCGATGTCGAATACGGCAGGGTTCTTAGCTACGCGATCCATGGAGAAGGCTTGAATCAATTCATCTTGTGTAAAGAACTCTTCTTCCCCTTCTGGAGCCCAACCTAGAAGCGCTAAGAAGTTTACAAGTGCTTCTGGCAAGTAGCCTAATTGTTTGTATTGTTCAACAGAAGTAGCACCATGACGTTTGGACATTTTCTTGTAATCTTTACCAAGAATCAAGGAAATGTGGCCAAACTTAGGTACTTCCCAACCTAAAGCTTCATAAATAGCCATTTGACGTGGTGTATTAGATAAATGTTCCTCTGCACGAATAACGTGAGTAATGCCCATCATATGATCGTCCATTACTACGGCAAAGTTATATACAGGAATACCGTCGGATTTAACGATAACGAAGTCACCTACACCGTTGGATTCAAAGGATACATGGCCACGTACCATATCGTCGAAAGCATATGTTTTATTCAAAGGAACGCGTAAACGAATTGTTGGTTTACGACCTTCTGCAATATATTTAGCCTTAGTTTCTTCGTCTAAGTGTTGGCAATGACCGTTATATTTAGGTGTTTCGCCACGATCCATTTGTTCTTGACGAACAGCATCTAATTCTTCTGGTGTGCAGTAGCACTCATAAGCTTTGCCTTCGTCTAATAAGCGTTGTGTTACTTCTTTATATAAGTCAAGACGTTCTGTTTGACGGTAAGGGCCATTATCGCCACCTACGTCGATACCTTCATCCCAGTTCATGCCAAGCCATTGTAAGGAAGCTTTGATATTTTCTTCACTTTCACGTGTGGAGCGAGCCAAATCTGTATCTTCAATACGCAATACAAATGTGCCTTTTTCCTTACGTGCTAATAGCCAGTTAAACAAAGCAGAACGAGCACCACCAATGTGGAATGGACCCGTAGGGCTTGGAGCAAAACGAACTTTCATGGAACTCATGATTATACCTCTCCTTCATATACAGAAACGACAGCTTGTGCAGCAATGCCTTCACGGCGCCCAATAGCACCCAGCATTTCATTCGTTGTCGCTTTAATACTAATACGTTCTAATGGTATTTCTAAAACAGATTGTAAATTCGCCTTCATCACATCGATGTGCGGCTTCAATTTAGGTGTCTCTGAAATAACCATAATATCTATATTATAGGCTTGTAACCCACGTTCTTTCAATAAGGAATTAACCTTTTCTAGTAAAAGCATGCTAGAAATCCCTTTATATTGGTCATCTTCAGGCGGGAAATAATATCCAATATCTCGTAAACCTGCAGCACCTAGCATGGCATCCATCAATGCATGAATGAGAACATCCGCATCGGAATGACCATCAGGACCGAGTTCAGATTCGATATGAACACCGCCAAGAATACAAGGGCGACCTGCTTTTAATTGATGAATATCATAACCAAATCCAACGCGCATACGTGTATCCTCAATTCCTAAATATCGTTTAGCTACTGCAATATCATTCGGTGTTGTTACCTTTATATTACAATAGTCTCCTTCAACTATATGTACAGGCTTTCCTACATACTCTACTAAAGATACATCATCTGTGCCAAGATACTTTGTTTCATAAGCCGCTTGATGAGCCTCTACAAATAAGTCTTTTTGAAAGCCTTGTGGCGTTTGAATTTGATATAACTCACTACGCTGTAATGTTTCCAAAACATTATGATCTGTATCAACCCGTTTAATGGTATCTGTAGCCGGAACCCCTACAGTAGCTGCACCATGGATATTAGCCGCCTCAGCTACATCACTAAACATGTTAGTAGAAGCCAAAGGTCGCGCACCATCATGAACAAGAACTATATTGGTATCTTCTGATACAGCCTTGAGGCCACAAGCTACAGAATCTTGCCGTTCTTTTCCACCAAGTACGATGTGAACTGGAACAGTTAAATCCAACTCTTGAATATGTTTTGTCATATATTCTTGTTCACCATCGGCTACAACAAGAATAATCTCATTCAAACCTTCAACCTTTGCTACATTTTGTAGTGTACGTTGAATGATTGAAAATCGGCCTAAAGGGATAAATATCTTATTTTCTTTATATCCCATGCGGCGCCCAGCACCAGCGGCGAGAACAATACAACTAATTACCTTGTCCATTTTGTCCTCCATCTACACGAGCAAAGATCATACGACCTGCACTCGTTTGTAATATGGATGTAACCATAACCTCTACAGTTTGGCCCACATAAGGTTTACCATCTTCCACAACAATCATTGTACCATCGTCAAGATACGCAACGCCTTGATGTACTTCCTTACCTTCTTTCATAATTTGCACGCGAATCCATTCACCTGCAATGAGAGCTGGTTTAAGTACATTAGCAAGTTCATTAAGATTGAGTACTTCAATACCTTGTACTCTAGCTACCTTATTTAAGTTGAAATCGTTAGTCATCAATTTCCATTGCTTGTCCAAAGCGAGGCGCATCAATTTAGAATCCACTTCTGTAAGATCATCGTAATCATCTTCCACTACTTCAATAGCTACCTTATTGGCATCTTGCATCTCTTTCAAAATATCGAGACCACGACGACCACGATTGCGTTTTGTAGCATCTGCAGAATCAGAAATAATTTGTAACTCATTCAATACAAAAAGCGGTACCATTAAAGGACCTTCAATAAAGCCTGTATTACATAGTTCCTTAATACGTCCATCAATGATAACAGATGTGTCTAGTAATTTAGGCGTACTAGAAGCTTT
>CAKPXR010000037.1 GCA_934202215.1 uncultured Veillonella sp.
TTTACTTCTTTTGAATATTTTGACATAAAAAACTGCACCTCCAAAAATTGTGTCCAATTTTTGGGGTGCAGTTCATTCTAGAACTTACTTCCTTTTATATTAGAAAATATTATTATAAAATTTTTGACAAGAATATCTTTGTTCTCTCATTAGTAGGATCATCAAAGACCTTTTTAGGAGTATCATCTTCCAAAATTAACCCACCGTCAACAAATAATACACGGTCAGCTACTTCTTTGGCAAAACCCATTTCATGAGTAACGATAACCATCGTCATTCCTTCTTCTGCAAGAGACTTCATTACATCCAATACTTCACGAACCATCTCTGGATCAAGTGCAGATGTAGGTTCATCAAAAAGCATTACTTTTGGTTTCATCGCTAAAGCTCGAGCAATAGCTACACGCTGCTTTTGACCACCAGATAAAGAGTCAGGATATGCGTTAGCTTTATCCCCCAACCCAACTCGATCTAACAAAGCTTGTCCGATTTTTTTTGCTTCCTCATTAGAGGTTTTACGCACCTTAGTTTGAGCTAATGTTAAATTTTCCATTACAGTCATATGTGGGAATAGATTAAAGTTTTGGAATACCATCCCTACTTCAGTACGAACTTGGTTAAGTTTAGACTTATCTGAAAGATCCATACCATCTACAATTACCTTACCAGATGTAGGCTCTTCTAGATAATTCATAGTACGTAATACTGTACTTTTACCAGAACCAGATGGACCAATAATTACTACAACTTGACCTTTTTCAATATGTAAATCAATGCCCTTTAATACTTCATTTTTACCAAAGGATTTATGTACATTTTCTAACTTAATCATTTAATGCTATATTTCCTTTCAAGGTAACCAACTAGTTGTGAAATCGTTACTGTCATAATAAGATAAATAACAGCAACTGTCCCCCAAATTTCAAATGATGCATATGTTTTAGCAATAATCAATTGGCCACGACGTGTTAATTCCTCAAAACCAATGACAGAGACTAAGGAAGAGTCTTTCAACATAGCAATAAATTCATTACCCAATGGTGGAATAATTGCCTTGAAAGCTTGTGGCATAATAATATACCGCATAGTTTGGGCCCAACTTAAGCCAAGAGATCTACCTGCCTCCATTTGACCTTTATCAATAGACTGAATACCAGCACGAAAAATTTCAGAAACATAAGCACCAGAGTTGATACTACATGCAGTAACAGCAGCAATAAATGGATCAATACGTTGTCCTGTAATCATTGGCAAAGCAAAATAAATCAAAAAGATCTGTACCAATAGCGGTGTACCACGAATGATATCTACATAGCATTTTGCTAACAATCTAACTATAGAAAATTTAGATAGATTTGCTATAGCTACTAATAGACCAATAAAAAAACCACAGCCTACAGACATAGCTGTAATTTCAACGGTTACTAGTGCACCTTGTAATAAAAGCGGTAAATTGTCCGCAATTAACCCCCAATTAAAACTCATGATTTCTCCTATTATTTAAATTCTAAAACTACTGGCATATCAGCAGGTGCATCTACATTAAACCATTTTTTGTATAATGTATTAAATTCACCATCTGCCTTCATATCGGCAATTGCTTTATTAATTTGTTCTTGTAATTCCTTATTATCTTTATTAATTGCTAAGCCCAAATATTCTTTTGTATTTGGATATGCCATAAATTTAATATGTTGGTCAGGATGCTTAGTACTGTAATATTGAGCTACAGGCAAATCAATAACAGTTGCATCTGCACCACCATTTTGTAATTCTAACAAAGCTTCATTACTATGGTCAAACTCTTTTACAGTAGTGCCTTCGATTTTATGGGCCAAATCGGCACCCGTAGTACCTAATTGAGCTGCAATTTTTTTACCTTTAAGATCATCAAGAGATGTGATATTCGCACCATCCTTGAATACTACAGCAAGAGCATTTTCATAATATGGAGAAGAGAATAATACCTTTTCACTTCTTGCTTTTGTAATAGTCATACCTGATGCAGCTACATCGATATCGCGAGTGTTTAATGCTGGAATCAAAGCATCAAACGCAATATTCTTAAGTTCTACATCTTTATTGATACGTTTACCAATTGCACGAATCAATTCAATATCAAAGCCTGTATAATCTTGAGTTTTTTCATCTTTAAATTCAAATGGTACAAATGTAGCATTAGTACCAACAATTAGTTTATTAGAGGTTGTTTGTGTAGAAGAACCACAACCACCAATTACAGTACCAGCCATTACTAACATACAACCACCAATGATTAATTTTTTTAACTTACTATTTAACATCGAATCATCCTCATTTATTAAACTAACTATTTTTATTACACTAGTATATCACTTAGTATAATTATGTCAACAATTTTGTATAGAATTTTTTTAAATATCAACCAATTACTATATTTATATTTCATTTTTATACACATTTTGTATATTTATAACATATATGTATAAAAACTTTCCCATAGGCGTCGGTATTTTAACCATTTTAAATTATACATATGTATAAAAAGAAAAAGCACATGAGAAAAGCCTCATGTGCCCGTATACGGCTGACCTGGTCTTTGCCCCCACACTCGCCTGCTGGAAGGTTCGCTCATAAGTCCAAGACTCCCCACTACTACTTCTCTCGGTTTTACCGGCAGGACTTACACCTAAGCCGCACCATGCTCACAACCTCTTGGGTTGCTTATGTGGATCGTTTTGCCTGCGACTGGCATCGACTTTCAACCACAGACCCGTATAGACGTATTATAAAGAATAACAGTATACATGTCTAGATTTATAATTATATATACATTTTTAAAACAAATAAGACCTAACTATTAAATTATATTTCCGAACATAACATCGTTCAGTTCTCATTGAAATGAGAATTAATTTTGCAACCCCTTTTTGGGATGTATAGAAAATTGTCATAGTAAACCTAAAATATTCTTCATATTATTTTAATATTTATAAAATTAGTATTTCTAGGTACCATATTTAGTACATTCCTAAAATGTCAATTATTTTTAGTATGCCAAATATGAATACAAAATGTATAACAGAACATACGTATCATACACAAATTATTATTTATGGTGTATAATTTTTATACTATTAAATAAGAACGGCCTAAAGTTGTACGATATGAACATAAGTACGAGGGGTTGTACCATATGTTCTACATGTTAGTTAAAGGGGTTTATTATGTTTATGTTATCATTAATGCAACCATCTGGGTTGTACGAACTGGAGAAGGACAGTTTAGAAGCCATTAGCGCTCAACTCTTGCAGATGATACAAATGAAAAGCTATCATCTGTACACTCATTCTATCCAAGTTTCAAACTATGCAGTTAGTATTGCTGCTAAAATGGGTTTACCATTAAATGAAATTGAACAAATTCGCCATGCAGCATTACTACATGATGTAGGACTATTAATGGTACCTAATGCATTAATCCAAAAATCTCCATATCTTAATAAACAAGAAATGTCCAAGTATAAGCAACATGCTGCAAGTGGTGCGAATATGATTGAAAACTACCCATGTTGCCAACAAATCTTACCTTATATTCGTTACCATCATGAAAAATGGGATGGCTCAGGCTACCCTAAACATTTGCGTGGTGCTAACATCCCATTAGGAGCTAGAATTATTGCTGTTGCAGATTATTATGATACAACAGTTAATCCTTCTACAGAATTTTGGGCAAAAACAAAAGCTAAAGCAAAAGAGGAACTCTTTAGTGCGTCTGGCTCTCTCTTTGATCCAGATGTAGTAAAGGCATTTATCGATGTTCTTGGCTAATCTAGTGATTAAGCGTTCACCTTATTGTGAACGCTTTTTTAGTATATACTTAAAAGCTACCACTAGCTAATGTTAGTACATCAAGTTTACCCGGCTTATATGACCTAAGAACCTTTGCTACAGCTTCAACCGTAGCCCCAGTAGTATATATATCATCTACGATAAGTACTCTTTTATCCTCTAATTCAACATCTTTATAATTAGCACCAATAACAAAGACATCATCAATATTTTGATGTCGTTCTTTATTAGTTAACGCCCACATATCATTAGAGGTATCAAACTTATATATACAATCTAGCCATACAAAATATCGTCTATCTATTTTTTTTAGCGAATGTGCCCATTCCTTAAAAAATAAATCAACCTGATTATATCCTCTTTTAATTTTTTTCTTTTCGCTAGATGGTACAGGAATAATGTAATCATAAATAATTGAACAATTACCATTAACAATATTAAACTTATCATATTTCATGTAAAAGTTGTACGATGCTAAAAAAGGAGCAGCCCCTTTGGACTGCTCCTTTTTTTCATTAAATTTTACATCGTATATCATAGACTTTAGACCACCACGATAATCCGCCAGCACACATACATCATCTACATAATGCAAAAATTTTTTTGGCACGTGACGAATATGTAATAGATCGTTAAAACAAGTTTCACACCAATCCCCTTGCGTTGCTACCGAAGTCCCACAATGAGGACATACAGGTGGAAATAGGAAATCCCAAAGACTCATTACGAATCACATCTCCCTTGTAGTCGTTCTTTAAACAATGTATATCGTTCATCAGCATTTACGGTACGTACAGCACGTTCTACGGCACTTGTAGTACCCACAATTATAACCTTCCGTTTTGCACGCGTAACAGCTGTATACAACAAATTACGTTGTAACATACCACCATAACGTGGAACAAATGGAATGATAACTACACCATATTCACTACCTTGGCTCTTATGAACTGTAATAGCATAAGCAGGCATAATCATATGCGCTTCATCAATAGGTAAACGAACCTCTTTATGGATAAATCGAATACAAATATCGCTTCGTGTAATGGCGTAAATTACACCAATTTCACCATTAAACACTTCTAACTCATAGTCGTTAAGAATTTGAATAACCTTATCGCCAACGCGATACGTAATGCCATTTACACGGGCTTCCCCTTTTAAGCTATCCGGTGGATTAACAGCTTGTTGTACATATTGAGATATCAAAGTACTCCCTGCTTCCCCACGGCGCATAGGAGAAATAATTTGAATATCTAATTCATCTTCTACATGCTCTTGTTCGCGTTTATACACATCAATGATAGCTTTCATCATCATATCATAAGACTTAACAGATATAAAAGAAAACTCTTCACTTACGGTGTCCAGATTCGGCATTTCACCACGGTTAATAGCATAGGCACTTTCAACAATAGTATTACCAGAACTTTGACGATAAATCTGATTGAGTCGAGTATAAGGAACACAATCACTATCAAGTAAGTCTTTTAATACAAATCCAGCACCAATAGGTGGTAATTGATCAACGTCACCTACGATAATGACATGAGCTTCCTTTGGAATGGCCGCCATTAAAGAATAGAATAAGCGTACATTGAGCATAGATGCTTCATCAATGATGATAACATCAATATCTAATGGATCATCTTCATTCTTAGTAAAGTCGTATGAGTCACTGCCTTGAACAGGTACTAGCAATCTATGAATCGTAGTAGCCTCAAATTCTGTTGCCTCTGTAAGTCGTTTAGCAGCACGTCCCGTAGGAGCACAAAGAATAATACGCCCTAATCCACCAAGTTGGAAGCCTTTTACTAAAGCCTTAATAATCGTCGTTTTACCAGTACCAGGACCACCAGTTATAAGGGAAAACTTTTCAAAGAAGGATAGCTGTATAGCCTCTTTTTGAGCATCCCCAAATGTAATATGATTATCAACTTCAAACTTTTCTATAAAACTAGGAATATCTAGAGAAATTGGATCAGCCTCTAATAAGAAATCTTTGGTATAATGAACACTCTCTACTTCAGACACATACATTTCTGGAGGGTAAATATATAAGATATCTTCATAATACGTACTATACAAAGCACCTTGCTCTAAGAGGCTTTCAATAAAATTAGCAATATCATCTACATCAGTTTGTAATAAGTCGTCTAAACGACCGATAAGTTGATCTACAGGCAAACACGTATGCCCTTGATTATCCAAACTGCGTAGAATCCATTCTAAGCCAGCTTCTAAACGACGCGTATCACTACCTGTAATCCCCAAGTGTTCTGCAAGCGTATCAGCGGTGCCAAAAAG
The DNA here is from genome assembly GCA_934202215.1 of uncultured Veillonella sp. GTDB lineage: Bacteria > Bacillota > Negativicutes > Veillonellales > Veillonellaceae > Veillonella. The sequence continues at coordinate 6,138 of CAKPXR010000037.1, forward strand.
CATATCTGGAGCCACACGTAACAAAGTATAAGGATTATCCTCAATAACAGCAACAGACTGAACACCATAATAGGTGTATACAGTACGACTCCATTTAGAAGAAATATGATGGCTTTCAAAAAAGTGATTTAAATCTGATAAAATACCTTCACCAAGTAAAGTGTTAAATAATTCGTCCTTAACACTTTTACGAAGTCCAGGAACATCCTTAATTTCTTCGGGACGTTCCTCGCGTAAAACTTCTAAAATACGGATACCAAAATACTCAAGAACCTTTTCTACGGACTTTTCACCAAAACCTTTAATACCTAAATTTAATAAATATGTCTTAGCAGCCCCCATATTATCAGGTTTAAGTTTTTCTACACTAGTAGCATCAAACTGACGACCGTATTTTTCATGTTCTACATAACGGCCTCGAACTTCGATATCTTCTCCTTCTTTAGGAGATTCAAACTTACCAGTACAAGTAATGTATTCCTCATTATAATCCTTAAGGACAAACACGCAATACGTACGTTGTGTATTCTCATATATAGTTCGGTATACAAATCCTCGTATGGCGTCCATTATTTCTCCGTATTAGGCAAAGCTTCAATAATTTCTTGTACCGCATCGGTAATGCTACCTTCATTACCAATTTTGATATGTGCCACTTCTTCGTATAAAGGGTATCGTTCTTCATATACATTGAAGATATATTCAATACTTTCTTTTACAAGTGGACGAATTTCAAGATCCAAATCATCTAAGATATGATTCACATCGCGGTTAACAAATACAACAAGACCATTATTGCGCATTAGCTTAACTGTTTTATCATAAGTAACAGTACCACCACCTGTAGCAATAACAGATGGTTTATTATGAATTAATTCCTTAATCGTATTATATTCATATTCACTAAAAGCATCTTTACCGTCATAAATAAAGATTTTTTGAACAGATTTACCTACCTTATCTTGAATCGTTTGATCTAGATCGTAAAAATCTCTTCCTAATTCTTTAGCTAGCATTTTACCGACTGTTGTCTTACCAGCGCCTGGCATGCCGATGAGGAAAATATGCTTATGCATATGCTCTTTTAAAAACTCATTGCTCATAGAAACAACAGTTTTTATATAATTTGCAATATAAGGTGCTAATGTTTTATCTTTACAGTTTTCAGTATGCAACGCAATAATACTGTCATCACGTTCTTCATCAATGAGTGGTAAATGATGTTCATCCTTATATTTACCAATCTCTTTAATCAATGTAAGCCGTTTTTCAAACTCTGTAACAAGTACGGAGTCAATGCTATCTATTTGTTTACGAGCTTCTTTAATATCCATGAGAACCCCCTTATTAAGCTTTAGCTAAAACCGCTAGAGCCTGTTCTTCATCTACCTTCATTTGATCAATAAGATCTTGTAAGTTATTAAATTTAACTTCTCCTCTAAGATAGGAAATAAATTGTACAATTACTTCTTTTCCATATATATCTTGGTCAAAGTTAAATACGTGTACCTCGCATCTATGGTACTGATTCTTAAATGTAGGATTATCCCCAATATTACCTACCCCATCATACCAAATACCATCGATACACACGCGATTAGCGTATACACCATCTGGAGGTGTAGCCATTTCATTAGGAAGCAACAAGTTCAATGTTGGGAACCCTAATGTACGTCCTCGTTGATCACCTTTAATGACAGTCCCTTTGAATTGGAATGGCCTTCCAAGCCAATGCGTAGCATCTTCTAAACGCCCTTCTCGAATGGCCTTTCTAATCTCCGTACTTGAAATAGGTGTACTAAGTCCATCACAAGGCAATAAGGGCTGTACTAAAACTTGTATATTCTTATCTGCTAATACTTGTTTCATATACTCTGGATTACCAAGACCTTTTGCACCAAATGTAAAGTTTTCTCCAATTACAATAGCAGCTACATTCATATTTGTACAAAGAGCACCTAAAAAGTCATCTGCGCTCATTTTCAGTAACTCTTCAGTCATAGGCAATCGTAAAATATAGTCTACATTCAAATCTTCAAGAACCGAATTCATAATCTCTTCTTGAATAACCCGTTTAGGAACTCGATCTGGATGTAGTATAGTTAGCGGATGATGTTCAAAGGTAATGATTATACTAACACCATTAACTGCCATTGCCTCATCAACGGCTTTTCGTATAACTCGTTGATGACCTCGATGAATACCATCAAAGGTACCTAGGGCATATACTTTTGTATCTTTGATTTGACATAGTTCATCAAACGAATGTATTTGCTTCATACTTATCCTTCAATAAAAATATTTTTTTCCACCTTCAAGGAGTGGTTAGTTCGTTTCATAATCCCTATAAATCCATGAGGACCATAGGCTCTATAATAATGTTCTGGTTCAGTATAAGAAAATTCGCTACTAATAGGCAATTTCTTACCTTGCACCATCATCTTTAATTGTACACTATTTACCATTACTTTTGAAAGATGAGAAACGGCTATATCCGTTGGTAACAATAGTCTTTCACCATGAAGCATCAACTCTTCAGCCATTTTAGCAGAATCAATATCAAATGGCCCTACTTGGGTACGTGCCAAGGATGTCATGGTTCCTGGTATACCTAATGAAACACAGATATCACGCAATAATGAACGAATATAGGTGCCTCCAGAACAAGTTACTCGAACGGTAAAATAAGGAAAACCATACGCTATAAGCTCAATATGTTTAATATGAATCTGACGTAATGGTAATTCTACAGGAATCCCTTTACGAGCATATTCATAAGCACGTATACCATTTATCTTAATAGCAGAATATTTTGATGGTCTCTGATCTTGAATACCAATAAAGGTATTCAATGTATTAACTAATTCATCAAAAGTAGGTTTAAGCATGGCATCGGAAAGTTCTGAACTTTGAATGGATTCATTCAATAGAACACCGTCTCGCAATACCATATCTTTATCAGGTAATACCGGTTGTCCAGAACTATCTTCAGTATCGGTAAAAGTACCAAATTTACATTCTGCCACATAGGTTTTATCAAACCCCTCTGTATACTCAATGAGCCGCGTAGCCTTACCAAGAAAAACAGGCAACACACCATAGGCCATTGGATCTAAAGTACCACTATGACCAATGCGCTTTTCTTTTAAAATGCGACGACAAATAGCAACAGCATCATGGCTTGTTATACCAGGAGATTTTAAAAATGGTAAAATGCCATCCATTATTTAATCACCTCAACGAGAGCCTGTTTCGCTGCTTGTAATGGTAGATTAATCGTACAACCAGAAGCTCGAATATGACCGCCACCGCCAAAATTGCTAGCGATAGCATTCACGTCGGTACCTTTAGATCGTAAGCTTACCCGTGTTCTGTCATCGGATTCAGCTTTTAATAAAATAGCTATATCAACAGTATCTACATTTCTAATAATGTCTACAAAGCCATCTGTATCATCGCCGAGAATGGTCATAGCCTCACGATTCAACTCGATGGTAGCTACTGTATTATTCTTGTAGAACTCAATAGTTTGCATAACTTGTTTTGTTAATTCTAGACGACTTGCAGACACGGCCTCAATCGTTTCAGAAATAACATTAGGTCTTGCACCGGCTGCTACACATTTAGCAGCCATTTCTAACGTATTGGCAGTTGTATTGCTAAATTTAAAGAAACCACAGTCAGTAGCAATAGCCATATATAAAGCAGTGCCCATAGACTCAGTGATAGGCCAATTCCATTTTGTACATAAATCGGTAACGATTTCACCAGTAGCAGCAAAGTCAGGCTTCAAATATAGATGATCAGCAAATTCTGTATTAGAAATATGGTGGTCTATATTAAAAATAGGTGCACTCCATAGTGCACCTACTTTGCCAATTCGCTCATACGTGCTAGCATCCAATACCATTAGCATATCAATATCAACTGGGTTAGTTTCAAAATACGCTACATCATGGATGTGGTCCGTATATCGTAAGAATGAGTACTTCTCAGGAACTACATCATCCACTACCATATATACAGTTTTACCTTGCCCTACAAGGGCTTCGTAAAAGGCCACCATGGACCCGATAGCATCGCCATCAGGTCTAACATGGACGGTTAGCATAATAGAATTAGCTTCACACAGAGCCATATGTAATTGATTAATAGTAATCTTACTCATGTTCTGTATCCTTTGTGTTAATTTTTTTCTTCGTCCTTTTTGATTTCATTCAAAAGGGATTCAATATGCATGCTGTAGTCTAAAGACGTATCCTTATCGAATGTGATAGAAGGAATATGGCGCAATTTAAGTACTTTGCCAAGCTCAGTACGAATATGACCTGCTGCATGCTTTAAAGCGATAAGTGTATCTTCTTTTTCCTTATCGGAACCAAACAAAGAAACATAAATCGTAGCTTCACGCAAATCACCTGTTACATGAACATCTGTAATAGTAGTGAAGCCGATGCGTGGATCTTTTAATCCGCGCATCAACATTTGACTTACCTCTTGTTTGATGAATTCTTGTAATTTTCTGACACGAACGTCACTCATATAAACCTCCTAAATTTGAGGTGCAATTTCTTCCATCAAGTACGCTTCGATTACGTCGCCTTCCTTGATGTCGCGGTAACCTTCTAAGGAAATACCACATTCGAAGGATGTTTTAACTTCTTTAACTTCGTCTTTGAATCGACGTAAAGAGTCAACCTTACCTTCAAATACAACAATACCATCACGGATCAAACGTACTTCAGAGTCGTTAGTAATACGACCTTCTGTTACATAAGAACCAGCAACGATAGCTTTAGGTGTAGAGATAACTTGACGCACCTCTGCACGACCAACGACAACCTCTTTGAATTGAGGAGCTAACATACCACGCATCGCAGACTCAACGTCATTGATAGCATCATAGATTACACGATATGTACGAAGGTCAACTTTTTCATTTTCTGCAGCACGACGAACATTAGCATCTGGACGTACGTTGAAGCCCATTACGATTGCATTAGATGCAGAAGCCAACATGATATCAGATTCGTTAATAGCACCTACTGCAGCATGAACGATTACGATACGTACTTCAGGATTTTTAATACCTTCTAAGGATTGACGTAATGCTTCTACAGAACCTTGAACGTCAGCTTTAATGATGATGTTAAGGTCTTTTAACTCACCTTGTTGAATTTGGTTGAAGATATCATCCAATGTAACCTTGTGAGTAGCTTGTAATTCTTGAACGCGTTGTTTAGCAATACGTTTTTCAGCAATTGCACGTGCTTCGTTATCATCCATACCATTGATGATTTCACCAGCTTGTGGAACTTCGGAGAAGCCCAAGATTTCTACTGGCATAGAAGGACGAGCTACTTTTACTTTTTCACCGCGTTCATTTGTCATGGCACGTACTTTACCATATGCTGTACCAGCAAGTACAGTATCACCTACACGAAGGGAACCTTTTTGTACTAGTACTGTACATACAGCACCACGGCCTTTATCAAGTTGAGCCTCGATAACTACGCCGTACGCCTTACGGTTAGGGTTAGCTTTCAATTCCATAACTTCTGCTACAAGCAAGATATTTTCGAGCAAGTCGTCGATACCTTGTTTTTGTTTAGCAGATACAGGAACCATGATTACATCGCCGCCCCATTCTTCTGGTAAAAGTCCATGTTCAGACAATTGTTGTTTAACATGGTCTGGGTTAGCACCTGGTTTATCCATTTTGTTGATAGCAACAATAATTGGTACATCAGCAGATTTAGCATGGTTAATGGCTTCAATAGTTTGAGGCATTACACCATCATCGGCAGCTACTACAAGAACTGCAATATCTGTAGATTTAGCACCACGAAGACGCATAGCCGTAAACGCTTCATGACCTGGAGTATCAAGGAATGTAATTTTATTGTCGTTATAACGAACTTGGTATGCACCGATATGTTGAGTGATACCACCTGCTTCGCCAGCTGTTACATTAGTTTGACGAATTACGTCCAATAAGGATGTTTTACCATGGTCAACGTGCCCCATGATAGTAACAACTGGAGGACGAGGTTTCAATGTTTCTGGTGCATCTTCAATTTCAATAACATCTGTAGGATCTTCTTCAGGTTCTACTTCTGTTACAGTTACACCAAATTCTTCAGCTACGATTGTAGCTGTATCAACATCAACCTCTTGGTTAATGCTAGCCATAACACCTAAAAGCATCAATTTTTTGATGATTTCAGATACTTCACGACCCATTTTCTCAGCAAGTTCTTTAACAGTTAAAGGACCAGATAATTCGATTTCTGTAGCAATCGCTGCTTCAGCCTTACGTTCAGCTTCAGCTTTTTGTTGTAAGTATTGTTCGTTACGATGTTTTACGCGATTCTTTTTCTTTTGCATAGATGTAGATAACAAGGATTGAGGACGGTTATTGCCACCTTTTTTATTCTTCTTGTTACGACGATCATTGTTATTAGAATTGCGGTTATCATTGTTTCGATTATCGTTATTACGAGCATCATTAGGGCGACCGTTATTACGATTATCATTATTTCTGTTGTTATTAGGGCGGTTGTTAGCGCGGTCACCAGATTGTTGGTTACCTTCGGATTTACGTGTAGGCTCAGAGATTTGTACATGACGTACATTGCCCTTTTTATGGTCGTTTTGTTTAGATTGATCGTCTTGTTTTTGACCACCTTGTTTGTAATTATCCTTTTTGTGTTCGTTAGAACGATTTGGATTTTGTTGTTTATGTGGTGCAGCCTCTTGTTTATGAGCTGCTGTTGGAGCAGATTTTTGTTCTACCTTTTGTGTAGCTTTAGGTGCTTCAGCTTTCTTACTTAATTGTTTTTTTACAATATCATAGCCTGAATCATCTACAGAGTTTACTGCTTTTGTAACATTAATATTATGTTGTTGCAAGATAGAAATGACCTGCTTACTTTCTACGCCAAACTCTTTGGCGATTTCATGAACGCGCTTTTTGGACATCTACATACCCCCTTATTATCGATCAATCTCTTTTAGTAACGCCTTTGCAAATCCATCATCTAGTACTGCGACTACTACCCGAACCTCTTTACCAATAGCAATTCCTAAAGTTTCTTTAGTACCAATGCTACGAAGTGGGATATGATGTGTTTCTGCTAATTGAATATATTTCTTTTCATTGTTGGATGCACAATCACCAGAGAGAAGGACTAATTTAGGTTCCTTTCTCTTCATGGCTTTTTCTACGATAAAATCACCAGAAATAACCTTACCAGCTCGTTGTGCTAATCCTAAGAGATTTAAAATTTTATCTTCATTCATGTATATCAGTGATTACTCATTCTCTTGTAAATCACGTTGTAATGCTTCGTATATTTCTTTCGATATACTATGCTTTAACGACCGTTCTAATCGCTTAGCCTTATAGGCTTGCTCAAAGCATGACATGGATTCACATAAATACGCTCCACGTCCTGGTGCTTTTCCAGTGCGATCAATACTGATATTACCATCTGGACTTAAGGCTACGCGAATCAATTCACGTTTCGCCTTAGGCTCACCACATCCTACGCATGTGCGCATAGGTTGGGATTTCGGTTTCATGACTATTCACCGTCCTCAGCATTGCCAAAACCTTTAAAAGGTTCTTCAGCTGCTTGAGTTTCACTCTTAATATCGATTTTCCAGTTAGTTAATTTAGCTGCCAATCGAGCATTTTGGCCTGCTTTACCAATTGCCAAGGATAATTGATAATCAGGAACTACAACGTAAGAGGATTTTTCTTCTTCACTTACATCAACAGAAACAACTTTAGCTGGACTCAAAGAGTTAGCGATATAAATTGCTGGATCTTCATCCCATTTAACAATATCAATTTTTTCATCGTGCAATTCATCAACGATATGTTGTACACGTTGACCTTTAGGACCTACGCAAGCACCTACTGGGTCAACATTTTCATCACGACTATACACAGCGATTTTAGAACGCATACCAGGCTCACGAGCTACAGATTTGAGCTCAACCACGCCTTCATAAATTTCTGGCACCTCTAATTCAAAGAGACGTTTTAATAGTCCAGGATGTGTACGAGAAATCATGATTTGAGGGCCCTTCGTAGTTTTCTTAACCTCTACGATATAGCATTTAATACGATCCCCTTCGCGATAAGTTTCGCTAGCAATTTGTTCTGTAGGAGGTAAAATAGCTTCTGTTTTACCTAAGTCGATAAACACATTTTTACCTTCTACGCGTGTAATAACGCCAGTGATGATATCGCCTTCACGGCTATAGTATTCTTCATATACTACGCTGCGTTCAGCCTCTTTCAAACGTTGAATAAGCATTTGTTTTGCAGTATGGGCAGCACTACGGCCAAA
>CAKPXR010000038.1 GCA_934202215.1 uncultured Veillonella sp.
AAAATGGGGATGGTATTCCAATACTCTGCATTATTTGACTCTATGTCAGTAGGTGAAAATGTAGCCTTTGGTTTACGTCAACATACGGACTTAGGGGAAGATGAAATAAAACGCATTGTAGCAGAACGACTAGATTGGGTTGGTTTAAAAGGGTATGAGTCCTATATGCCTAACGAATTGTCTGGCGGTATGAAAAAGCGTGTTAGCTTAGCTCGCGCCATAGCGTTAGATCCAAGTTTGATCCTCTATGATGAACCTTCATCCGGGTTAGATCCTATTACATCAGGTACGATTAGTATGCTAATTAAGGGGATGCAACAACGGCTTGGTTGTACTTCTATCGTGGTAACACATGATATGCAATCCGCATTTTATGTGGCGGATCGCATAGCTTTGCTTGACAAGGGGAAATTTGTGGAAATTTCTGATACAATAGACTTTAAGAATTCTACAAATAAAAAGGTACAACAATTTATTCATGGTGAAGCAGAACCGATTAATGTATCTGCGATGGGAGAGGTATAATGAAGTGGACGACGGAGGCTAAGGTAGGGGCTTTTACAATAATAGGTATAGCTCTATTTATTGCGGGCATACTGTTTGTAGGTCGCATTGATATATGGGCTAAACCGCAAATGACGATTACTGGTGATTTTGCTCAAGTTAATGGTCTAAAAAATGGTAATCAGGTTAAATACTCTGGTGTAGCCATCGGTAATGTTTCCGATATCGAAATTACGCCGCATGGTGTGGCAGTAAAAATGAAGCTTGATGAAAAGACACAAATTCCAAGTGACTCTACTTTTACATTGGGATCAGATGGTTTTTTAGGGGATAAATTTATTCAAATTTCACCAGGTCAATCTAAGGTATTTTTACAAGATGGTGATTCTGTTAAGGGCGAAGGTGCAGACGCTATGGATAAGGCTATGCAAAGCGCTCAAAAATTAATGGATGGCACCGAAAAAATGTTGCAGTCTATCAATAATATTATTGGTGATCCAGCAACGCAAAATGCACTTAAGTATTCCTTGCAATCTACTGCAGTCATGGCTGATAATGCTGTAGCGATTACACAAAATATGGCGGACGTAACGGCACAGTTAAATCAAGCAACTCAGCAATTTAATGCAGATGGTAATGCAGGCAATGATATGCGTGCTATTTTGACAAACTTAAAACAAACTACGGATCGTGTGGATAATATGGCTCGCTCTATGGAGGCTACGGTAACAGATCCTAAAGCACAGGAAAATATTAAGGAAACATTACATAATACGGCACAAATTTCAGCCCGCATAAACAAATTAATGGGTGGCAAAGCGTATAAAAACGATGCAAATGGTAATGTTGTAGAGGAAAATAATGTTGAAAAAAAGTCATCTACTAAAGTTGAGCCCTCTGTAGATTTGTTATATAACACAACAGATGATGAATTCCGCATCAATGGTCGTGTTCGTGCTTATAATGATAAAGGTATGGCTGAGCTTGGCCTTTCCAATGTCGGTGATGGCACTAAATTCGATTTAAATGCAGGTCGATTTATTAGCTCTAAATGGTTAGTACGGGGCGGTATTTTTGAAAGTGAATTAGGACTTGGCGTAGATTATAATTTACTTGGTCCTGTTTCATTGTCCGCTGCTGTATATGACCTTAATAATCGCAAATATCGTATTCGTAGTGATATACGTTTACATAAAGATACTTATGGGGTTATTCAAATGACCAGACCGTTCGGCTCTTCGAATGGTGGTACCTACTTTGGTATCAAACAAGTATTCTAAAAACTAATACATTCACTTTAGGTGAATATGGAGGTATATATTATGAATAAAAAGGTTTTATCCTTGGGTGTAATGCTCTCCTTGGCTACTACAGGTACAATGGCTGCTGATGTAGTTACAACTTCCGTTAATAATGGAGATCAATTAAGCAAATATCAAAAAGAAGCTATTCAATTAACACAAAAGCAGTTAGCTGAAAAATCTGTGCGAGATAGCAAAACATATGAAAGCAAATTGGACCTCGATGAGTCTCGTACAATTGAGTTAGCATTAGCTAATAACCGTACTGCAAAACAAACTAAATGGGGGTATGAAGCTGCTAAATCTGCAGTTAGCCAAGTGGCTGCGGCTAAAAATCCGACTGTTAGCTATGGTTGGACTGCTCAAAAAACAGGCGGAGACACTGGTCGCGGTAAAAATGGTAGTCATAACTTCACCATTAGTGCACCTGTATTTAATCCTCAACTTGATGCAAGCATTGATTCTGCACGTTATACCCGTGAAGGTACTGGTGCTAGCTATGAAGAAGCATTGCAACAAGCAAAATATGATGCTATTAGTGGCTACTATACATTGATCATGAATCGTAATCTTGTTGATGTAGCTCAACAAGCTGTTAAAGATTACCAAGGTCATGTAACAAATGTTCAAGCTCAATATAATGTTGGTTTGGTAGCTAGTTCTGATGTGTTAGCTGCTAAAACAAATCTTGCTGACTCTGAAACAAACCTTGTAAAAACTCAAAATTCTGCAAATTTGGCAGAGGCTAGTTTGAACCAAGTCATTGCATATCCTGCACAAACAGCTATTAATACAGTAGAACATGATTTACAATATAAACCTTACAATGTTACATTGGAACAAGCTAAAGCATATGCTTTGCTTCATCGTTCTGCTCTTGTAAAATCTGCCCTTGATGTAAAATCTGCAGAAGAAGCTGTAAAATCTGCTAAATCTGGTTATTTACCGACTGTAGCTGTAAAAGCAGGTCGTGGCTATGCTGATTTAGATGGTTACTTTGGAACGAGTACAAAATCTTGGAGTGTAGGTGCTATTGCATCTTGGAGCTTATGGGATGGCGGTGCAACACAAAATGCTATAAAAAAAGCAAATGCACAACTTGAACAAGCAAAAGAGGCTAATTTAGCTACTGTTGATGCTGTATTATTAGCAGTACAAAAAGCATACTTGAATTTGCGTTCTGCTGAGCAAACAATCCAAAGTACTCAAACTGCAGTTGCTCAAGGTCAAGAAAGCTTCCGTATTGCTACACTTCGCTATCGTGCGGGAGTAGGTACAAACCTTGATGTACTCGATGCGGAAACTAAATTAACAGATGCTCGTAATAACTATGTACAAGCTCTTTATAATTACAATATTAGCATTGCAGCTCTTGAACAATTGACAGGTGTTCCATTGAATACTCCAGTTGGACAAGGTGCAGAAATTATTGCAAACAGCGGTGCAGCTGAACAATTAGCACAACTTGGTGGACATCAATAATGTGATAATAAAAAAGACGACTTCGGTCGTCTTTTTTGATAATAGATTTTTTACATGTAGATATAGTATATATTCATATTTCTTTATTATGGTAATATTTAATATGGCTTTATATGTCATTATTGTGAAAAATGATTAATAAAAAATTATATTAGTTTCATAAAATTTATCCTTAAAATACTATAGATATTACTTTGTGTGTGGTAAGATTAGTATATATATTTATAGTATTCATAATGTGTATGGGAGATCATTATGACCCGTAAAAAGTGGTGTCTCATAGGGGCTGCAATTTTAGGTTTATCTGCAGTTGGTGCTAGTATAAATCCTATAGCGCAGACCTATGTAGCGCCTATGGTTAAAGAACAAGTAAATAATGCCATAAACGGATCTGTGGACTATGATTCTCTTCGTATCAATTGGAATGGTGATGTAGTTTTATCAGATGTGGTGATTAAAGATCGGGATGGTCACTTAGTAGGAACGGCACAAGATGTAGCCGTAGGGGTTAAACTATCTGCATTACCAAGTATTATTGGGGGTAATACATCAGGGGCAACAGCTATATCCAGTGTTACCGTAGATGCACCTGATCTTCACATATGGCAATTGAACGATGGATCTTGGAGTATAGAAAAGTTAGTTAAACCATCTGATCCGAATAAATCGGGTAGTTTTGATGGTGATATTACTATTAATAATGGCCATGTAGCGATACGTACTAAAGATGGTATTAAGCGCAATGTTGAAAACCTTGATGGCACTGTTGCTCTTAATATGGGTGGTATGTCCAAAGGGGCTTTTACTGCTGATATAGATGGTTCCTCTGTCCTTGTAAATGGCAAAATAGATATGGCTGATGTATCTAATTTTGACGTATTTGTACAAGCCGATGAAATTGATACTGCTGGTATTATGAGCTTTGTTCCGTCACGAAAAGATCTTGTTGTAACGAAGGGGAAATTACAAGATTTACATCTCAATGTTAAAAGTGAAGATGGACAATATGTTATGAGTGGTAATGTTGGCTTTAAAGGCTTAACAGGCACTTATAAGCGGGGCAATACGATGTATACCATTACTGATGGTGAAGGTCGTATTATGCTCAATCATGACCAAATTGTTATTAGCCATAGCTCTTGGCGTATCAATGATCAAGCAGCAAAGCTTAATGGTCTCATTACATTAGGGAAGGACGAAGAATATCTCAATCTTAATGTTGTAGCGGATAAGATAAATCTAGAAGCTATTACTGATGTGGGGATTACTGGTATTGTCGGTGGTCGTGCTCATATTGGAGGCACTACTATAGCGCCGCGGGTGGATGCAACTATAGGCAGTGATGGTATTTCTTATAAAGGGTACCATGTGGACCGCGTACAAGGAAATGTAGTATACGATAATGGATTAGTTCGTATCGATGATGCTCAATTGTCTATTGGCGCTGGTAATGCTAAAGTTAAAGGTCAATACGTCGTAGATACAGGTGATTTTGACGCTGTTGCTAATGTTCATGCCTTATCGTTAGATGCTTTTACACAAGATTTGACGATGCCTATTACAGGGATAGTTGATGGAGAAATCCATGTTTTGGGTAAGAATAATCAAGTTACAGATCTTGTAGGCGCTGTTCAGGGTCATCAGATTGGGGTCCGTGGTGTAGTGTTGGATTCTGTAAAAGCGGATCTAACCCATAATGACAATCTTACCAATATAACTATGGTTGGAAATATGGGAACTGGCTCCTTTAGTGGATATGGTTCTATTCAAAATGGTCAAGTGGATGCCACAATTTCCGGTGATGCGTTACCGTTAACATCTCTCAGTTCGATCATAGGTGAAGATGTTGCTGGTACTGTTAGCACATCTATTAATGTAAAAGGCGCTTTAGATAATCCTAATGTGACTGGTACTGTATGGGGGCAAGAGGTTATCTATAAGGGTGCTCATTTTGATGATATTCATAGTGATATTACTTTAGACAATCATGTCCTAACCATTACCAATGGTCATATTGGTGACGGTAGTGGTGGCTATGATATTACCGGTTGGTATAATATCAATACTGATGCATTAGATTTAAATGCTAAAGCTCGCGCAGTGCGTATTGAAAATTTAATTCGCCCTGTAACTGACATTCCTATTACAGGATGGTTTGAAACCGATAACCATATAACAGGGACTGCGGCTAACCCTATTGTAGAAGGCCGAGCTCATTTATGGGATGGGTCTGCCTATGGCAAGCTTATAACTAATGCTTTTGCAAAGTATAATTATAAAAATGAAAGATTAGAATTATATCGCTTTGATATTGAAGGTTATGGTGCGACTATTACCGGTGGCGGTACTGTATCAAAAGAGGCTATTAATATTGATTTTGAAGGTAAGAAAATCGATATGGGTAGACTGCTCATCAATACTGACTATAAAGTAGATGGTTTGTTAGCAGGCCGTGGTACTATAACGGGTTCTATGGATAACCCTCAGTTTAATGGTTACATTTTATCTGATGCTTTATCCATAAATGGCCAATTATTGACAGATATACATGGTCATGTCTATGCAGATAAATCTGTTGTAAATGTACAAGACTTTTCTTTTGCTGAATCAAATGGTGGTCGTTATGTTGCTAAGGGCGGCATGAAGCTTGATGATAGTAAACAGCTATTTGGGGTCTTAGATGTTACTAATGGTAGTGTCAAGAATTTATTAGCACTGTTAGATCGCGAAAATGAGCATCTTGACGGTAAATTAAACGGATCCGTTGAAATTGGTGGGACAAAGGATAATCCAAGTGTCACTGTTAACGGTAAAATTAATAATGTTAGTATTGACGATAAGATTGTAGGCGATGCGACTATTGATGCTAGCTTAGCTAATCGGAAGTTTAAAATTACTACCTTAAAACTACCGGTAGATGAAGGGCTCATTGCTATGGGTGGCACATTGGATCTTGATGGTAAAGCTGACTTGCAAGTTGCCTTAAAGGATGTTGATATAGTACCATTCTTGCCACTTATAGGTAAGGATATCCAAGCTACAGGTTGGGTAACCGGCGTAGTGAATGTTACTGGAGAAACCAAAAATCCAAAGGTTGAACTATCTGGTGCGGTAGAATCTGGCTCTTTCAATGGCATTGGAATTGATGAGGGATTTGCATTAGCTACTATGCAAGATCATGTTATTCAAATTCAACGCATCCAAGGGGCAAAGGGAGGCTATAAGCTCAGTATTTATGGTAAAATCCCATTGGCTGCACTCTATACATCTGGTTATTTAGAATCTAGTGATGCTAAATCTATGGATGTAACGATTGACTTTAACGAAGCAGACATGGCTGTTATTCCTTTAGTAACAACCCGCGTTAAGGATGCTACAGGTCCGTTGAAAGGGGCTATTAGACTCACTGGAACAATAGATCAACCTGAGGCTTATGGTACTGTTTCTGTACGGAATGGCACAGTGAAGCTTGCTGATGTGTATAGTGACATTACAAACATTGATGGGGATTTGATATTCTCTGGACAACAAGGGGACTTC
Organism: uncultured Veillonella sp.; assembly: GCA_934202215.1. GTDB lineage: Bacteria > Bacillota > Negativicutes > Veillonellales > Veillonellaceae > Veillonella. Next base: position 6,828 of record CAKPXR010000038.1, read on the forward strand.
CAATCTCGAATTACAATGGGGAAAGGTAGTGCTGGTTTAGCTGCTAAGGTAAATTGGTCTGGTCATAAGCTTACAAATTATAAGGTTGCTGTTCAACTAGATGGGTTAGAAGTAGGTAGTGAATATATTAAGGGGCCATTAAATGGTGAGCTTTATATTGCAGAACGTGATGGATTACCTACCTTAATAGGTAATTTGGATCTAGAAAACATCCAATTTAAGATCCCTCTTTCCTTACAATCTAGTGAAAGTAATACCAATATGGGGGTAGATGTTACTATTCACGCTGGCAAGGGAGTGCGCCTATATGATCGTACTTTATATAACATGTTCATTGGTGGTGATGTTCATTTTGGTGGCACATTGCAAAATCCAACTGCTAGTGGTCAGTTTGATGTTAAGACCGGTACGTTTAAGTATTTAAACCATGTGTTTAATATTACTAAGGGGGATGCACACTTTGTAGGTGGCTCTTATTTACCAAATTTACAATTAGAGGCAGAAACTAATGTAAGCAACTATAATATCATGCTTGGCGTAAAAGGTACCGTAGACCATATGGATTTAACCTTGTCGTCTAATCCTAGTCTATCTAGAAAGCAAATTATTTCTATGTTGACCTTTGGTCGTGGTGCGGATTCTAATAGTAGTACACTGACCAATGATGATGTGAATGCGGTTGCTACAGCAGGTTTGCAAATGTTTGCTTTTGGCTATGTACAAGATGCATTACAAAATACATTGGGGCTAGATAGGATCAATATTACAACGGGTTCCATTGATCCTGATGAACCGACTAATAGAGAAACCGCAGGCAATTATAATATTGAAATTGGCAAGTATATTGTTCCGAAAGTTATGCTTACCTATTCTCAAGGTATCAATAACAAACAAAATAAATATGGTGTGGAGTATTCTGTTAAACGAAACCTTAAGTTCACTGCATGGCATACATCGCAAGGAAACAATTATTTAGGTGGTCGCTGGACAAGAAGCTTCTAGGTTTATGACTAGAGTGTGCAAATCCCATAGATATGCACATTCTAGTCATATTAATTTCATAAAATTTGTTTAATATAGTACTCATTCCCAGTATTTTATGCTATAATAATAAAGATTTATTAGTCTTTATAAAACAAGATGTAAACTTTTTATGGGGATGAGTTCTAGGAGGAATTTATGTTTAAACCAAAAGCCTATAAAAGTATGCTTGCAGCATCTGTGTTGACTGCTGTCATGGGGACAGGCAGTGTGTTTGCTGCAGAGGTACAAGCTGGCTATACTCCAGATTTAAATAACACAACAACAACTAGTGCAGCAACTACAAATGATTCTACTACTACACAAGCTGTTTACAATGCTGATGCGGCTAAACCTGCAACAACACAAGATGAAACTGATGCAGCTATCTTAGCAGCTCGTGGTGATACAACTGTATCTAGCGATGGTACTGTAGTTAAAGGTTCTGATGGAACGGTTACGGTAAATAATGCTGCTTTGAAAACAGATGACAAACAAGTAAAAATGGTGTCTAAAACTACTGGTGGTACTGACCTTGATAAGGCTGCTGAAAATGGCCAAACTCAAGCTGTTACAACTGTAGAAGCTCAATATGTTACATCTGCAAATGCAGAGTCTATTAATCCATATGTAGGTAAATTGATTACCGGTTTATCTATTTCAGGTGTAACAGCTGAACAACAAGCACAATTATTGCCTATCTTAGCAGAAAAAATCGGCGATGCTGTATCTGTTGATGGTGTATTTAAAGATGTGACTAATCTTGGTAACACTGGTTACTTCTCTGAAGTGAATCCTGTATTTACTACGGTCCCTGAAGGCGTTAAATTAGACTTTGCTGTTACAGTAAATCCAATTACTAAAGGTGTAGCTTTTGAAGGTAATACAGTTTATACTTCTGAAGTGTTAACTAAATTCATGGATTTACAACCAGGTCAAGTTCTTAACTCTGTATACGTAGGACAAAAAGTTCAAGGTATCAACGCAGCATATGCTCGTGATGGCTACATGTTGGCACACGTTGATGGTATTCGCGTAGATGCCCAAGGCATACTCCATGTTCATATCGTAGAAGGTATTGTAGAAGATATCGTTCCTGCTGGTAACAAGAAAACTCGCGATAAAGTTATTACTCGTGAATTCGTTCAAAAGAAAGGTAAACCTTTCAATAAATTCTTGGTACGCCGTTCTGTAGAACGCGTATACAACCTAGGCTTCTTTGATGATGTAAATGTTCGCATGTTGCCAGGTGATCAAGACCCTAACAATGTAATCATTGAAATCGATGTGTTGGAACATAAAACAGGTACTATTACATTAGGTGCTGGTTACTCTAAATCTGATGGTTTGATGGGTATCATTGAATTTGGTGAAGATAACTTCCGCGGTACTGGTGATAAATTCAAAGTTCACTGGGAAATCGGTGGTAAGAAAAAATATAAAAACTACCAAATCTCTTACTTGAAACCTTGGATCGATAGCAAAGGAACTTCCCTTGGCTTCTCCTTCTTCAACCGTGAAGATGAATACACTGATTACAACGAAGATGGTAATGAAGTAGCTGAATATAACAAGAAATCTCGTGGTTTCAATATTTCCTTCGGTCGTCAAACAGGGGAATATACTCGTGATTACTTGACCCTTGAATCTCGTAAAGACTCCTACAAATGGGATGATGACGATAGCTCTGGCTTCCGCTATGATAGAAATGCTGGCAAAGGTCAAAACTGGGATAATGGTTCCTACAACTTTGCAAATGATAAATATGTAGACAAAAACTTTGGTCGTATCAATTCCATTACATGGCAAAAAGTGTACGATTCCCGCGATAATATTTATGAACCAACACGTGGTCGTCGTATTTCCTATACCGCACAATGGGCTGGTCATGGCTTAGGTGGTGACTTCGACTTCTATAAATTCACAGCTGAAGCACGTATGTATAAAAAACTAGGTGCTAAGAATGTATTGGCATTCCGTGCACGTGGTGGCTTTATTCAAGGTGATGCTCCATATAGCCAATTGTTCACATTGGGTGGCGCTGACTCCTTACGTGGTTACGAAGATGATCAATTCCGTGGCAAGTACATGTACAATGCTACATTGGAATTCCGCTTCCCAATCGTTAAAAAGGTTAGTGGCGTATTGTTCACTGATATTGGTGATGCATGGGATGCACCAAATGTTTCCTGGTACAATAGCAAGAAAACATTCAACTATGGCGTTGGTGCTGGTGTTCGTATTACTACTCCAATTGGCCCAGTTAAACTTGATTATGGCGTGGGTAAACATAAAAATAAATTCCACTTCAGCTTCGGTACACAATTCTAATATAGTAAATATATATATGGTGGAGGCCTCTTTTCTAAAGCGGCTTTCACCAATATCTCTATATGGCATTCTTTGATGTAGTAATTTAAAGAAATGAGGGCACTCTATTATGATGCGAATGATGAACAACAAGGCGAATGTGAAAATTTTTTCCATCGTCATTGCTGCTATTTTTATTATTGGTATTGGCGCATTAGCGTATACACAAATGGCGACGCCAAGTGGAAATAGCGGTAATAGTACAATTGGTGTTATTGATACATCTCGTATGATGTCTCAAGATAATCCAATTTATATCTCTGCAGCTCAAGAATATATGAGTTATCAAAGTCAATTACAACAAGAAACACAAGCTAAAATAGATGCAGCACAAGATGATGCTACTAAACAAAAACTTGCTGAAGAAGCTCGTCAAAACCTAGCAAAAAAAGATCAAGAAATTGCTAAATCTGTTCAAGATAAAGCGATGGAAGCAGCAAAAGCAGTTGGAGATGCTAAAGGTCTTAGTGTTGTTATGACTAAAGACACTGTTTTATACGGTGGTGTAGATATTACAGATCAAGTTTTGAAAAAATTAGCTAACGATGCAAAAAAATAAAATGTAGTTCTATGTAAGGGAGAACAACAATGAACGGGAAAAAACGATATATTGGATTTGTCATCTTTCTCGTTGTTGCATTATGTGCTATGGTTTGGGCCTATGGATTTGTGACAAATCGTCAGCAGAGTCCTGATGGGGTATCAATAGGTGTTGTACGGATTGATGATGTATTAGAGTTTAATCCCTCTTATGAGGATTATAAGCAAGCTAAAAATGAGCTAGATCTTTTGCAACGTCAATATGAAGTTGAACAACAAGCTCTAAATGCTAAGTCAGAGACACAAGATGAACAGTTGAAATCTCTTGCATTAGATTCAACTTTATCTGATGCACTTACGGTGGAATTGCAAACTCGTATTGCAACAAAAGAAAATGAATTGAATCAGCAATTAAATGCGAAACGAAATGAACTCACTCAAAAGTATTTAGCCCAGTTAAAAGTTAGTGCTAATGAATATGATCTTGAAATTGTAAATCTTCAATTAGATTTATATGCCTATGATGCTCGTGTATATATTGATGATGCACAAAAACAGGTAGCTATGGCAGAGAAGTCTAAGAAAGAGGAGCGATTAAAGGAACTGTTGGCTAAAAGAAAGCCTTCTAATCTTGATGTAGACTCTATTAAAGCTAAGGTACAAGCTGAGCTGGCACCTATGCAACAAAAAGGTCAAGAAGAACTGAACCAATATGCAGCATCCTTGCAAAAGGAATTAGCTGCAAAGCGGGATACAATGGTACAACAACAAGCACAATCTATAATTGCTAATAATAACTTGCCTGTAGCACAGGATTGGAATGATTCTTGGGCCAAAAAGCTTTCTGATAAAGAGGCTGAAGTGAGTGCACTTCATGAGGCCATTTTAGAAGATGTTCGTATGCGCGTAGCAATTATTGCAGAGGAACAACATTTAGATTTAGTCATCATCGATGATGGTGGTAATATTAAGGGACTTGATATTACTGATGCCGTCAAGGCGTCCTATCGAGTTGAATAAGGAGTTATATTATGAATAAACGTATTAAATCTTTAGTATTAGGTGCATCTTTAGTGGCTTCTATGGCTATCTTAGGTGGTTGTGGCTCTAATAATATTGGTTATGTTGATAGCGTGAAGGTAGCAAACAGTACTGAAAAAGGTATTGAAATTACTAAAGAAATTAATGCTAAAAAAGCTGAATTAGATGCCAAAATTGCAGCCGCAGATGAAGCGTCTAAACAAAATGTATATAATCAAGCTAATCAAGAATTAAATGCCTTTGCAAATGCAAAAGCTCAAGAATATCGTCAATATCAAGAACAAAAAGTTGGTGAGCTTGTAAAAGAGAAAAAACTTGATGTTGTTATCGAAAAAGGTGCCATTGTTGGTGGCGGATCTGATGTAACTGAAGACTTGATTACTAAGATGGGTAAAGCTTCTGATGATCAAATTAAAGAAGCTGAAAATGCAGCTAAAGCTCAAGAGCAACAAGATGCTCAACAAAATAATCAACAATCAGGTCAAACTACAGCAGTTAATACTGAAAGCGCACAATAATTAAGAATTATCACAGGGGGAGGAGTTTACCTTGGAAAAAACTTTACAGGAACTCGCAACATTAGTAGGCGGCCATGTTATAGGCGATGAATCTATTGTTATCACTGAAACACGTAGCTTTGCTCAAGCCGTAAAACAATCCATAACCTTTGCAGTAGGTGAATATGTTGAGCATATTACATTATGCCAAGCGGGTGCTGTCATCGTCGAATCTGAAGTGAAAGATGCGCCGATGGCACAAATTGTAGTTGATAATGCAAAAGCAGCATTTGCACAAGTGTTAGAACTCTTCCATCCACCTGTTGTTGTTCCTAGAGAAGTGCATAGCACAGCTATTATTGGTGAAAATGTAACAATTGGGAAAAATGTTGCCATTGGTGCTTATTGTGTTATTAATGATAATGCAGTTATTGGTGATAATGTAACAATTCGTCCATATGTTTATATTGGACATAATGTACGTATTGGTGAAAGCTCTGATATTTACGCTGGCGCCATTGTTCATGAAAATTGTATTTTAGGAAAACGCGTTGTATTGCGTGCTAAAGCCGTAATTGGTGGTGAAGGCTTCGGCTTTGCTACTGAAAACGGTGTACATACACATATTCCGCAAGTTGGTAATGTTATTCTCGAAGATGATGTTGAAGTTGGTTCTTGTACAACTATTGATAATGCTACAATGGGATCTACTTTAGTTCGTCGCGGTACGAAGATTGACAACCTAGTTCATCTCGGCCATAATGTTGAAATTGGTGAAGATTGCTTCTTGATTGCTCAAGTAGGTATTGCGGGTAGTACTAAATGTGGTAACCATGTTATTTTTGCAGGACAAACTGGTTGTACTGGTCATATTACGATTGGAGATAATGTACAGTTTGCTGGAAAAACTGGAATTACTGGTAACGTACCTTCCAACTCTATTATGGCAGGATATCCAATGAGACCGCACAAAGAATGGTTAAAATTGGCGGCTTATGAAAATCGTTTGCCAGATATGGTAAAAACTGTAAAACAATTACAAAAAGAAGTTGACGCTTTGCAAGCACAGCTTAAGGAGAGCTAATAATCCATGTATAGGTTTATGAAAATCTTTAGTGCCTTTATTTGCTTATTACCTAAAGGGTTACAATATGCTATTGGTACATTGCTTGGTGAAATTGCGTGGTTAGCGGTACCGCCTAAACGCAAACGCTTAGCGATAGGACAAATTCTATTCTGTAATATTACAGATGATCCTAAAGAAGCCCGACGTATTGCGAAAGCTAGTACTACTCGCTTTGGTCGTATGATCATTGATGTACTACGCTATCCAGAAATTAAAGATGGCGAATATAAAGATATGGTAGAGTTTATTAATCGAGAGTATTTAGATGATGCCCTAGAAAATGGTCGAGGAGCAATTTTAGCTGCTGTTCATAGTGGTAACTGGGAACTTCTTGGTGGTGTTCTTGCTTCCGAAGGGTATCCGTTGATTTCTGTTGCGATGAAACAGAATGGTGATGCCGATAAGTTTATCAATGAATATCGTCGGATTATGCATCAGCATGTAACCTATAAAACTGGTGTACGTGAAATGATTAATGAACTTAAAAAAGGTGCTTTTTTAGGCCTTATTATGGATCAGGATCCTGGCGATGATGGTGTTCTTGTACCGTTCTTTGGCTATGAAACATTAACGGCTGCTGGTCCGGCCGTACTGGCTCGAATGCAAGATGTGCCAATCATTTTTGTGACTATACATTATAGTCCATTTTCTGGAAAACATGAGATTGAAGTACATCCGCCGATTTATGTGGAACGTACAGACGATAAAAAGCGTGATATAGCAGTAACTTCAACTCTATTAAATGAGTTTATTGAGGACTATATTAGACGATACCCTGAAGATTGGTTCTGGCTTCATAATCGTTGGAAGTGGACGCGTCGTTTCTATGGAGATATAATTGAAACGCCGCCAGACGTATATCATTAATTAATATAAAGAGATTTTACATATCTATTCGCATGACATTCTTATA
>CAKPXR010000039.1 GCA_934202215.1 uncultured Veillonella sp.
CATATTGGCACTGGATTGGAATCGCATAATACTGTACTTTCACACAAAATATATAAACCAAAAGGCTCTGTCATAAGACAGAGCCTTTTTACTTTAATATGCATTTAATCTAATACGATTTACTATATCTAATCCAAATTAACAAGTGTACTTAATCTAAAGTAATTCAATAGATTATTCTAATTCTTTACCTTTTAATTCAGGAATTAAGAATACGGTTGCTAGAATATCTAGTACGTAGATAATAGCTAGGAATGCAATTGCTACTTGGTAAGAGTACATGGAGATAATCATACCAACTACCATTGGACTCAAACCACCTACAGCGCGACCGATGTTAAATAGTACGTTTTGCGCAGTTGCACGGGCAGTTGTTGGGTAGGCTTCCGCCATCAACGCGCCATAGCCACCCATCATACCGTTTACAGCCGCTCCCAATACAGCACCAGCAAATAGCATAGCTGTTGGATCAGATAGTTGGGAGTAAATCAAGATTGATATAACAGCCCCTAATTGAAATATGATAAATGTAGGTTTACGACCAATTTTATCAGCTAAGCGTCCAAATAGCCAAATACCAACCATCATGCCACATACAGTGACAGCAGTCCATAAACCAGATTTGGTAAGAGAAAAACCTAATTGTTTACTTAAGAAATTAGGTAACCAAATCATAATACCGTAATAACCAAAATTTTGAACAGATGTAAGTATCGCAACACCAATAGATGTCTTTGTAGTCCTTACATCTTTCACTAATAGTTTGAAAGAATTCGCATGTGAATGTTCCTTGGACTCTTTACTTTGTACAAAGATTTCTGGTTCGTGTAATTTAGACCGGAAAACCCATGCAACAAATGCAGGGATAATACCAACCATAAACATACCGCGCCAGCCGATAATTGGAATTAATAAAGGTGTTAACAAAGCAGCAGCTAACACGCCTAATTGCCAACCAAGAGCAACATAACTCGTTGCTTTAGCGCGGTGCTTAGCAGGCCAAGCTTCGGCAGCTAGTGCCATACCAATCCCAAATTCACCACCTAAACCAATACCAGCGATTGTGCGGTAAATAAGAAGATCCCAATAGCCTTGAGCAAAAGCACAGAGACCGGTAAATACGGCAAAAAGTACGATAGTCCAAGTTAATACTCGAACTCGACCAAACTTATCGGACAAAGTACCAAACACTAAGCCCCCAATGACAGCACCAATCAAGGTCCATGTCACCAAAGAACCTGCTTGGCCCGTAGTCAATCCTAAATCACCGGAGATTAAGGTCAACATAAATCCTAAAATCAAGAGGTCAAAGCCATCCATGGCATATCCAACGGAAGAACTTACGACGGCTTTCCAGCCATATGAATTTACTTCTTTCATACTATTTCCTTTCGCTACTCTCAGGTAACAATTAAAGAGATAGCCCCCACTATACAAAGGGCCAACGCCTAGACTTAAGTCTAATGATAGGCTTTAGTATATGGGGGCTAAATAATTAGTTACGTTCTTTAATTTCAATTTTAATGGAATTGAAGAATTCTTCAAATGGTACGGAACCTAATTCGTCACCACCATGTTTACGAACGTTAACTGTGCCTTCTTCAACTTCTTTATCACCTACAACAAGCATATAAGGAACTTTTGCCATTTGTGCTTGGCGGATTTTGTAGCCGATTTTTTCGCTACGATCATCCACTTCTACACGTACATAGTCGCGGTGCATTTGTTTTGCCAATTCTTTAGCATATTCAACATGTTTTTCAGAGATAGGCAAGATTTTGACTTGTACAGGAGCCATCCAAGTTGGGAATGCACCTGCATAGTGTTCAGTTAAGATACCGATGAAACGTTCCATGGAGCCGAAGCATGCACGGTGAATCATGATAGGACGATGTTTTTGACCATCTTCACCAATGTATTCAATTTGGAAACGTTCAGGCAAGTTCATATCCAATTGGATAGTACCACATTGCCATGTACGACCTAAGGAATCTTCGATATGGTAGTCAAGTTTAGGGCCGTAGAATGCGCCATCGCCAGGGTTAATTACGTAAGGAATACCTTTTGCTTCAATCGCATTACGCAATGCTTCTGTAGCCGCTTCCCAAATTGCATCGTCACCCATTGCATTGTCTGGTTTAGTAGACAATTCCACATGGTATTTTAAGCCAAATTGGCTATAAATGCGGTCGAACAATTCGATAACTTTCATCAATTCAGATTGCATTTGATCTGGCAACATGAATACGTGAGCATCATCTTGTGTGAATGCACGTACACGGAATAAGCCATGTAAAGCACCGGACAATTCATGACGGTGAACTAAACCAAGTTCAGCATAACGTAATGGGAAGTCACGGTAGGAATGCATTTCGTTTTGATAAACCAAGATACCGCCTGGGCAGTTCATTGGTTTAATTGCATATTCTTCATCATCAATGATTGTAGTGTACATATTTTCACGGTAATGGAACCAGTGACCAGATGTTTCCCACAATTGTTTATTTAAGATGATTGGTGTACGAATTTCTTCATAATCGAATTCATGGTGAACTTCACGCCAGAAGTTTTCCAATTCGTTGCGAAGTGCCATACCTTTTGGTAAGAAGAATGGGAAACCAGGACCTTCTTCTTTGATAACGAATAAGCCAAGTTCTTTACCAAGTTTACGATGGTCGCGTTTAGCTGCTTCTTCAAGCAAATGAAGGTATGCATCAAGTTCTTCTTTCTTTTCAAATGCTGTACCGTAAATACGTTGCAACATTTTATTCTTTTCATCGCCGCGCCAGTATGCACCTGCAATGCTTTGTAATTTGAAAGCTTTTACTTTACCAGTGGATGCTACGTGAGGACCTGCACAAAGATCGATGAAGTCGCCTTGCGCATAGCAAGAGATAACAGCGTCTTCAGGAAGGTCTTCGATCAATTCTACCTTGTAGTCTTCGTTTTTAGATTTGAAGAACTCGATAGCTTCTTGACGAGACATTACAGATTTAGTGATAGGCAAGTTTTCTTTTACAATACGGCTCATTTCCTTTTCGATTTTACCCAAATCTTCAGGAGTCAAAGTATGTTCCATATCGATATCATAGTAGAAACCTTTATCGATTGCAGGACCGATAGCCAATTTAGCTTCAGGCCATAGGCGTTTAACGGCTTGAGCCAAGATATGAGAAGCTGTGTGGCGTAAAGTATGTTTACCACCATCTTCTTCAAATGTTAAGAATGCTACTTCAGAGCCATCAACAAGTTCTTCGCGAAGGTCTGTTAATTCGCCATTTACGTTTGCAGCTAGTACTTTTTTAGCCAAGCTGTTAGATAATTGTTTTACTGCTTCCCCAAGAGTAGTGCCCGCAGCGTATTCCTTTGCACTACCATCAGGTAAAATGATTTTTACATCTGCCATTTCAATTTCCTCCAATTTATTATCTAGGATAGACTGGATTTTTGTAATAAAAAAAGACCCTCTATCCCTACAAAACAAGGGACGAAGATCATTCGCGGTTCCACCCTAGTTAACTACCTATACGTATATATATGTATAGTTAATTCACTTCATTAAGCCCGATAACGGTGGCGACCGTATTTGCCTACTTAGGTTCGACAAATCAGTTTAAAGGGGGTAACTCTGATATATGTGTAAGGCATTTCCAGCATCAGCCTCTCTCTGGTACACAGGGATATGAGAATCATGTCCTTTGCATAACTTTTACTAGACTATAGTATCATAGGGAATTAAAAAATTCAATACGGTTCAATGGTAAATTTCATAAATTCTATAAATTCAAATAACGCCCTTACATCATAAATCTAAAATAAAACGGCCCGAGTAAATCGAGCCGTTTTGTAAGATCTATTAACCTTTAAAAATTTCGTTAGGTTTATTAGCGTTTGAAGTTTGTAGACAACATAGCACCAATTACTTTTTCCAATTTACTATTGGAAAGATCTGGGCCTTTATAGAGTGTTAAGAGCACATCGTTAGAGTTATCTTGTTTAGATACCATCATAACACCGCTACCACGAGCACCATTATCGTCGTAATCTTTTGCTACGATAACGAGGTTCAAATAATGGTCCTTCATGTATGTGTACACTTTACTTGTACGGGCAGAGGACCCGATCATTTTCGCCATGCTCATACCACGGTTGAATACGATTGTATTTGCATTATGTGGGTTTGCCGCTAATTGTTGTTTTTCCTCTTCATTTAAAGGCATAAGGTTCACCATTAGGGAATCACCCATTTTACCACGGAACATAGCTGGCATTGTTTCACGCACGTCTTCAGGAATCCCTGTGTCAGCAGTCAATTTCAATTCCTTAGGAACTGTCATATATAGAACGCCCTTGCTATTGCGACCTACCTCTGTTGTACTGAGGTCTACAGCGCTAAGTATAATGGAGTCTTTAATTGTAGCTACTTGGTTTGCCAATGGCTTTTCAGGAATGCCACGACTCGCCAATTGTACGTCGCCAGATTTAGTTTTTTTCAAAGTTTCTACATTCCAGTTAGCCCCTTTTTTATCTGCATCACTAGCTTCTGTGAAAGCATTTGCCCCATCTTTTGTACCTACATATACATAAGTTTGAGCTGGAATGATTGTATCTGGCGCACCAGATTTATTGAAAGCTGCACCATACACTACATTAGGAATCACAGTGGAGCCCACTTGTAGATTGCTATTAGTTTGGCTTTCTACATCAAAGTTGATATTGCCTGTGAAAGTCATATCAGGGCCATGATTGATGACTACTACATCCCCTGCTTGAGGAATAACAACAGGACCTACAGGGCCTGCCATAGCTACGCCAGCCATAGATACACTGAGGCAAGCTGTTAATAATGCACGTTTTAAAATAGATTGTTTCATAGATATACTCTCATTTCTCTACTAGGTCTAATTCTTATTATCTTAATCCTCGATAGTTACATAGTCCGATAAACTAGTTAATAATTCAATAGCCAATGGACGTGTTGAAGGTGTACACCGTAACATACATCGACCATTTACATCAATAGATGTCATAACTCCTAAATATTCATAGCCTTCGATGATGCGATTGATATAGTTCGTATGCTTAGGCTCAAGATGAAAGTACACATACGCTTCTTCTCCAGAGGACTCTAAATCAGGTACATCAGAAAATGCACCGATAGATTTACTCGGTTCTAAAGGTGTGCCGCTCATAAGACCTCCTACACATCATTACTTTAAAATATAAAATCACTACCTACCGCTAGTATAGGCATCTATTAGATAAGTTTGTCGTTAATATACTACCTATTAAGCTTCTTTAGACTTACATTCACGACGCATCATAGAATATGGCTCAAGTGGTGTATCCATGTAGATACGCACTTTCATTTGCGCATGCGGTGCTACGTCGATTGGGTTACCATCTTCGTCTGTCATTTTTTCAATCACAGTTTCAACGAGTTCACCCTTAGGTTGGCAGAATTCTACTTTATCACCTACTTTGAAGTTATTACGTTGTTCAAGATCAACGTATTTTTCCTCTTCGTTATAGCCCATAACTAAGCCGATGAAGTCATGGCTTTGTGTATTCGTAGATTTACCATAGTTTTGTGCTGTTTCGTCAGGACGACCTTCTGCAAAGCCATCAGTATATGGACGGTGAGAAATCTTTTCTAATTCTGCAATCCATTCTGGACGAACGTACCAATCTTTACCTTCTTTAAGATATGTATCGATAGCTGTACGGTAGACCTTTGCTACTGTTGCACAGTAGTGAACAGATTTCATACGGCCTTCGATTTTAAGGCTGTCGATACCAGCTTCATAGAGATCTGGAATACGATGAATCAAGCACAAATCTTTAGAGTTAAAAATATATGTACCATGCTCATCTTCTTCGATTGGATAATATTCACCAGGTCGATTAGATTCTACAAGAGAATATTTCCAACGACAAGATTGCGAGCATTGACCACGGTTTGCATCGCGATTGCCCGTCATATAATTAGATAATAGGCAACGACCAGAGTAAGAAATACACATAGAGCCATGTACGAAGGACTCAATTTCAATATCTACATTGTCCTTCATTTCTTTAAGGTCCGCCAAGGATACTTCACGAGCCGCTACTACACGAGTAGCACCAAGTTCTTTCCACATTTGCACTGTATGCCAGTTTGTTGTGGATGCTTGTGTACTTACGTGAAGCTCAAGACCTGGAGCCACACGTTTAGCAAGGCTAAAGATACCCATATCAGCTACGATAATCGCATCAACACCGATACTTTCAAGGAATTTCAAATAATCCTCTAAACCTTCAAAATCCTCATTGTGAGGAATGATATTACATGTAACATGGATTTTTTTACCATGAGCATGTACGAATTCTACAGCTGCCTTTAATTCCTCGTCGGAGAAATTAGAGTTACCTGCGCGCAAGCCAAAACGTTTGCCTGCACAATATACGGCATCCGCACCGTAGCGAATAGCCATTTTAAGCTTATCCATATTACCGGCTGGACAAAGCAATTCCATAAAATGTTCTGCCATTATTTGTTGTGCCCTTTCCACACACTCACACTCATACCATCACCCATTGGATAGATGGTGGTGTTAAACAATTCTTTATTTTCAACATACGTTAAGTATTCTTTTAACCGTTTTACGATAGTTTTGAACCGTTTTGGCGGCTCCTTATCGCCCCGCACATAGCCTCTAAATAGTACATTGTCCGCTAGGATAACGCCTCCTTCTTTCACATGCGGCAAAATGAGCTCTAACTGTTTTAGGTATTGTCCTTTAGGACCATCTAAAAAGACAAGATCATATTCACCAGTGAGTTCCGTTAAGACTTGAGACGCATCACCTTTTAACAATGTAATTTTATCAGCATAATCGGATTGGTTAATATAATATTTCGCCATTTCGTGACGCACATCATCTAGTTCAATAGATGTAATATGCCCCTCCTCTTTATCGAGTAGCGGAGCCATCAATAAAGCAGAGTAACCAATGGCGGTGCCCACCTCTAACACAGAGGTGGGCCGGTATAAACCTATTAATTCTTCAAATAGATGAACCTCAGATTCACGTAGAATTGGCACATCATTAATCATCGCGTAAATGCGCTGTTCATTTAAGATATCATTTAATGTCATGAAAGTAGATTCAATCTCCTACATTATTTATTGCTATTACCACTAGGAACTACCAACGTAGAACGATCCACAGATTCAGCTGGTTTCACTTCAATATGAGGTGTTTGTTGTGTACTTGGTACAACATTTTGCATAGATTCTGGAGCAGGTGTTGTAGTCGGTACATAAGAATTAGAAGTAGAAGTAGATGATTGCGTAGCTGGTGCAGATTGAACTGGTGCTTGTGGAGCCGGTGTTGGTGCTGGGATTTCAGCAGCTGGAACTGTTGTAGGTGTATATTTGTACGTAGGTTCCACATCAACATATTGAGAATCTGCTTGCACAGCCTCTTCAGAGCTATAATTGTAATTAGGCTCTGTCGTTGCCACAGCCACATCATAGTTAGGACCAGCTTGTACTGCTGCCTCTGTATTAGAGGAAGTAGCTGTATCATTACCATAAATTTTATGAACCGCTGCTAAATGTTCTTCGTATGTTTTAGAGAAATGGTTATGTCCATCTTTATCTGCTACAAAGTATAAATAATCTGTATCTTCAGAATGCAATACAGCATCTAATGCTTTTTTACCAGGGTTAGCAATCGGTCCTGGTGGTAAACCTTTAGACACATATGTATTATAAGGACTTTGTAACTGCGTATCACCAATTGTTACGTCTTCCTTCGCATAACCAAGTACATAGGAAATAGTCGCATCAGATTGTAACGGAATACCATGAGCTAAACGTTTTTTAAATACCCCTGCAATTGTTGGACGATCTGCATCAAATAAAGATTCACGTTCAACAATAGATGCCAATGTTACAAAGTCATGAATACTCATGTGTTGAGCTTGAATTTGTTTTTTCACAGCTGGTGTAAGGTATCGATTCATTTCATCAGCCATCATTTGAATCACTTCACGTGGTGTTGCACCTACTGGAATTTCATAAGTACTTGGGAACAAGAAGCCTTCTACAGGATATGTAGCTGGTCTTGTACCTTTCATATATGGATATGGTACAAAGGTTTTAGCTTCTGCTAAGAAGTCCTTTGCCTTCATGATTTGATTTTTTTCTAAAACGATAGCAATATCACCAACTGTATACCCTTCAGGAATCGTAACACGAATAGATGCTACATGACCCTCTTGTAATAAAGTAATCAGCTCACGAACCGTTACCTTATTAGGAATTTGGTAATGACCAGTTTGAAGTTTATCATTTGTACCACTCAAATATAACCAAAGCTTAAAACCTTGCGTAGTACGAATAAGTCCTCGTTCATAAAGCATATCTGCAATTTCAGTACCAGTCTGCCCCTTTTCAATAACTAGTACCTGTGTACCATCATCTTGCGCAAATGTATTTGGCACTAAATAAATTGCACCAAGGCCACCTGCAATAATTAATACGACTACAATAATAATGATTAATATATATCTTAAGGTTTTTCTCACGATGTTGAGTTCCTTTCTATGACATAACAGTATTTATCACTTTATTATACCATAAAGTCTATGTTTCCCCTACATAAAAGGACATTATCATCTTCTCCCCCTCTTTAATGTATAGTAAATAAAAATAGCGTATTGTCCCAAAGACAACACGCTATTTTTACAAAGAAGTCGACTACTCGCCATCTTCCATTTCTTCATACAATTTTACTAGAGTTTCAAAGTTTTCATCATCTTCATCTAAAGGTACGTATTCTTCTACGCCTTCTTCATTTGTTTCGATGCGAGCCAAGATCATGTATGTGTCATCTTGACCTTCGTGGTCAGCCTCTTCATCTTGTACATGTACAAGAACAGCATATTCTTGACCTTCATGACTTAAGATAATATCCTCTGTGAAGTACTGTTTATTACCATTTTCATCTTCAAATTCCAAGTAATATACTTCACCTTCAAAATTTTGATCAACCATCGGAAACCCTCCTTAAGAAAAGTACTTATTTATTAAACTGCAATCGATCTAAATAGCCTTGCAAAATTACAACTGCTGCCATTTTATCAATAACAGACTTACGTTTTTTTCGACTCACGTCAGCTGCAATGAGTTGGCGTTCGGCCATAACAGTAGATAACCGCTCATCCCAATATGTAACAGGTAAATTGATGACTTCCTTCATCTTATTGACAAATTCCTCGGTCTTTTCAGCCCGTTCACCTTTTGTACCATTCATATTTTTGGGCATACCTACTACTAGTTCATGTACCTCATATTCAGCAATGAGTTCTTGCAAACGGTTAAAATCTTTTTCAAGAGATGTTCTACGAATGGTTTCAATACCTTGTGCAGTCATGAGCAGTGCATCACTACAGGCAATACCGATAGTACGGCTACCCACATCTAATGACATAATTCTCATTATAGTTGTTTTGCCTTTGCGTATTCTTTCAACAATTCCTCAATCAAGTCATCTCGTTCTAAACGACGGATATCAGAGCGTGCATTATTATAGCTTGTAATGTACGCAGGATCCCCAGAGATTAGATAGCCTAAGATTTGATTGATTGGATTGTAACCTTTTTCTTGAATAGATTGATAAACTCGAGTGAGAACTTCTTCAGCTGTCATCGGTTCATCGTCTACTTTACGGAATAACATAGTTTCATCAGAAACCTTCATCGTATCCCTCCTTTTTATTACATTGGTAGGTTCCACTTGTAAAAGTGAAACCTTGCCTACCATTATACTTGAATTAGAGCCACATCGTCAGTAACTTTTTATGTATTATGAAAATTTTCTATAACAGATACAAGTATAATTATAAAATTATATGCCTATTGTAACATAGATGTTAATGCTTCACCACCAGATTTTAATGCATCTATTAATTTAGCTGGTTCTTTACCGCCTGCTTGTGCCATATCTGGACGACCACCGCCATTACCACCAGCTACTTGAGCTGCTGCTTTTACGATATTACCTGCTTTAGCACCTTTAGCCACTACATCTTTGGAGACTTTACATACAAAGTTAACTTTGTCATCGCCCATAGCAGCGCCAACAAGAACTACGCCAGATCCATTTAATTTATCAAGGCCCATATCAGCTAGATCACGTAATTCATCAATAGAAGAAGCTTTTACAGAAGCTGCTACAAATGCTACGTCGCCAATCATAACCTTACCAGCAATGATATCAGCTGCTCCGGCAGCAGAAACTTCTTTACGAATTTGTTCTAATTCTTTAGCTGTTTCTTTTGCTTCTGCCAATACTTGATGTAAGCGTTCTTCTACTTGAGGAGCTTTGGTTTTAAGTTCGCCTGCCATACGTTCAATAGTCAAACGATCATGTTTAGCTGCATCAAGAGCTGCACGACCTGTAATCGCTTCAATACGACGTACACCAGAACCGATACCAGCTTCAGATGTTAAACGGAAGGAACTAATGAAAGCTGTGTTGCCTACATGAGAACCGCCACATAATTCAACGGAGAAGCCAGGAACCTCTACAACACGAACTACATCGCCATATTTATCTCCAAAGAGTGCCATCGCACCTTTCGCTTTCGCTTCGTCCATGGACATTTCAGCAATAGCTAAATCCGTAGCTTTTAGAATTTCTTCGTTTACAAGAGCTTCGATTTGGTCAAGTTCCTCTTGTGTTACAGGGGAGAAATGAGTGAAGTCAAAACGCAAGTAATCAGGAGTTACCAAAGAACCAGCTTGGTTAACATGCTCACCAAGAACTTTTTTCAATGCTGCATGTAACAAATGTGTTGCTGTGTGGTTACGAGCCATAGCAGCACGACGGTTTGTATCTACTTCAAGTGTTACATCATCACCTTCAGAGATAGAACCTTCAACAACAGTACCGATATGATATACAGTGCCTTCAGGTAAACGTTTTGTATTATGAACCTCTACCTTACCCATTGGGCCAACGATAAAGCCTGTATCACCTAATTGACCGCCCCCTTCAGCATGGAATGGAGTAGTGCGTACGATAACAGTAATTTCATCGCCATCAGCTGCTGTTTGCAAGCGTTCAGAACCTTTACCAAGCATCAATACGGAGGATGCAGTTTCTGCTTCATCTTCAACAAGTTCTTCGTCTTTCAAGAATGTAATATCTGGAGTTGCTACCTTCGCATCTTCTTTTACACGAGCTTCACGAGCACGTTCACGTTGTTCCTTCATAGCAACTTCAAAACCTTCGTGATCAATTGTAAAGCCACGTTCAGAAGCAATTTCTTCTGTTAATTCCCAAGGGAATCCATAGGTATCATAGAGTTTAAATACTTCTGTGCCAGGAACCACAGTTGCTTTTTCAGCAGCAAGTGTATCAATCAAGGAGTTTAATAACTCAAGACCTTGTTCCAATGTTTGGTTGAAGCGTTCTTCTTCATTTTGTACAACGCGTTTAACGAAGTCTTGTTTTTCTGCGATAGATTTAATACCAGGTCCAAGAATGTCTACGACTACATCAATAAGTGGTGTTAAGAAGATACCTTCAATACCAAGTAAACGGCCATGACGTACAGCGCGACGTAAAATACGACGTAATACGTAACCGCGACCTTCGTTGGATGGCAATACGCCATCGGAGATCAATGCAGTGACAGCACGAGCATGGTCAGCGATAACCTTCAAGGATACATCTGTATTTGGATCTTCGTTATACTTAACACCAGCACGTTTTGCAGTCGCTTCGATAATCGGGAAAATCAAATCTGTTTCAAAGTTTGTTTTGCAATGTTGCAATACGGAAGCCAATCGTTCAAGACCGGCGCCAGTATCGATGTTTTTATGTTGCAATGGCTCATAAGAACCATCTGGCATTTTATTGAATTGTGTAAATACTAAGTTCCAGATTTCAAGATAGCGGTCGCAGTCACACCCTGGTGCACAGTTAGGATCATCACAACCATGTTCAGGACCTTGATCGAAGAAGATTTCACTATCAGGACCGCATGGACCTTCACCAATTTCCCAGAAGTTATCTTCAAGGCGTGTAATATGACTTTCTTCTACACCACAATCATTATGCCATGTATCATAAGCTTCTTGGTCATCTGGATATACAGTAACATACAATCTATTTTTATCCAGTTTAATAACTTCAGTTAAAAACTCCCATGCCCAGTGAATCGCTTCTTTTTTGAAGTAATCACCGAAGGAGAAGTTACCAAGCATTTCAAAGAATGTATGGTGACGAGCTGTACGACCTACGTTCTCAAGGTCACCAGTACGCATACATTTTTGGCTTGTTGTAATACGGTGACAAGGAGGTACCAATTTACCTGTAAAGAAAGGCTTCAATGGCGCCATACCTGCCCCAATCAATAATAAAGATGGATCGTTTTCTGGAATAAGAGAAAAACTATCTAATTTTAAATGTCCTTTGCTTTCAAAAAACTGCAAGTATGCTTGACGCAGTTCATTACCCTTCATGTGTATATTCCTCCTAAAATTATTTACTCTTCATTATATCGTAAAAATGACATAAAATCTATCAAAAACATTGAGGTTATGCGGAATTCACTGACTTTCATAATAGTAAATAAAAGGATAAATTTCAATATATCTTGAAATAAGAAAAAGAGGTTATACAAATCAACAGAACATGATTGATTCGTATAGCCTCTTTTAAAACTAGTATATATTAACTTATACAACGCGTTTTGCGCCGATATAGCGTTCACCCCAATAGCCAGTATCAAGATCAGCTACTGCAACACCACGACTGGAAGTGGCGCTGATGAACTTGCCATCACCAATATAAATACCAGAGTGAGATGGACCTGGTTCATATGTTTCAAAGAATACCAAATCCCCTGCTTTTAAGTTTGCACGAGAAACTTCAACACCTACGTTATATTGTTCATCTGCTAGACGTGGCAAAGAAATACCCTGTTTTGCAAATACATATTTAACGTAACCAGAGCAATCGAAACCACTTGGAGTAGTACCACCAAATACATATGGTACACCGCGGTATTTATCCGCTTCAGCCAAGATAGCATGGATACTGCTTGGAGTTTCATTTTTCGTAATATTATTTAGTTTAATGTTTTTGCCAGTAATGGATTGACCTGCAACACGACGAGACGTCGCATTGTTATTTGTGAAAGCAGATTTCGTCGCCACTGCTTTAGTAGCCGCATTTTGAGTCAATACCGCCTTCGTAGAACGAGGAGCGCTCATCAATGCATTATACGTAGCAGGACCTACGATACCGTCCACTGGTAAACCACGATCTTGTTGGAACAGACGAAC
>CAKPXR010000040.1 GCA_934202215.1 uncultured Veillonella sp.
TATGTTGCTGCTGGTACAGCTGACACAGATGCTGTTAACGTAGCACAATTAAAGAGCGTTAATCTTGCTTTCACAGGTGACACTGGTAGTGGCGATGTAAATCTTGCAAATAGTAAATTAGCAGTAAATGGTGATAATACATATATTACAACTACAGCTAATGGTAAGAACATTACTATTGCTGGCAAAAAGCAAGATATTGCTGTTACAAATGGTACAGCTGCAGCAACTCCAGGTATGGCAGATTCTGCTAACGTAGCTGATGCAATTAATAAGGCTATTGATCAAAATAAATACGGATGGAACCTTTCCGCTAATGGTGAAGCAACACCAGAAGCAATTGAAAAAGGCAACACTGTAGATTTCTCTGGTGACGACAATATTACGGTTGCTAGAAACAATAAAAATATCTCTGTATCCTTGAAGAAGAATTTAACTGGCTTGAACAGTGCATCTTTCAAAGATGCAGCAGGCAATGAAACTGTTAAAATTGATGGTGATAAAGGCATCAATGCAGGCGATAAGAAGATTACTAATGTAGCTGATGGTGTAGCAGATAAAGATGCTGTTAATATGTCTCAATTGAAGAAGACAGACGATAAAGCTGAAGCTAATAAAACAGCAATTCAACAAAATACTGCAGCGCTTGCTAATAAGATTTCCTTAGAAGGTAATACTGGTTCTACAACAGAGAAATCCTTAAATGATGGACCTGTGAGCTTTAAAATCAAAGGTGAAGACGGACTTACAACTGTAGCTTCTGGCAATGATGTAACTGTTAAACTTGATACAGATACTAAAAATAAAATTGATAACGCTACTAACAACGCTGCTAACGCTGCTGACAAAGATTTGAGCAATTTGAATCCTGCAGGCGAACAAAAAGTTAAAGATTTAGCTGCTTGGAAAGTAGTTGCTAATAGTGGTACTGCTGAAGATGTTAAAGGCGGTGACACAGTTAAATTTATCGATGGTGATAACATCGAAATTACACAAGCTGGTAAAGACTTTACAATTGCAACTAAGAAAGATGTAACATTTGATAATATTACAGCGACTCAAGGTATTACAGCTCCAACTGTAACCGCTACAACAGGAGTAGTAACACCTCAAGTAACAGGCTTAACTAATAGAGACTGGACTCCAGGCCAAACACAACCAGTTGCTGGTCGTGCAGCTACAGAAGATCAATTGAAAGCAGTTGATGATCAAGTAGATGCAAATAAACAAAATATCACTAAAAATACAAATGATATTGCAACCAATAAAGGAAATATCGATAAAAATACAACAGCTATCGCTCGTAAGATTTTCTTAAATGGTAATACTGGTGTTACAACTAAAAAATCTTTAAGCACTGATGATGTAGACTTCACTATTAAAGGTGAAGATGGTATTACTACAATAGCTTCCGGTAATGATGTAACTGTTAAACTTGATACAGCTACTAAAGATAAAATCGAAAACGCTGCAGACAAAGATTTGAGCAATTTGAATCCAGCCGGTGAGCAAAAGGTTAAAGATTTAGCTGCTTGGAAAGTAGTTGCTAATAGTGGTACTGCTGAAGATGTTAAAGGTGGCGATACTGTTAAATACATTAATGGTGATAACATCGTAATTACGCAATCTGGTAAAGAGTTTACATTTGCAACTAAGCCAGATGTAACATTTGATAGTGTAACTGCAAATCAAACTATCACTGCTCCAACAGTTAAAGCTACAACTGGTGTAGAAACACCTCAAGTGACAGGTTTAACTAATAAAACTTGGGATCCAACGAATATTACATCAGGTCGTGCCGCAACTGAAGATCAATTGAAAGCAGTTGATGATCAAGCTAAAGCAAATAAAAATAAAATTGATCAAAATACAGCAGACATTACTCAAAATACAGCAGATATTGCTGATAACAAGCAAAAGATTGCAGATAATAAAGCAGCAATTGATAAAAATGCCGGCGATATTGCAAAAAATACATCAGATATTGCTGCAAACAAAGCAGCTATCGATGCTAATAAAGATAATATCGACAAGAACACAACTGCTATTGCACGTAAGATTTCCTTAGGTGGTGACACAGGTTCTACAACTGAGAAATCCTTGAGCACAGGCGATGTGAAGTTTAATGTTAAGGGTGAAAATGGTATTACTACTGTAGCTAGTGGTGATGATGTAACTGTTAAATTGGATAATGCTACAAAAGATAAAATCGATAATGCCGCAGACCAAAATTTGAGCAACTTGACTCCAGCTGGTAAACAACAAGTTAAAGATTTAGCAGCTTGGAATGTAGTAGCTAACAATGAAACTGCTGAAAAGGTTCAAGGTGGCGATACAGTTAAGTTTATCGATGGTGACAATGTTTCTATTACTCAAAATGGTAAAGAATTCACTATTGCGACTAAGAAAGATGTAACATTTGATAATGTAACAGTAAATCAAAAAATTACAGCTCCAGAAGTAAGTGGCTTAACAAATACAACTTGGGATCCAACTAATATTAAGTCTGGCCGTGCGGCTACAGAAGATCAATTAAAAGCAGTTGATGATCAAGTAACGACTAATAAAGCTAACATTGCTACAAATGCTGATAATATTAAAGCTAATAAAGATAATATTGCAGCAAATAAAGCTCAAATTGACAAAAATACAACTGCTATCGCTCGTAAAATCTCTTTAGGTAGTGATAATGGTGATACATCTGAAAAATCTTTGAGCACAGGCGATGTTAAATTCAATATTAAAGGTACAAACGGCATTACAACTGAAGCTAATGGTGACGATGTAACTGTTAAATTAGATGATGCTACAAAAAATCAAATCGATAATGCGGCAACCCGAGATTTGAACAATTTGACTCCAGCTGGTGAACAAAAAGTTAAAGATTTATCCGCATGGAATGTTGTAGCAAACAATGGTGCTGCTGAAAAAGTTGAAGGTGGTAATACAGTTAAGTTTATTGATGGTAAAAACATCTCCATTACACAAAATGGTAAAGACTTCACAATTGCTACCAATAAAGATGTAACATTTGATACTGTAACTGCTAACGACACTATTACAGCTCCAAAAGTTAAGGCTACAACTGGTGTAGAAACTCCAGCGGTTACTGGCTTAACTAATACGGATTGGGTTCCAGGTCAAACGCAACCTGTATCTGGTCGTGCTGCAACAGAGGATCAATTGAAGAAAGTTGATGATCAAGTAGCAGCAAATAAAGCTAACATTGCTAAAAATGCTGATGATATTAAAACTAATAAGGATAATATTGCCGCAAATAAAGCTCAAATCGATACAAATACAGCAGCTATTGCTCGTAAGATTTCCTTAGGTGGTAACACTGGTTCTACAACTGAAAAATCCTTGAGCACAGGCGATGTGAAATTCAACATTAAAGGCGACAACGGTTTGACAACTGTAGCTAATGGTGAAGATGTAACTGTTAAAATCGATGATGTAACAAAAGCAAAAATCGATAATGCAGGAAATCAAGATTTGAGCAACTTAACAGATGCTGGTAAACAACAAGTTAAAGATCTATCTGCATGGAACGTAACTGCAGCTGGCGGTACTGTAGAAAAAGTACAAGGTGGCGATACAGTTAAATTCCAAGCTGGTGATAACCTTGAAGTTAAACAAGATAAAACTACTTTCACATATAGCCTAGCTAAAGATGTAAAAGGTCTTAACAGTGTAACTGTAGGTGATGAAAACGGTGAATCTACTAAGATTACTCCTGCAGGTACAACTGTAAAAGATGCAGCTGGTAACTCTACAACAGTTAACGGCGCAGGCATGACTATTAATCCTGCAAACTCTACAGCTAGCCCAGTATCTCTTACTGTAGATGGCTTGAACAACGGTGGTAACCAAATTCATGGTGTAGCACCTGGTACAGCTGATACAGATGCAGTAAATGTGGGCCAATTGAAAAATACTCAAGCTGGTTTACAAGAAGCTATTAATCGTGTCGGTGTTGAAACACAACGTGTTGGTGCTCATGCGGCGGCTATGGCAGCATTGAAACCAATCCAATATGATCCATTAGAGCCAACACAAATCATGGCTGGTATTGGTAATTATCGTGGTGAAACAGCTGGTGCCATTGGTATTGCTCATTATAAAACTGAGGATACTATGTTCAATATAGGTGTTACTCTTGGATCTAATCATAATATGATTAATGCTGGCGTAACTCATAAATTTGGTGGTAGCCGTGAGAAAAAAGAGGCTATCCCTGAACGTTATAAAGCTGGCCCAATTAGTTCTATCTATGTAATGCAAGATGAAGTAACTCAATTGCGTTCTGAAAATGAACAACAAAAATCTAAACTTGATGAACAACAACTCAAATTAGATCAACAACAATCTGAGATTAATGATTTAAAAGCTATGGTAAATCAATTACTTACTAAAATGTCTTAATCGATAGAATTGCTGTGATAGAGTACTTCTAATAGGTTCTCTAATTATATTAGAGAACCTATTAGATACCTATCTATAGGAAAATAAAAACTCCCTATGACACTATTGTGTCATAGGGAGTTTTTCTATATGTACTAGAATTATACTAGCTTTCATAATTATTTTTTAAGGCTTGGTTTTAATAGTGCTAAGATGATACACGCTATAACAGAACCGATTGCAATGGATGCAAGGTATAGAAGTGGGTTACCGATGGTAGGTACTACGAAGATACCACCGTGTGGAGCGCGTAGTGTACATTCGAAGAACATGGATAACGCACCAGCTGTACCAGCACCGATGATGCAAGCTGGTAATACGCGAACTGGATCAGCTGCTGCAAATGGAATAGCACCTTCTGTGATGAAGGAAAGACCCATGATGTAGTTAGTGATACCAGATTTACGTTCCGCCTCTGTAAAGCGACTAGGGAAGAATGTAGTACAAAGAGCAATTGCTAATGGAGGAACCATGCCGCCTGCCATGACAGCCGCCATAATACCGTATTCGCCAGTAGCAAGAGCACCTGTACCGATAACGTAAGCAGCTTTGTTTACAGGGCCACCCATATCAACGGACATCATAGCGCCAAAGATAAGACCTAACAATACGCGGCTAGTAGTGCCCATGGATTGTAAGGAGTCCATTAACCAGTAGTTAAGTGCGGATACAGGAGGGTTAATTACGAATGTAATAGCAAGACCGATGAACAATACACCCAGTACAGGATAGAAGAGAACTGGTTTTGTACCTTCTAATGCTTGAGGCAAACCAGATACTAATTTCTTAACTAATAATACTAAATAACCTGCTGCAAAGCCGGCAATCAATGCACCAAGGAAACCAGAGCCACCTTGGTTAGCCAACAAGCCACCAACGAAACCAGCTACAAGACCTGGACGATCAGCAATACTCATAGCGATGTAACCAGCTAGTACAGGTAACATGAAGCCGAAGGAAGCACCACCGATTTGCATTAAGAATGCAGATAGAGGGTTGCCAGAACCGAAGTTTTTAGGGTTTGCAGGATTAAATGTATCAAATAAGAATGCAAGGGCAATCAAAATACCGCCACCGATAACGAATGGCAACATGTGAGATACGCCGTTCATCAAGTGTTTGTAGATTTGACGACCTACGCTGTCAGATGCGCTAGCAGCAATTTCAGCAGCTTCGCGGTCTGCCGCGGATGCTTGGTATACAGGTGCTGTACCAGCCATTGCTTCTGTTAGCAGCTCTTCTGCCTTGTTGATGCCGTTTGCAACCTTAGTTTGAATCATCGGTTTGCCATTGAAGCGAGCCATTTCCACTTGGCGGTCAGAAGCGACGATTATGCATTTCGCATGTTTGATTTCTTCTGCTGTAAGAGCATCTTTTACGCCAGACGCACCATTTTTTTCTACTTTTAAGGAAATACCCATTTCTTTAGCTTTGCGCTCTAAAGACTCGGCAGCCATGTATGTATGAGCGATACCAGTAGGGCAACCAGTTACTGCTAATACGTCGTAATGAGGGTTATCTACGGTGATTTTTTCAATGGTTGTAGCGGTTTCAGTAGCTGCGTCTGCCGCACTAGTGCCAGAGGTTTCGGATTCCGTTGGTTGAGGCTCTGTTGTTTTGATGAAACCTTCTACGGATGGATCGAAATTACCTTGTTCTTTAGCGGTTATGAGTTCGAAGAAGCGTTCTACCGTTGGAGCGGCAATAAGTGCTTCTTTGAAGTCCGGGTCGATAACCATCATAGCTAATTGGCTCAATACCTCTACATGAGTATCAGCAGCACCTTCAGGGGCAGCAATCATAAAAAATAATCGAGATGGCTGACCGTCGAGTGCTTCAAAGTCTACGCCGTGAGGAACGACCATAGCTGCGAGGCCTGCTTCTTTTACACCTGCAGATTTAGCATGTGGTGTAGCGATGCCGTCGCCAAGGCCAGTAGAACCAGATTCTTCACGAGCAAAAACAGCTGCTAAGTACTCACCTTTATCGATGAGGTTGCCCCCTTTTTCCATTAACTCTCCCAAGGTGTAAATGGCGTCAGCCTTTGTGACAGGGTCTGCATTCAGCAGAACGGATTGAGGTTTTAATAAATCAGTGATTTGCATATATGAACTCCTTGATGCAAATAAAATATAAAACTAGTTAACTCGTACTTGTGAAAGTAGTGCTTCTACTTCTGCAAGTGTAGCGAGATTTTCAGAGTAAGCAGAGGCAGAGCCACTGGAGATACCCCAGTAGAGAGCCTCTTGTAAGTTACCTGTTTTTTCAAAGCCTGTTATAAATCCAGCTACCATGGAATCGCCAGCGCCTACAGAATTTACGAGTGTCCCTTTAGGAGCTGGACTCGTATATACTGTCCCGTCAGCAGTGACTAAAATGGCACCATCACCGGCCATAGAGATAAGTACATGTTGTGCGCCTTTCTCTTGTAATGCCTTAGCTGCTTCTACGAGGTCATCTTTTGTGGAAAGGGTACGACCAAAGATTTCACTAAGTTCGTGATTATTTGGTTTAATTAAGAACGGTTTATATGGCAAGACTCGTGTGAGCAAGTCTTTTGTAGCATCTACTACAATGCGAATATTTTTGTGTTGCAAGCGCTCCATAATGAGTTCGTACATATCGCTTGGTAAGCTGGAAGGAATACTGCCTGCAAGGATTAATGTATCTTGCTCAGTCAATGCATCGAGCTGTGCATAGAGGGCTTCTAGTTCGTCGTCTGCGATGATAGGGCCACGACCGTTAATTTCTGTTTCCTCATCAGAGGCTTTCACCTTAACATTGATGCGGGTTAAACCTTCGCGGAGGCGAATGAAATCTTCTTTTACGCCGAATCTATTGAGCTGCGTAACGATTTCTTCACCTGTAAAGCCGGCAATAAAACCGAGTGCCGTTGTATCCATACCCAGATTGTTGAGTACGATGGATACGTTGATGCCCTTGCCACCCCCAAGAACGTACTCTTGAGTGGTGCGATTAATGGTCCCCGTCTTGAGGTGATCAAGACGTACGATATAATCGAGAGCTGGGTTAAAGGTAATGGTGTAAATCATACAAACTCCCCTTTGAGATAATACTAATTATCGTATGATTGGTTGATCTAGCTTCCGTAGTCGTAACCAGTATAGGAGCGGTACGAGGTATAGGAAGAAGGCGAATGGTACATAGCCAGCTGTACTAGTACCCATCATAACTACAGGTACATAAGCAGCGATGTTCCATGGTAACAATGGAGCGATGAGAACACCGCTATTTTCAAAATCTAGCATTACATCTTCATCATGGATACCACGTTGTGCGTAGGTAATACGCATAATGGAATGGGTCATAACAACAGCAATTGCTTGGCTACATCCTACTGCTCCAGTCAGAAGTGCGAGTCCTACGTTGGCTGCAAATACATCACTACGCGTTTTAGCACGATCAAGTAATTGTCTAACATCGTTCCAGAAGCCAACTCCTTCAAGCATACCTGATATGGCAGTTGCCATAAAGATTGATAGAGTAGGGATGAACATCGTTTGTAGACCACCACCATGAATGATGTTCGCTAGTGGATTGTAATGTGGTAATTCAAAGCCTGTTAAGGTATACCATCCTAATTCAGAAAGGGTAGCTCCCTGATTTGTATAAGCTAGAATTGCCGCGGCTAATGCACTAATGCCGATGGGCCAACGGATAGATACTTTCAAAGGCAATAAACCGATTACGATGATGACTGGAATCCACAATGTCCAATCAATGTTGAAGATGAAGTGGATTGTATCGGATAGTAAACTATTTTCATAATTAAGTGGGAACCATTGAGATAGTATTAGGTAGAGCACTGTAGAAATAACCAGTGCTGGTAGACCATCCTTAAACATAATAGGAATGTTGGTTGGTACCTTTGTATGCGTTAAGGCCGCTACGAGAGAGGCGCTAGAAGATAAAGGCCCGTTCCGATCACCAAAGTAAGCGCCAGCAATGATGGCACCTGCAACGATATTTTCTGGAATATTACCGGCTTTTGCCATCGTAATGAGTACAATACCTATGGTACCCACAGTGCCAAGAGCAGTTCCTAACAGCATGCTTACTAGTGCGGTTAATAAAAAGGCACAAGCGATAAAGATAGAAGGATCAATCAAGTCGATACCTGTGGCAATAATCATAGGTATAATACCCGCCGCTTGCCACATGGCGATGAGCCAACCGATGAGTAGGAATATTTGCATTACCACAATGGAGGTTTTAGCACCTGTCCATGATAGGTTTAGTAGTTCCTTTGGTTGGTACCCTTTGCGGTAGAATACATAAGCCATAATGCACCATACCACAATCAAGGCGTAACCGATGGCAATGCTATTAGCTACGGCGATGATTATGACCAGTATGGATAGAAGTAAGCCTATGAGTGGCTCTGTATTTTTCGGCATTAGTGAGCGGCCTTGTTGATACTTTAGAAACGCATTTAATATGAGTTGTAACCACTTCATCTTAATCGATAGGAAGTTCTGTTTCGAAGACTTCCTCAGCAGGGCCTGTCATGAGCACCGTGCCATCCTCCAAGTATGAAATATGTAATGTTCCTAAGTAAAGCTCTACGTCTACTTCGCGACCTGTTAAGCCTTTTTCGAAGGACATAACGGCAGAAGCACAAGAGCCTGTACCACATGCCAGTGTAGCACCTGCACCGCGTTCCCATGTGCGAACCTTGATGTGTTTATCGTTTACTACTTCGATGTAGTTAACGTTTGTATTGGACGGGAATGCATCGTGTTTTTCAAGGATTGGACCTTGTGTCGTAACAGGGGCGCTTGTAATGTCTTCTACGTAAACCTCTGTATGCGGTACACCGAGTAATACGGAGCTCACTGTTACAGTTTCGCCATTTACATCGATGTCTACGTCGATGACCTTATCCATGTCTACATTCATAGGCACATCTTTGCTGTTGAAGAATGGTTTGCCCATGTCTACTGTTACTAGTGTAACCACGCCATTTTCAATGGTTAAGGTTGGCTTCATCACACCGGCCAAGGTTTCGATGGTGAAAGTTTCTTTTGTAATTTCTCCATGTTCGTAAGCGTATTTGGCAAAGCATCGAATACCATTGCCGCACATTTCAGCTTCACTACCATCGGAGTTTATGATGCGCATGCGTACATCACATGTGTCAGATGGTACAACAATGACTAAACCATCAGCACCAATGCCGGTACGGCGATCGCAAAGGCGAATGGCTAAATCAGTATAGTCTTTGTTAGCACCCTGAGGGTCGGCAAAGAGGATAAAATCATTGCCGAGACCATGCATTTTAGTTAATTTCATAAAGTCTCCTATCAATAAGTAAGACTTTCACTATGAATCCCGTGAAAGTCTCATAAGTATATTATTATATATATTCTATATTATATCATAAACGGGTGATGAATTTGAGTTGTAATATCATTAATTTGTAGTGGAATCAATGAAAAATAATCTTTCTTTAGAGTGTAAATAAAGCACTTGATATATCACACAATTATCTATGTAGGATGTATTTAGAGCAGAATATGTTCTTGCTCAATCGCTTTATTGTTTCCTAGAGAAATGATAGAATATAGAGTAATGTAGTTTATCGTAATAGAAAGAGGAACACACATGCGAATTCAAGGGATTTCTGGATCTCGTGGCGTTGCTGTAGGCAATGTATATAGATATATTCAAGAGGAAATAGTCATTCCTGATTACACTGTAGCAGAGGATCAAGTAGAAGCGGAAATTGGTAAGTTTGCTGCTGCTATGGCATCCACTTTAAAACAATTGGATATTATCCGCCAAAAGGCTTTAAAGGAAATGGGACCTGATGAGGCCGCTATTTTCGAAGCACATATGCAAATTGCTCAAGACCCATCCTTGTCTGACGGTATTAAATCCCTTGTTGAGACGAGCCATACTAATGTTGTAGCGGCTACAGCTCAAACAATTGAAACCTTTGCTAATATTTTTCTTGGGATGGATGATCCATATATGCGTGAACGCGGTGCAGATATTAAGGATATTGGTGACCGCTTAATGCGTAATATGTTAGGCATGAATCCTCGTGGTTTGTCCCATATCTCTGGAGAGGTCATCTTGGTGGCTCATGATTTGGCTCCATCTGATACGGCCTCTTTAGATAAAAATGTGGTAAAAGGTATCGTAACAGCGGCGGGTGGCCCTACATCTCATGCGGCTATCATGGCGCGTACTTTGGAAATTCCTGCTGTTATGGGCGTTGGCGACATTGAAGGCTTCGTAGACGGCGAGAAGGTTGTTGTACTTGGTACCGATGGTGTCGTTGAAACCAATCCATCTGATGCGGATTGGGCTGAGTATACAAATCAAGCAACTGCATATCAAGAGGAGTTAAAACGCTTGCGCGAATCGGCTAATCTTGAAGCTACAACAACTGATGGTCATCATGTAGAGTTATTTGGCAATATCGGTAAGTCTAAAGATACTAAGCATGCTCTTACAATGGGCGCACAAGGTATCGGCTTATACCGTACAGAATTCTTGTATATGGAAAACGATGAATTGCCAGCAGAAGATGTGCAGTTTGAAGAATATAAAAATGTTGCAGAAGATATGCAGGGGCAACCTGTTATCATTCGTACCATGGATATCGGTGGTGACAAGGAGTTGAAATGCCTTGATTTGCCAAGCGAAATGAATCCATTCCTTGGTTACCGTGCCATTCGTATTTCCTTAAACCGTCCAGATATCTTCAAAGTACAATTGCGTGCGTTATTGCGTGCTAGTGCGTTTGGTGATATTCACATCATGTATCCTATGATCGCTTCTGTAGAAGAAGTGAAACAAGCGAATGCTATGCTCGAAGAATGTAAGACAGAACTTACAGCAGAAGGCAAAGAATTCAATAAGGATATCAAGGTTGGTATTATGATCGAAGTACCTGCAGCTGCTGTAATTTCTCCAATCTTGGCAAAATACGTAGACTTCTTCAGTATTGGTACCAACGATTTATGCCAATACACTTTGGCGGTAGACCGTATGAATGAGTCTATTGGTTCTCTATATCAACCATTGCATCCAGGCGTATTACGTCTTATCAAACACGTTATCGATGCTAGCCATGAACACGGTAAATTTACAGGTATGTGTGGCGAACTCGCTAGTGATCCTGTAGCTACAATGATTTTGTTAGGCCTTGGCCTCGACGAATTCTCTATGACAGCATCTTCTATACCACTTATTAAGAAGATTTTGCGCTCCGTTTCTAAAGCAGAATGTGAAGAGGTGGCTAATAAAGCACTTTCCATGGATACAGCAGAAGAAATTACAGAATATGCTAAATCTGTACTAGCTGAAAAAGGCTTACTATAATTCTGTGGTATCTTAAAAATCGGTGTTGAAAATTCTAAAGATTATTATTAAGGGAATCTTTATGATGATTACTAACGAAATAGTTATATAGCAAATAACTTTCAATATACTTGAATTAAAACGCTTGAAATTGATACAATATATCTATTAGAACGTATGGGATAGGCACAGCCTATCAAGATAGAAAGAGGTTATCATGAAAGAATTAACAGTAGAAATTACTAACGAATCTGGCTTACACGCTCGTCCTGCTACAGCTTTCACACAATTGGCTGCTAAATACGCTTCCAAAGTAACAATTGCTGCTAATGGCAAAACAGCTGATGCTAAATCCATTTTGACTGTATTGACTTTGGGTGCTACAAAAGGTACATCTGTTACCTTAACTGCTGATGGTGCTGATGAAGACGATGCACTTGCTGCATTGAGCGAATTTTTAACAACTAACCACGACTAATTCCTTGTGGTAATACAAAGGACTCTACGAATTGAACTGCACCCCAAAAATTGGACACAATTTTTGGAGGTGCAGTTTTTTATGTCAAAATATTCAAAAGAAGTAAA
>CAKPXR010000041.1 GCA_934202215.1 uncultured Veillonella sp.
TTAACGATGCAGCAGCATTCGCTAAACTTGTTGAAGTAGCTAAAAACGCTTAATAGCATAACAATACAGATTAAGGATTCTCTTTGGAGGGTCCTTTTTTTTGTATGGTGAAAGTAATATGACAAAAGCCTATAGTACATATACAGTACTATAGGCTTTATCGTATTTATATTATTATCTTCTGTATCCGCCGCATCCTCTAAAATTTGAGTTTGGACCGCAATAATTTTGGTTGTCATTATTGGATGTTGCATAGTTAGTATTGTTCGTATTGTTATCGGAGTTGTATTGTGTGTTAGTGTTGCAATTGTACTGAGAGTTATTGCATACATAATCGTAAGCAAATCCAGTAGATACAACAGCGGTTACGGCTAAGGCAGTCATGATGAGTATACGTTTTGTAAATTTCATAGTAATTACCTCCTTGTTCCTATATTTATATTATACTACTATGAGTCAAATAAAATATGATATTCTATATATATAGTATTTGAGAGACATTATGTGAAAGGATGAGAGTTTATGATGAAACGTGCTTTAATGGTTGCACTATGTTTTAGTTTTGTGACATTAGGTAGCCAAGCAATTGATATTAATATACCAGGTGCAGATCCTTCAATTCCAAAGGATGCATATCAAAACTATCGTAAATCGGATGCTACAGCTAAGCAAATGGAGTCCGATGTAAATACTATGATAAGAAAACAATATGCTGACAATAAGCCTAAAACTTGGACTATAGATGAATTAGTTTACTTTACAGAGGAATTAAATCATTCTGCAGGCTTTTCATCTTCTGTGTTTATTTTAAAGAATGATGGAGCAAATATAAAGTTTACAATTCCTTCAGGTAGTCGATTCGGAGTAACTGTTAAAGGGGATCCTATGACTACAGAAGTAAAACGGGGCAATTTTATCTTTAATGAAGGTAATTTAAAATACACGATTTGCAAGGAAAAAGAAGGAAAATCTAGGGACAATACATTCTCATATCCGACAATTAAAAATGGTTCATGGGAAGTAAGACAAAATCAAAAGGGAACTTTAGAAGGAGTCCTAAGCTTTAGAATGAAAGCTGATCCGTCATTATCTTACCAAGTTGCTTATGATTTAAGTAAGTCTAGAGAACTGGAATTGCTAAAGAAACATAATCAAGAATATGTATATAAAGAGCTAATGTCACCATTAGTTAATTATGTACTACCTTCAATTGAACCTGCAAAACAAGTACTTTCAAGGACTAAACCATTTACTGTAAAAGGGTTTACATTCCAAACACTTAAATCAAGTAATTTAACATATAGCGGTACTGAAGCTGATGCTATCTATAGTTATGATGGTAAAGGATATCGTGAGGGTGTCATGGTAAGAGAATTAACTCCAACAGAGATAGCGAATAAACATAAATTATTTGCGGAAGTAATAGAGTTCTTTACGATGTACAAGCCTTATTCTGGATATAAACCAATCCAATATGCCACTGTATGGAATGATGCCACTCCAGCTATTTATATGGAAGTAGAACGATCTGCATCGAAAATGTATATTCAATCGCTATATGATGATAAATATTTATATACCCACTTTATAATGACAGACTTAGATATTAAAATTCCATCAAAAGAATTACGAGATGTTGTTCAATATGCTGAAAATTTAAATGATAAAGAACAATATTCAAAACGAATGGCAGGTATGAGTGCTATACCAAAGGGAATGTATGAAAGGTCAACTGTTAAATAAGGTAGGTAATTAACAAACATAAAAGCCTGTGGAACTGTATAATCAGTTTTACAGGCTTTTACATTTTTATATTGTTTTATGGGTGGCATGTACCACAAGGTACATAGCCACGATTGATAGCTTCTGTACGTGTATCAAAGTAAATCTTATTACTTTCGTTCATGCGAGATACGTGACGGTAGTCATCATAATGGAACTTCCCAGTATTCATGTTTCCTGTATACCCCAATACAGTAGAAATCATTGTAATCATGGCAAGTAAGGTCATGATTATAATTCTTTTTGTTTGTTTCATAATACATTCCTCTAATAAAAACATACATACATATTATAATCAATAATATGCTTTTCTGCCTAGAGTTATGTTTAGTATAGACAAACTATTAATGAATAGAGGGGAGGTAGTTTATAATTTATGTGCCTTAGATTGAAGTGTATCCGGATCTGTGCTTTTACGATCAGCAGCTATTTTTTGACTTTCAAGATTAGATTGTAAATTATCATAGGTGTAGCTCAATTGATGTTTATAAGCTAGTTTAAAATAATTAGATAGTTCTTTATTTGTACAGTAAATATAGCAACCTTTTTGACCTCGTGTCATTAATGTACGATAGGTATTTTTTACAATCTCATCTGCAATACGTTGTGCTTCTTCAGGGTTTTCCTTTAAAAGTTTCTTAATGCCTTTTATAGATTGATCTGTTTTTGCCCGTTTTGTAATATCTACGATAAGTTTACCATTTTCATAACGTAAATCATCACCAATGATTACACCGACATATTCAAACTCGAGTCCTTGAGTAGTATGAATACATCCAGCCTCATTGATAGAATCTGGATCTATAGCATATGTATTAGAATTACCTAAGTTCCAGCTGATTCCAAAATTGTGTTCTGGTATTTGAATATCTTTGACTATAGATGTTGTACGACCCTCCTTAGGCCAGTCCCAACAATAGCCTGCTAAAAGCCGCGATTTATTGTTTATCTCATTTTTAGTTCTTATAGCGTTATACATATCATGAGGATTATCAAAGATTTTAAAGTCATAATCACCTTCAAAACCATCGTAATTTGCAGTTTCTGCAATTTGAAGAACGTTGTCTAACCAGGCTAAATAGCTATCAGAGCCATTACAACGAAATTGAGATTCTAGTGCACCTTCATAAATAAGCGCTTTTTGTTCTGTACTAAACTTTAATATTTTATCGATAGTACCCGCATCTTTAAAAGTAACACGTTGATTTCGATCAATAAAGAAGACGCTAAAGAGGGAGGTATTAATAATTTCTTTGATTTGATCTTCTCCTTCATTTTGGTACATTCCAGATTTTTCACGTAATCGATGTGCTTCATCAACAATTGCAATTTGAAGTGCATTTTTAGAGCGTGTATAGAATGTGCCACTACTTTGGAATAATGCTTTAATCTCTGTTTTCTTAAAACCCTTTTGTAGCATAGTGCTATATACATTACGTGGAGCAGCATTTGAAGTAATATATTGTGCCATATAGCCATTGTGGATACATTCAGCTAATAAGTTAATAGCAACCACACTTTTACCGGTACCAGGGCCACCACGAACTATGTATACTGTTTTCTGGTTATTTTTAATAGCATCAAAGGCAGCTTTTTTTATTTGTTCAAACTCTACCTTTTGGTCATCAATTAAAACAAATTCTTTATTGCCTTTTAGCATATTTAAAATAGAATCTTGAAGTGATTTTGATGGTCTTAACTTACCATGCTCAATAGACTCCATGATATTTGTAGTATCAGGCTTTGGAATATAGGTTTTGATAAAGTTGCGTAAGCTGTCCATTTGGCCTAGTGTAAACATCGGAGAGATATTTAAGATATCATTATAGATTGGGTCACGAAGCTCAGGAGATATATTTTCATCAAAGTTATGTAAAAAAGCACATGGATGTAACTCAATAGGTCTAGTCTGTACATCTTCATTAAAGTTCTCAATGAGACTACAGTAGGACCAAGCTTGATAGGAAGGATGGGTTACCTCACGGATTCCTCCACCTAGATAGGTAGATACAATATTATCTTTATCTGTTACCTTGAAAGCTTCGCCCCATTGTTTAAGTTCAACAATAACTACATGCTCTTTATCCTGTTGATCTAAACCAGTAATAATAAAGTCTACCCGTTTTTGAGTATTTGGAACAATATATTCGATGGCAACACCAGCTAAGTCCGGTATAGCAAAATCACGCATGACATTAGCCATATAAGATAATGAAGTTTGCCATGAATGAATCTCAGATTCGCCAACACGACGATATTTTTCTGTTAATGTTTGATGGAGTTTTTTTACCAAGACACCTTGCTCAAAATCTTGGATAAAAGATTGTTTTGTAGAAGAGTAAATAATCATATTTATTGGTAGCCTTATATTCTTAATTTATTGCTTTTCACTTAATTCTCATTTTCAGAAAATCAATAGTATAATAATATTATTATAGCGTATAATTACTAAAAAACATTAAATTGGAGTTGTAATAAATTTATGAATAATATTTTTTCTTTTGCCACAGGTGAGTTATCTCAAGATGCTTTTATTTGCTGGTGTCTTAATTGGATTAATGAGCTAGATACTGTAGCGACACATAGATATCGTCAACTTGCTTTAGAGTTACTAGCTAAGTTAATAGATAAGCCATCGAATTGTGATGAGCTCTCAAAGGTAGACATCAAATCAATAGATAAAGTAATCTTGTTGCAGCAGGTTTTAAATATTGATGTGTTAGCTATAATTCCTCAATACAAGTTAGCCATTATTATTGAAGACAAAACAAGCACTAGTGAACATGGTAATCAAATCAGCTTTTATACTGATTCACTTAAATCTGTATTTAATAGTAAGAAACCTTGGAATGCCTATAGTAAGTTGGAGAAAGCATTTAAGTGTGCTGAATTTAATATAGAGTGTACAGAGTTAACTGATTATCATATCCATACGGTATATTTCAAGACGGGGTATTACTTTGATTACGACTGGCAAGTAGTCCATAGTGAACATATACATAATTATTTAACTGGGCCTATGTTTTGGGATATTTTGAAGAATTATAATGACCTTGAAAGTGATATTTTAAAAAGTTATTGTGATCATTTAAAGCGGCAACTAGGTTGGTATCAGAGTATAGCTAAAATTAATGAACGATATGATGATGGCGAGAATTATATTAAATGGGAACGTATCACTCAGCATGGGTTATTACAGATTATATTTGATAACGAAAACAAAGATGGTTCATGGCTATGGAAGGATATGAGTATCTATCCTAATGAGTATAGTACTGGTACAAATCAAGGTGGTAGCCCTTGGACTAATCGACGTTTTTGGACTCGGATAGAGTCAGATGCGATTTGGTCAAAGCCACCTAAAATCTTTAATCCTTGGATCTTTTGGCGGGTTGATCATGATTCTAAGGGCGCGTATTTATCTTTACGATATTATAATAATGATCTTACTGATCATGGAAAGATAATACGCAAAAGAATATATAGTCAACTTAATACTTTGATTAATGATACTGTCGCTGATGAGTTAGATGGATTAAATACTACTTATGAAAACTGTGTCACTCGCCCTCGGCATGGGAATTATTATGAAAATACGTTGATTCATATTGGCATTAATAGAGTACTAGATTCTTGAGATAATAATAATGGAGAACCTTTTATAGGTTTAGTTAGAGCTATTGATAAAAAGCTTAAAGAGATAATTATATCTTTTGATTGGAAAGACTTTAGGTTATAAAGTAAAGCAGGGAAAGAAATCCTTAGATTCCTTTCCCTGTTTAGATATGATATAATTTATATCAAAGTGAGGCATAAATGGTTTGGACGCCAGACTTCGCTTCTAAAGAAAAAATATGAAGAAACGGTCTGACTTCACAGTCGGGCCTTTTTTCATGGCCTAATGCCGTGAAAATCTAGCTTTAGCTAGAGGTCAATTCATTTAGCTGCCATAATAATGGTCGCTACAAGTATGCCAAAGGAAATCATTAACGATAACACTTTGTATGTACTCATATTGATCACCGCCAATCTCTAGAAGATTAGCAAAGATTGGACCCATTTAGGCCTCAAATTCAATATAGTACTATCAATTATTAATGTAAATAGATGAGAGGTTCTTAATAGTCACCTAGGTGACCAATAGGAACCTCTTTCATTTTGTAAGTACTCTAATAAAATAGATTAATTATGTTACAATACAAACAAGATAATAGTTTAGGGAGAGGGAGACTCATATGAAACGTTATATTATGTTATTAAGTCTTGGTCTATGTTTAGCAGCACCGATGTTTTCACAAGGGATGGAAATAAAGCCTCTTATTCAGGTCACGAATGTACATAATGGCCAATATGATGAGGCATTAGATGCTATTACAGATACAAAGTTCTATGGACCGTATCAATTCCGTGTATTGAAGGATGCTGTGGAGACAAAAGGTGAGACTAAAGATATAGATGGTAGAGCATTCAGAACCTCTGATGATGTCTTTATGCATGTTAAGGCTAGATCTATCGATAGTAATAGCCCTATTCTTGATGCTGAGGTTAATCAGCTTATTACGGATAGGACAGTTCCTGAGCCTACCGTAAAGATGGTTTTGCCCGTTAAGCATGATGTAATAGAGGTCTATAATGATGGTGTGCGCAGTTTACTAGCTGAATTTATGTATGGCTGGCCGCTACAAAATAGGACTGACATGGTATTAGTTACTGATTATGAGGACACTCGTTACTATTATAAGTTGCAGTTTTATAGAGACAAGCTACCAAAAGGTGTTCGAATTGAGCAGTTGCGTCAAATGATTATGGATGCGCAGTTTAGTTATAAATAACTAATATCGGGTTAGAATAATATAGTAATCATAAATAAAAGAGGTTCCTAATTGTCAAAGTCATGACTCATAGGAACCTCTTTTATCGTGCAAGTAATTTATATAGTTAGTAAACTATTACAGAATGCTTTTACCCATAGGGAATACAGTTTTGCCGAATACTTTATTAACTAGTACCGCACCGGAACCGTAGAAGCCCAATAGGGAGATAAATAATTCAGACCATGCTGCAAGGGAGAAAAAGCCTGTTTTACCACCTAAGAATAGATCTGTAGATAGACCTAAGAATAAGAAGCAAATTAGGACCATAATAACAAATACTACTTTATTTGTTTTCAATGCGGCAATAGTACCAAAAATAGAGAAAATTAAGAAGCCTACAAAGGCAAAGGCCAATTGTGTTACATCGAAACCTTTGTGGATTTCAGTGCCAAAGGAACCCATTTGAATTAACCAAACGCCTGCCATAGCGGACCAGAACAATCCGTACGCACCAAATACAATGGAGCCGAATGGATTATTTTTTTTGAAATCAAAATAACTTGCCATTAATTGGGCTAATGAACCTAATAAAACGGCCCAAGGTACAATAACGGATGTGGTTGGACCAGACCAACCAACGCGGGATGTAGATACAACAAAAACATACAATAGCTAGACCAAGTAGACCTAAGCTCGTAGGGTCTGCTACATTTTCACTCATTTGAACTTTTCTTACTTCATTTTCCATGTGTTCCTCATTTCTCCGTGGGGGACAACTAACTACAACTATACAGTAATAGATTCACATGATTTTGTGTTATCATTATCTGTTCAATACACTAGTTATTGAATTGATAATGTATCTATGTGAAAGCACTGCCATATAAATGTAACATATATCACATTTTTGAGGCAATGGAAATAAAATAGTAAGAATGCGAAAAATGCATAGTGTGAAAATAGTAATAAAAGAAAGTAAATAAAAGAAAAACTGTAAAAAATGAGGAGTCTAATATTTTAACTCCCATTTTTGTGCGGTTTTAAGATATAAATCATTTATTTCATATGAATTTGTTATAGATTAATAATCATAATTTTGTACATTATTTATTTAAGTTTTCCACAATGCTTAGAATATCTTCTGCTTTACGAGCAATATGTGTTACGCCTAGTTCTTGATGTAGGGATTCCTCTCTAAAGCCCCAAGTAACACCAATACATAATAGGCCAGAGTTTTCTGCGGTAGCTACATCAACTTCAGAGTCACCTACATAAATGGATTCTTCAGGTGTAGAATTTAAGTCTTTTAGAGCTTGTAGTACCATGTCTGGTGCAGGTTTGCGTTGTAAGCCTGGTCTTTCACCGATGGCAACAGGTAATCGATCGCCAAAGTATTCTTTATTTAGTGGTGTAACGCCTTCTTGAATTTTGTTAGATACGATGGCTAATTTATAGTCTTGTTCACGCAATATATCGAGCATGTCTAAGATGCCAGGGTAGGGAGCTGTTGTATCTTTTAAATGCTCACCATAATATGCTTTGAATTCCTCAATGTATGGCTTTAATTCGTTATCTGCTACAGAATTTGGTAAACATTGACGCATTAAATATGTTACTGCATTACCTAGTGCTGCTTTAACCTCTGCTAGAGATTTTTCAGGGAAGTTATGTGTACGTAGTACATGATTTACAGCATTTGCTAAATCTGTAGCC
The DNA here is from genome assembly GCA_934202215.1 of uncultured Veillonella sp. Lineage (GTDB taxonomy): Bacteria > Bacillota > Negativicutes > Veillonellales > Veillonellaceae > Veillonella. The sequence continues at coordinate 8,310 of CAKPXR010000041.1, forward strand.
GTGTTGAGCAATGTGCCATCACAATCAAAAACGATAGTAGTATATTTCATGGGGACCTCCTATACGAAATTTATATACTTTATAAGTATATGATAAATATGGATAAAATCAAGAGAATAGCCGTATTTGTTACTATAATTGTGTTACAATAATAGCAGTACTAATTACAGTGTATAGGAGGCGTAGTATGACTGAAATACAAGCTCTTTTATTGATAAAATCTATCCTTGAATCTGCAGATATTCACGGCATTGAAAATATTCTAGCCGAAGATTGCGAGTACATGTCCACAGGTCGTGGTATTATTGGGCGTAATTGCAATGAAAGTATTGAGTTTTTATCCTCTATGACTGAGTCTATTAAGTCCGATAATGTGCCTGTTACGTGCAAGGTCATGCATATTACCGATGTGTACGAAGAGGATGCACTATTTCATGAGGGCCGTCATGGTTTAACTGTTTCTTATGAAAGCGGCGACAACTATGTGTACATGATTTTTGTAGACGTAAATGATGAGGGCCGTGTAGACCGCATCGTTTCTAGTCAAGAAAATTATAGCATTGCGTATGATGATCTTCGCTTTGGTGACGATGAATGTGAATATGCTTTTATTTCTGCACCAACTACTGTGAAAGACTGGATTACAGCCTTAAGCATGTGGCTTGAAACCGCTAATGTGGATGTAGACGATTTCTATCAGTACATCGATGAAGATACTCGAGTTGTATTCCAAAAGGGTGACGCTGAATCCATAACCCTTGAAAGCGGCCTTGATGTAGAAGACTATTTTGATCAGTTAATGAATCAACACTTTGATGCGGTGCCTCATATCATTCGTGATGAAGAAGATGGTTTAATCTTAACTTATGGTCCTATGAGCGCCATTGCTACGCTTAATGAAGAGGGGGCACTAGCACTTATCAGTATCTATATCGATACACGCGATGAAGACGAAGTTACTGATGAGGTTGGTTATATTGAAGAAGACTTAACGAAGGAAACCATCATCGAAGAGGAGCTATATTAGTCGATACTACTCTTTCGATATATCTAATTTAATTACGATTAATAGATAAAATAAAAACTACCAGTTAAACATAAATCTTTTAAACAGACCTTCTACTATGGAAGAATAAGCCACTAGATATTATGAATAATTGGTAGTTTTTTATTATTTACATTTCGTCATGGTCCTTAATGAGACCAGCTTTTTTCTTTCTCCAATAGGAGTAGTAGAATGGCAAGATTACGATACAGCCACCTAGACCCCATAATAATTGGTTAGTTTGTGCTTGAGCGAGCATCCAAAGGGATGTGCCAATGGCGATGACCGGGATTAAGTAGCCACCAGGGATAGTGTAGGAACGAGCTTTATCCGCCCATTTACGACGGAAGATAATAACAGCCAAACATGTTGGTAAGTATTGTGTAAAACGAGATACTGCACTAATAGCAGCTAGTGTCGTAAAAGAACCAGACCATGCGAGTAATACACTGGCAATGGCAGTAACGATGGCTGCTACGTATGGGGCATTGTAACGATTACGTTTTGCTAGGGCACTTGGTAGCATACCATCTTCTGCCATGGATGTTGCTACACGAGGAGCATAGTAAGCTTCTGCAAAGTTGATACCGCCCATAGAGATTAAGGTACCTATTAATACGATATACATACCAACAGGACCAACAATTGCATTAAACGCATCTTGTACTGGAGCCTTTGTATTTGCTAAGTCAGTGCCAAGTACACCGATGGATACGGCAAGGATAGCCATATATAGGACAGATACAAGGAGCATGCACATGATAATAGCACGTGGTAAATTCTTTTTAGGATTTTTCATATCCTCTGCCGCAATGGCAATAACTTCAAAGCCTGTATAGGCAAAGAATAGAAGCACCGCTGCTTGTGCAAATGATCCATCTACATAAGTATCATGAGGGAAGACTGGAGTAAAGTTAGCACCATTAATAAAGAAGATACCAATCGCAATAAACAGGGCAAGAGGCACTAACTTAGAAATGGTCATTAAGTTATTGACGAACTTGGATACGTTAACACCAAAGATGTTTACAATCGTAAGACCTACAATCAAGATAAATGAAATGATATCTTTTGCAAAATCACCACTTAGCGCTGGTACGGCAGCACCTAATGCGGTAGCAAAGCCAACGGCCATAGCCGCCCAGGCAATGACGGTTACAATCCATTTAAGGACGCCTACTTCAAAGGCCCAAAAGTCACCTAATGCGTGCTTTGCATATAGATAAGGACCACCATTACGTGTGAATAGGCTAGCTGCTTCAGCAAAGCAGAGGGCGATACAGCCTGCTATAACAGCGTCAAATAAGAGGACGCCTAAGCTAGCAGAACCAATGATAGAATACGCTTTGTTTGGTAGTAGGAAAATACCTGTCCCTACAATACCATTCATGCCCAGAAGTACAATACTCCAAAAGCCAAATTTTCCTGTTTCTTTCATACTAAAACCTTTCTATTATTTAGTTATATTTTCTCGAGCTGCTGCTACAAAGGCAGCAAATAAACGTTTTGCATTTTCATCGTTTTCAGACATCATTTCTGGATGGAATTGGCAGGCTACTAACCAAGGATAGGAAGAGTCTTCTAAACCTTCTACAGTACCATCCTTAGCTCTTGCTACCACTTGTAATCCTTTTCCAACGTGTTTTACTGTTTGATGATGGTGAGAATTTGTAATCCATGTGGAACGGCCAATAGCACTGGCTAATTTGGATTCAAACTCAATGTCTACTGTATGAGTGCCAAGAGATGGGGTTTGGTTTTGTGAATGTTTAATCGTACAGTTTTCATCATACTTTAAATCTTGGTATAGAGATCCGCCACGATATACATTTAAAATTTGAATGCCTCGGCAGATACAAAAGATAGGAATTTGTTTTTCTTCTGCTGCTTTTAATAAAGCAAAATCGAATTGATCTCGTTCTGGGAATACATCACCTAAACCTTGCAATGGTTCCTCACCGTAATTAAGTGGAAATACGTCGTGACCGCCAGATAATAATAAGGCATCTAGTTTTGCTACCGTTTCTTGAGCTACGTCAAGATTTTTAGTAAATGGGATAATAACTGGAATGCCGCCAGCTTCTTCAATAGAGCGTGGATAGTCATGGTTTACGTAAGAACGTAACAAATCTACATAGGCACCACTAGTATCTCGTAAGATATTGCCAGATACACCAATGAATGGTTTTGTCATAATATCACCTCATATGTGAAAAAATTTGTACAATTAGTATAATTTTAATATATCAAATATTTGTGAATAAATAATACTACTATAGTAATTAATTATAATGCTTATACATCCTAAAATATGTTAAGAATGATACATTTTCTAAAATTCATATTACTTTTGTAGGAAAATCATATTCATATATGTTTTGTTAAAAACATGGTATGATAGATTATAAATAAACTGTACGGGAGGTTTACTATGGTTTTTCTTAC
>CAKPXR010000042.1 GCA_934202215.1 uncultured Veillonella sp.
CATTACACCTATTTATCAGCATATACACCATAAAATACAAGATATATATGAGAATGTAGTGACATAATTTAGGCATACAAAAAAGACAGCTGATTGAATCAGCTGTCTTTTTCAAATTATTATTTTATAAAAATAGATATAATAAATTCATTTAATACAAAATAAACCGAATACTAATCCATCTTTTCCATCATAGCTATTTATTGCTTCTCCTAATTGTCTTGAAAATGTTGTCTACCTAATAAATCTTGCTTTGGAATTTCAATTGGTTTATCCGAGTTGTAATTCATATTTCCCCTATAAAAACAACAATTCTTTATTATATAAATATACTGACCTACAGAAATTATCATGCAAGTCAGCTTTAAATTCAAATATGTATTATTTTTATATTAGTATGTTAACGTCCCCATAAATACACGATAGCTATCATTAGAATTCAATAAATCCTTCACATACACACGAGATGTATCATTATCAAGCTTCATAGCCAATGTACGACCAAATGATTTTGCACTATGAATAACCTCACCTAAAAATCCTACGATTGCAAAGAATATTTCTTGGGGAGTTATAAAGTCTGTTGCTAATATATCCTCAGCTTCACCTAGCTGTAAAGAATATATCATATCTGATTCTTGCAGTGAAAAACGCAAAATAACCGCACTCGTTTCCATATCATAATCAAGTCGATATGTACGTAATTCTCCACTAACTAGCACATTATCATCAACATTCATAATTTCAATATGTACAGGCTTTCTGTCTCCCACAGATAAGACATATTTTTTCATACCAATACTCCACTAACATGTAATGCAATTAAACTCATTCTTTTAATCTATTCATGAATTATTCATTCATAAATAGATTATACAAAATTATATATTCATAGAGCAATAAATAAAGTATAAAGTCTATTTAACTTTAATTGGTATATAGAACTATATAGTACTACGAAAATAAGAAGTAAAGATTAATAATATAATAAATAGTCTAACTTACTCAATAATATAAATTTATAACTTATGATTCTCATTTCTTATATAATTAATTAGATTTGTGTAGCCTCTTACCATATTAATCTTAGGTTTCCACCCTAATGACTGGATTTTTTCACTATTTAGAATAAACTTTACATCATGTGCATATCCATACTTATTGGCATTATCCGGTATATCAAATACCACATCTATTTTACCCTTAGCGACTGCTTTTGCTACTAAATTTGCAATATCTTTAATACTTCTTGTTTCAATACTATTACATATATTGTATGCTTCTCCACATTTTCCTTTAAATAGTAATAGTACCAAAGCAGAAAGTACATCAGTTATATAACAAAAGTTTGATACAGATTGTCCTGCAGTATGTAAAATAATATTTTCATTGTGTATAACACTTTTAGCAAACTGCATAGATACACGATTATCTAAAAGTGAAAGACCTGGACCAAAACATTGTGCAATACGAGCAATACAAACGGGTACATTATATTCATGAAAGTAAGCATTACAGTAACATTCACAAATACGTTTACCTTCAGAATACGAACTTCTAACATCTAAATGATCAATATAGCCTAAATCATCTTCAGTCATATTCTGGTAATCTACTTGCTGAATACCATATTGCTCCATAGAAGATAAATATACAATTTTTTTAACTTTATTCTTTGTTGCATATTGCAAGACATCTAACGTTGTACTAATACTACCATTTAACGTTTCAACTGGTTGCGTAACAAAAAACTTAGATGTAGTAGGTGCTGCTGTGTGGAATATATAATCAACAGAATAATTACATGCAGCAAGATCATTAGTAATATAGACTAACTGTTCTGAATTCATAAGGTTAGAGAACAAATCCTCTGCCTTTTTTATGTTTCTCACGGAACAAATAATATTAATATTTGTTCCATATTTCATATTACTAAATAGAAACAATCGGGTGAGCATAGATCCTATGAATCCAGTCGCCCCCGTTATCAAAATAGTTTTCCCTGAAAGTTTAGATAAGAAAATATGAATATCTTTAACAGTGCGTTCCAACTCATAAGATAAAACATCATTCATAAATATTAGCCCTCTACTGTTTTAAAATACTCATATGTTTTTATTAATCCATCGTGTAAATTATATTTTGCTGTAAATAAAAGCCCTTTTTCTGATTTATCAGTTGATAAAACAGAATCTCTAATATCGCCTAATCTAGGCTTATCATAAACTACCTCAATATCTTTACCACTAATATTTCTAAACTCATCAACTAACAAATTAACGGAACTTGAGATGCCAGTACTTACATTATAAATACCTATAACTTGGTGTTGCATACCTAAAATATTAGCTTCAACTACATCATCTACATATATAAAGTCCCTTGTTTGTTTTCCATCACCATAAATAATAATAGGAGAGTCTTGTACAGTCGCTTTAGCAAAAATACTAATAACGCCCCCTTCTCCACCATTACCTTGTCGTGGACCAAATACATTAGAATAACGATAACATATATATGGTAATCCAAAAGCTTCATGATAAATACGAAGATAATGTTCTGTAGTTAGCTTTGTTAATCCATAAAATGAAGACGGATTTCCAATCATGTCCTCATTTAATGGTAATGTATCTAAATTGCCATAGACCGCTGCAGAAGATGGCATTAAAAACTTTTTAATATCTAGTTTTACTGCTGCATTAAGTAAATTAATTAACCCCATCAAATTAATATCACAATCTAACATCGGATCACTCATAGATGTGGAAACTTCAGTTTGTGCAGCCTCATGAAATATATAATCTGGACGAAATTCTTCTAAGACAGAGTATAACTTTGGATCTCTAATATCCAATTCTACGAATTGTGCTTTAGAATGAACAAATTCTTTATTTCCTGTATATAAGTTATCAATAACCTGTACAGTATGACCATCTTCTATTAAACGATCAACTAAATGAGAGCCAATAAACCCCGCCCCACCAGTTACAGTTATTCTCATTATTATTCCCTTCTTATAATCTACTTTTTATTAAATCAAGATAAAACCTTAATTCTTTACTTCTAATAAATAATATTCCCCATGCCACAATTATAAAAATACTATTACATACAACCCCTAGCAAAAGTCCAAACCAACCGCTATCCAAAGCAATAAATTGTGATAAGAATTTACTAAAATAAACTAATACAAATGTAACTAGAGTATAACGGAAATAAAGTTTAAAGTAACTAACCAAAGACCAGCGTAATCCGTATTTAAACAAAACATATGGTTCAACTATAAAAGGCATACAAATTGTACTAATAAACATAGCCAATAACACGCCCCAAACATCAAAATATTGAACTAAAACAATGGAAGATCCTAAATTTATTAAGGCCTCTATTAAGGACATATATCGATTTTGCCAAAAGAGCCCCATAGCATCTTTAAATACTAAGACGCCTTTACGCATAAACATTAGATAGAAGTTGATGACCATCCAAAGTACTATACTTTCATCAAAACGATAGCTATTTCCTAGCCAGATGGTAATAAACGGATTTAACAAAAGGTATAAGTTACTACAGATAAAACAAGCCAAATAGGCTGTCATAAATTCTAATCTCTTGAAAATAACTAATTTATGAGCATCATCATGCGACTCATTCAAATTTCCTACAGATGCCTTTAGTGCATTAAATACTTGATCAGACAACTTATCGATACCATTAATAATCAAATAATAATTCGTATATAACGCAACAGCACTTAAACCTACAAATTTCGACAAAATAATATTTGATGTTCCAAAAACAGTAACACCACCAATTTTATGAAGTATTAAAGCCTTTATATTTCTAATAATACTTTGGTATATATCTTTATTTAAAGGCCGAATATTCTTTTCATTTAAAAACGAATATAAGTGATCAGCTTTTCTGGCTATTAAAAAATTCTCGCAGAAAGTCATGCATATACGTAGAATAATATATACCCAAAAACTATGAGTCAAAATGACTAAGGCAATTTGGAATAAGCTCCCTATCAGTTGAGTAAGCCCTCTGTAATAGTTAGCTATATATTGTTTTTGATCAGCTATAAGCAAACATTTTTTATAAGAGTAAAAATAACTAATACCCGTATCAATAACAAAGAGTAAAAAGAAAATATTTAAATATGCAATATTAGGAGGTACCTTTATAAGATATTGAACAAAAGGAGATATACATAATCCTAAGAATAGAATAAGTGTACCAATATAAATATATGCTTTTTTAAATATTCTCATGATTGATTTTGCTGTTTCTAAATCATGATTAGCTAGAGGAGCATATAAACTAAATATAATAGCCGGACCAATGCCCAATTCAGTAAGCGATAATACAGTCAAAATATTATCAAATAAACCATTTAAGCCTAAATATTCAATAGATAAATAATATAGTAATACAAAACGGATAATGAACTGTAATACCATATTAAATCCATATACAATTAACGTGGAATTTATGTTCTTAATTGCACTAACTGTCCGCATAATATCAACCTATAATCCCATAATATTGAGGCTATTTTTTACTTCTAAATAAGCCTTAAATGTATAAAAATCAATAGGTGTTGTAATCTTAATATTCTCAGCTGGACCTATTACTGTAAACAGTTCAGCCCCATAAAACTGCATCATAGATGCCGAATCTATGAACTCCAAATTTTCAGATTTTGCTTTTTCATGTACCTTATAAATATCTTTTAAATAGAAGCATTGTGGAGCTTTAGCAAGTAAACATTCATCTCGAGAAAGTATTTTCCCTACATGAGAAAGCTCATTATCTTTTAAAACAATGGTTTCTATAGCTTGTGAAACAGTAATGGCATTGCCATATGTTTTTGTGGACGATATACACGTATTAATTAGCTCATCTGAGATAATAGGCCTAACCCCATCATGTAATAAAACTATACTATCTTCATCATATAGTCTTGAAGACTCTTTAATTCCAAGATAAATCGACTCTTGTCCTGTTTTTCCACCTGGAATAATCGATTTGACTTTATCCAAACTATACTTTTGTACTAATTTACTAACCTCTCCAATAATAGACTCTAATACTACTAAAACAATTCCATCAATATCATTATTATTTTGAAAGTGCTCTAGCGTATACACTAATATTGGTTTCCCATTAACTTCTAGCAATTGTTTCGGTGTGCCAGTAGAACTCATGCGTTGTCCAGTTCCTCCAGCAAAAATAATACCTATATTCATGCTATACCCCTATACATTAAATCTCATATGCTCTAATACTTGATATTTTACGTTTATCTTCTGGTGGTATTTCCATATAGTTACAACCATATAAATTACTTAAATATGTATCGTAACATGAAAAAACCTCTAATGTTAAATCTCTAAACTCTATAGGGACACGTTTTTCAAAAGCATCCTTTACCATACATTCAGCTTCACCATAAACGCCACCAGTAATAGCACCTACAAAGTCAGAAGCATTATAATCATATTGTTTAGCCAATGTATCTAATTGATTGGCCCAAAATTTATATCCAATACATCTAGCTAGGATTATTAATATAGACTTTATACATGCTCTACTCATTGATTTACCATGTCCTAATTTTGCATCACATAATTCAAGCATCTTACTATAAATTTTACGTTTTTTATAGATACTAATCACTTCATTTTTATCATTTGGTAATCCATCAACAGGCATAATATCCATAAATAAAAATTGATTAGAATTACTATATTCATCTTCAATCTTGATATCAAGTTTTTCTAATCGCGCAAAAGGATATTTTGAGTTATTACGCTCAATAGATCTAAGCAAATAATTATTATTTAAAACCTCAGGAAATATAGAAATTAGTTTTTCATAATCAGGTCTACTTAAACAAATGTCTATATCATCATCCCAAGGAATAAAACCTTTATGCCTAATGGCCCCTAATAATGATCCTCCTGATAGCGAATATTTAATATCATTCTCTTTACAAAAGGAATCAAATTCTTTAAGCATTATAAATAAATGATCTTGAATTTCAGATATAGTCAACATTATTAAAAATCCCCTAATTTTCAAACCATACTAACTTCATTTGTCGTATAAATTCATCTTCTGCCCAGTCTTCGATGCCGAATCTAGGTATAGAAAATGGATTAGCATTAGAATGAAGCTGTGCTCTTTTAGTACTAACTGAATATGTGAATCCTAGATCTTGAACAATTTGTTCTGTCACTTGATCAAAACTTTCTTTATGACCAAAAGGATATGCAAAAATATCTATATCCGTATGTAACAAATTCTCTAAAAAAAGCTTAGAAGATTGTATTTCATGTATTTGCTCTTCTCTACTAATTTGTTTCAACGCTGGATGGTGTATAGTATGCGCTCCTAATGTAATTAACTGACTTTGATATAACTCTATTAACTCCGACGAATTCATAGTCCTATTATTAGGATTAACCTTCAATCCATAAAATTCATACCATCTGTCTAATATCATATCTCTTTCATTAGGATGTAGAGAAAAAAGCATATGGTGTAACGTATAAAAACTATGTAATCTCTTTTTATCATCGGATACATCAAATACATGTCTTTGATTTAATATATCTAACTCAATTAATTCTTTTAGATTTTTATTTTCGAATAAAATAGTTTCTAATCGATCCCACCAAAACTCTTTACCCGTATCTACACCGCCAGATGTTATAAAAATTGTCGCTGGGACTTGATACTTTTTTAAAATTGGAAAGGCATATTTGTAATTATCATAATATCCATCGTCAAAGGTAATAATAACAGATGGTTCTTTTATATCATTGCGTTTTAAATCATTAAAAGTTATTACATTGTAGTGATTTTTTAAGACTTGAATATGTCTTTCAAAATTATCAGGAGTTACATTAATATTAAATAAATCACGATTCAAATAATTAACTCTATGATAAAGTAAAACAACTACTGGCTTATCAAAAATATTATGGATTAAATTGATTGGAGACAACCTTTTTCTATAGATAGATCGAATCCACGGTAGATGTTCTTTTATATAATCTTTAAAACTCATTGTTTTCCCTTGTATATATTTTCAATCTTCTTTATAGCAACACAGGAGTCATAACCTAGTTCTTTAATTCTAGATCTATAATCAATATATTTATTCTTACCAAATTTAGACATAATCTCATAAGCCCATTGTTCAGAATTATCAATTGGTAAAGACGTACATAGATCAGTCAATACAACCTCTTGTGTAATCGTATCAGATACTAATATTGGTATACCTAATGCTTGTGACTCAATAGCAATTAGCGGTAACCCTTCAAATAATGAGGGTAATATCATAATATCTATAGCTTGCATAACCTCAACAGTGTTATTGACATACCCCATAAAAATAACCTTGTCAGATATATCTGCTAATTTTACAAGACTTTCAACCTTATGACGTTCTACACCATCCCCCAAGAGAAATAAATAACTATTAGGATTTTGTTTTAATACCTCTTTAAATATATCGATAATAAAAGGGTGATTTTTAACAGGTGTAAAACGACCAATATGTCCTACTACCAATGCATCCTTAGGAATGTTAAATTTTTGTCTAATCTCCAACCCTAGATTTATATTTCTATCATATAAATCCAAATCGATAGCATTATGTAATAAATAATATGAATCACTATCTATACATTTTCTGGGAAACATCCATTCTGATGCCTTAGTAGAGCAGCCTATATAAGTATCAACCAAATAAGGTAATAAAAATCTTCCAACCTTATGTAATCCTGTCTTTAGAAAGCGTACGATTTTTCGATTATCATCTATACTAGAGCTATGCGCATGTAAAATAATAGTTTCAAATCCAGCTAATTTAGCAATCAAAATAGGAATAATATTGACATAAGATTGATGAAAATGAATGATATCTTTTCCTTCAGAAAGTAGGCACTTCATTTTTTTATAAAACTGAATAATATGATACGGTCTACTAACCGTCTCTACCTTATAATTTACATCAAAATTTTGAGGATCATCATAACTCAGTAATGTTAATTCAAATTCTTTTTTATCAATCATTCTATACAATTGAAGAACATAAGATGTTAAACCTCCCATATCTTTATCTATAGGAAGTTCTATTACCTTTATCATAGTCAGTATATTATCTCCCAAATAATTTACGTTTTAAGAATAATCCACCTTTTTTCAACCAGTTTTGTGGCTCCATAAAGGATACATTTTGTTCCTTATAGTCGATATTATTTGCTTCAATCCATACATCTAGCAAGATTTCGCTTACAAAGCCATAAATACGCGCTTCATACGTATCGTAATCAGAAATATCAACACGTTTTTCGATTTCTTCTAAGATGGAAAACATCCATTCACAGTATTGATCAAATAAATCTCTACGCATAACGAACATGTTGAACATATGCGCCCATGTGCGATTGCAGACCTTTGTAAAAGCAGCACTATATTCAGGATATTTCTCAGCGATGATTTGTTCAGCCGCATCAAGGCCATCACTATGATGAGCATTATTATAGTGAGAACGGTTAGATTCAATATAATATTTACGCTTATCCGCTACAACTACAGGATACTCTGAAAGTAGTTTTTCCCATTCCGCACCTGTAAGAATTTGATTCTTTTTATCCTCTACAGAGCGTACCTCTTTACGTGTAAAGTAACGTCTGTAGTGAACGAGACCAATACAATCTGCATCAAGATTTTTCCAAGCCCAATATAAACCTGTTAATTCACAGTAATTTGCATTTTTTGAAGAGATATTATCTCCCGTATGATCACCAATATATCCAATATCAGATTTATCTTTACGACCCACATGAATTGGCAAATATACAGAGTCCTCTGGCATCCAATATTTTTTATGTGTAGCGACTAAAATCTTAATATTCACGAACTTCCTCCACCTTATTGTTACATGCATTTTTGACGTATACTAACGCATAACCAAATCCTAATAATATCCAAAAATAATACAGCTCATTTAAGGTTGTTCCTATCCCTGTTAATAAACACTCTATGTAAGCTATTGTAAAAAATATAACAAATGTATCTTTTGAATTTTGAATTATATATTTTAATAATCTAAATAATAACAATAATATAGGAGCCATAAATAATACAAAGCTCATAATACCTGTTTCAGATAAACGAGAAGTATATTCTCCTAACATAGGAATTGAGATATTAATAAGACCTTTATTTTTAATATTATTAATCCACATTTTAACTTCTGTATTATTCAATGTATCTTCATCTAAGTGATTTAGGACATAAGGGGTTCGTAAACCTTGTCCAATACCTAATAATGGATTTTCTATGAATATATTTAAATCAGCTTTCATTACACCATATCTTTGGTTATTACTACGACTACTCTTTTTAGATAAAGATGTAATATTATTCTCTCCATAAGAAGAAATCTGATTTACTACTTGTTGTGTAGAGATATTCTTTGTATCTTTAGTCAACACATTTTGAGTATAAAGAACATTAGATGTATATACGATATTACCAAGGAAAGCAAATAAACCTATCAAAGTTACAAAAACTGTATGTATTATAAATCTTTTATTTCTAAATTGAATACAAAGTACTAATATAAGTAATATATGATCTATCAATAAAAAGATAGTTGCAGTTCTACTATTTGCCAGTAAAGTAATCATCTCAAGCAGCATTACAATAATAGAGGAGTAAACTACTAACTTCTTATTTTTTGATGTAAAAATAATATTCCATAAAAAAGGGATTGTAATAACTGTATAAATACCTAAAAAAGATGGCTCTGGAAAAAGAGATCGAAATTGTAATTCAGGCCAAAATAATGGTGGCCACCATGTGTTATTAATCTCAATAGCATGAACAATAGGTCTTATATACGTTAATACAGAAAGTGCCCATTGTTGTCCACCAAAATAAAATAATTCAATAATACCAAACCCAACTACTAAACTAGCAGAAATTAGTGAACCTATACTTACTATCTTTAAAATTATTTCAGTACGATACTTATACCAACAAAAAACTAAATAGGAAAATCCAAATGTAAAAATAAGCTGAGTCAAAGAGTTTTTCAAAACTCTAAAACTAAAATGAATAACGGATAATGTATATTCACTAATATCTTGATTGAATATGGCTTGAAGTATAGATGCTAATTTATGATTTCCATAATCACTACCTGGAATCAATTCATAGTAAGGAAAATTTACTAAGCCATGAACTAAAGATACAGTAATAGTTAAACTTAACAAAACTATATATAATAACATTTTCCAATATAACTTATATTGACATAATTTATGTCTTTGAATCCATATGCTATATATTAGACAAAGCAGTAATGTATAAAAGGATGCTTTTGCAGAAAACTCTCCACCTAAAAAACCTATTCGTAAAGACATGGGGATTACAGGAAATATTACAAATATAAAACTTAATCCTATTAAACTATCAATATATTTATTACTAGACATATACTCTCATCCTACTACTCTCATATTGTCATTTCAATTTTATTAACTTGGAGTTCCCAAAAATCCAAGAAGTTAATTTATATCTATCAAAACATTTAACAATAAAAATAGGTACTATTGTACTAATAATGCAAGATAAAATTAAGCACACAACAACATTGTCGATTGAAAGATGCTTAAATATAGTTCTTAAAGGTCCAGAAAAATATAAATGTAAAATATAAATTCCTAAAGAGTAACGACCACAAATATTCCAAATAGTAACCCATTTTATATTCTTAAACTTAAAAAATAGAATAGATAAAAAAACAGAACCTGATATAGCACATATAAACTTTAAAATATTATGCACTTCTATATAAGGGAATGTAATCACTGCCAGGACAATACTAATCAAACCAATACCATTCAACTTATTACAAATAATTGTCCTGAGTTGATCCTGATACAAACATAGTGTAGATCCTAATGTAAAATACACGCCTCCATAAATAATCAAATTAATAATCTTCAATAATCCATGAACGGGTGGCATAAAAAAATACAAACATAGAAATATAATAAAGACTATTGTAGGCTTTATTATAGATTCAAATATAGGAATAGCCACAAAAAGCCAAATCAGTACATACAAAAACCATAAATAGGAAAGAGGAGCTATATAAATATGCATCAAATCAACTAGATTAAAATGATCACTCATCTGGATATTCCCATACAATGTTGCATAATATTTAGATAACCAAAATACAACCGAGAATAATAAATACATAGGAACCATATTTAAAAACTTATTAGAAATTTTTTTTAGCAGACCTGAATTTTTTTGAGACCATGTAAGCTTATATAAAAAACCACTAATCAAAAAAAATAATGGCATATGAAAACTATAAATTACATCATATACAAACTGTAAGCTCCATTGATATTCTGTAAAAGTTTCTGCCCGAATATAACCAAGAATAACATGACCAACAACAACTAAAAATATAGCAAAACCCTTTAGTGAATCTAGCCACTCAATTCTCATTCTTAAACTCCTTATTACATAGTATTAAAGCGCTAGCAATAACCTTATCCATATCGTAATATTTATATTCCCCTAAACGACCACCAAAGATAACATTGGAAATCGTTTCTGCTTTTTTAACATATTTTGCATAAAGATCTAAATTCTTCACATCATTCACTGGATAATAAGCCTCTTCACCA
>CAKPXR010000043.1 GCA_934202215.1 uncultured Veillonella sp.
CTCTTTGCGATGGTACTAGCTATCGGCCTCGTAGTTGACGATGCTATCGTAGTAGTAGAGGCTGTTGAATACGAATTAAAATATAATGGCTTACCTCCTAAAGAGGCGGCTATTAAAGCGATGGAAAATGTACAAGGCCCTGTAATTGGTATCGCCTTCGTATTGGTAGCGGTATTCGTACCGGTTGCTTTTATGGGTGGTATGACAGGTATCCTTTATAAACAGTTTGCCTTAACAATTGCGGTTTCTGTTGTTATTTCCGCGATTATCGCCCTTGTTTTGACACCGGCATTATGTGCTACGATGTTGAAGCCTCACACACCAAAAGAACGTGAAGACTGGGTACATCGTCAGTTAAACAAATTTAATGCAGCTTTAGAGCGTTTTAGCAATTGGTATGGTATCCAATTGGCTCGTTTAAGCCATCGTTTGAGCTTAACTGTTATTGCATTATTAATCTTTGCTGGTGGTACAGGTTTAGTATTCCACTTCTTACCAACATCCTTTGTACCTGCAGAGGATAGTGGTTACTACATGATTGCTGTTAATGAGCCACCTGGTGCTACATCTGAACGTACTATGGCGACTCTTGAAAAAATTGCCTCTTTCTTAGAAGGTAAAAATGATCCTGAAAAGCCTAAAGATGAGCAATTATTCCAAGAGGTATTTACTGTAGCTGACTTTGACCTCTTAGGGGGCGGCCAAAAATCTAGTGCAGGTGTAATCTTTGCTACTATGTCTGACTGGAAGTATCGTACAACACAAGCTACATCTATTAGAGCTATGGTAGGTCAAACATTTGGCTTTGCTGCACAAGGCGTACCAGAAGCAACAGTTATTGCCATGAATCCACCATCTATTCCAGGTCTTGGTACTACTGGTGGTTTTAGCATGTACTTAATCAATAAAGCTGGTGACAGCCCTCAAGTTATGGCGGAACGTGCTAATGAATTTATTGCAGAAGCTCGTAAGAGTCCAGCAATTCAATCTATTTATACTACCTTTGATACATCTACGCCATCCTTACAATTTGATGTAAACCGTGAAAAAGCGGCTCAAGATGGTGTGGCATTAGCTGATATCTTTACTACATTACAAGGTTTCTATGGTAGTATTCAAGTCAATGACTTCACTACATATGGTAAAAATTACAAAGTAGTAGTTCAAGCTGAAGATGCATATCGTCAAAATGCGGATCAGCTTAATATGTTAGCTGTTCGCAATAGCAAGGGCCTTATGGTTCCAGTTTCCAACTATATTACGAAGGAACAAACAGGTACACCATCTAGTATTACTCGTTTTGATAATGCAATGGCCGTACAAATCGGTGGTTCTCAAGCAAATGGTTACTCCTCTGGTGACGCGATTAACGCATTGAAAGAGGCGGCAGCTAAAACATTGCCTGCAGGTTATTCTTATGACTGGGCAGGTCAATCTCGTGAAGAGTTGAAAGCTGGTTCTCAAACCATCATGATTCTTGGTTTAGGTCTAGTATTTGTATTCTTAATCTTGGCCGCCTTGTATGAATCTTGGAAGGTTCCATTTGCCGTATTGTTCTCTGTACCATCTGGTATGATTGGTGCTTCTTTAGTTCCATTCTTGTTGAACTTTACAGGTAGATATTCCTTAGCTAACGATATTTATATGCAGATTGGTCTTTTAACCTTAGTAGGTTTGGCTGCGAAAAATGCGATTTTGATCATTGAGTATGCTAAGATTCGTGTTGACGAACGTGGCATGAACGTTGTTGATGCTGCTATCGAAGCTGCAAAAATTCGTTTGCGTCCAATCTTGATGACATCCTTTGCGTTCATCCTTGGTGTATTGCCATTGGCAGTATCTACTGGTGCTGGTTCTGGTGCTCGTACATCCATGGGTATTACTGTAGTAGCAGGGATGACAACAGCAACATTGTTTGGTATCTTTATCATTCCAATGCTGTTCATCATCATTGAAACACTTGGACCTGGTTTGTTTACAAACCGCAAAAAAAATCACGACTAATCATTTACATTAGATAATTTTGTAGAATGACAAAAACACGTCACTACTTAGTAGTGGCGTGTTTTTTTATATAATTTATGATATAATAGTATAGTTAAAAATCGGATTGACGTAAGTCGATATTAAGTATGAAATTTATATAAAAGAGGTATATTATGAGTGATGTAAAAACATATGTAGCAGGTCATAAAAGTCCTGATACAGATTCTATTTGTTCTGCTATTTCCTTTGCTAATTTCTTAACACAAATGGGCACACCAGCTACTCCAGTATGTGCAGGTGAAGCCAATAAAGAAACAACATATGTATTGAATCATTTTGGTTTTGAACACCCTCAAATCGTTAAGAATTGGGAAGAATTCGCTCCAGAAGGCGGCAACTTGTACTTAACTGACCATAACGAATCTAAACAAATCATTGATGGTTACAAATCCATGAATATGTGTGGCGTTGTGGATCATCACCGCATCGGTGACTTTGAAACTGATGGTCCTGTATTTATGCGTTTAGAACCAGTAGGTTGCTCCAATACAATCATTACTAAATTGTACATGGAAAACAATCAAAAAATTCCTAAAGCTATTGCAGGCTTGATGTTGTCCGCTATCATTTCTGATACAGTTTTATTCCGTTCTCCAACATGTACTGAAACAGATAAAGAAATGGCTCATAAATTGGCAGAAATCGCTGGTGTAGATATCGAGTCCTATGGCCTTGATATGCTAAAAGCTGGTGCAGATATTTCTGATTTGACTAATGACGATATCGTTCGTACAGACATGAAAGAATTCTCCGAAGCAGATAAAACAATTTCTATCGGTCAAATTTCTGTTATGGATACAACAGATGTATTGGCAAAACAAGCTGAACTTGTAGCTGCATTAGAGGCTCTTCGCAGTGCTAATAACTATGATGCTTCTTATATCATGGTTACAAATATTCTTGATGAAAGCACTACATTGTTATTCAGTGGTGATGTGGAAGCAGTAGTAACAAAAGCATTTGAAAAAGAAGTTAAAGACAATGGTGTATTCTTGCCAAATACTATGTCTCGTAAAAAACAAATCGTACCACCAATTCTTGGTGCTATGAAATAGTATAGTAGTATACAAAGGGAAAAGAACGTTGCTTGCAACGTTCTTCTTCTCTATTTATATGATTATCAAATTATAGTATATGTAAGGGCGATAGGGGTGTTCCGATGAATTCATTACTAACAGGTTTAAATAAAGAGCAACAACAAGCCGTTCAACATACGGAAGGCCCTTTATTGATTTTAGCTGGTGCTGGATCTGGTAAAACAAAGGTGTTAACCGTTCGCATTGCACATTTATTGGCTCAAGGTGTTAATCCATATGAAATCTTGGCGATTACATTTACCAACAAAGCGGCTAAGGAGATGAAAAGCCGTGTGGAAGGTTTAGTAGGTGATGTAGCCAATCGTATTTGGCTCAGCACATTTCATAGTTTCTGTGCGAAATTCTTGCGTTTTGAATTAGATAACTTCTTAGGTTATAACAGTAATTTTACAATCTACGATACATCTGATTCTCAAGCGGTTATTAAGGCTGCCTTAAAGGCATTAAACCTGGATGATAAATACTATCCTGTAGGTGCTATGATCGCTGCTATTTCAGATGCAAAGAATAAATTGCTATTTGCTTCTGATTTTAGAAAGCAAGCACGGGACTTTTACCAACAAAAGGTAGCTGATGTGTATGAATATTATGAACGGGAATTGCGTAAAAATAATGCCTTAGATTTTGATGATTTATTATTAGTGGCTGTAAAATTATTGCAGTCTAATGAGGCTGTACTAGATAAATATAGCAAGCGTTTTCGTTACGTTATGATCGACGAATATCAAGATACGAACCATGCACAATATTTATTGGCTAAATTATTAGCATCTCATTGGAAAAATATTGCTGTTGTAGGTGATGCTGATCAAAGTATTTACGCTTGGCGTGGTGCAGATATTCAAAATATCTTGGACTTTGAAAAGGACTATCCAAACTGTACATCTATTAAGTTGGAGCAAAACTATCGTTCTACAAAGATTATTCTTGATGCAGCCAATGCAGTAATCGAAAATAACGAAGGTCGTCCAAAGAAAAACTTATGGACCGACAAGACTGAAGGCGCCAAAATCCAGCATTTTACAGCTCAATCTGAACATGAAGAAGCAGCTTTCATCGGCGATACTATTGCTAAAAAGCACGATATTCATGGCGTACCTTATGGAGATATGGCCATTTTGTACCGTACAAATGCTCAATCTCGTGTACTTGAAGAAGCACTGATTAAACGGGCACTGCCTTATACAATGGTAGGGGGCACAAAGTTCTATGATCGTAAAGAAATTAAGGACGTTTTAGCTTATTTACGCGTACTATATAATCCATTCGATGATTTAAGTTTATTGCGTATAATCAATGTACCAAAGCGTAGTATTGGCGCAACTACAGTGTCAAAACTACAAGATTATGCTCGTGCAAATGGCACATCCTTGTTTATGACATTAACACAGTTGCATCTTGTAGATACGATTAAAGGTAAAACAAAGGAAAAGTTAGAAGAATTCGGCATCCTTATCTTTACTCTTGTAGCTGAAATGGAAGATAAAACGGTACTTGATATTTTAGAAGCTATTCTTGATAGAACAGGTTACTTGGCTCAGTTGGAAGAAAGTACAGATCCACAAGACCAGGCTCGTGCTGAGAATATCGGTGAACTTTTATCTGTAGCTAAAGACTTCCAAGATACCAATCCAACGGGTACTGTTGAGGATTTCTTAGAGCAAGTAGCCCTCGTTAATGATGTTGACTCCTTCGAGCAAGAAGAGTCTAAGGTAACATTAATGACATTACATGCTGCCAAAGGTTTGGAGTTCCCAATCGTATTCTTAGGAGGCTTGGAGGAAGGCTTATTCCCTCATAGCCGCACCTTGATGAACCCTGAGGAAATCGAAGAGGAACGTCGTCTTGCCTATGTAGGGATTACTCGTGCTGAAAAGGAATTATATATTTCTAATGCTACAACGCGTACCGTATTTGGTCGTACTAGCAGTTATTTGCCATCTCGCTTTATCGACGAAATTCCTGAAGAGTTAGTAGATGGATTACGTGCTAAACGAAAAGTTCCTGATGATATTAAGCGCCATGTACCACATCATATGAGTGTTACTAGCCGTCCTGTTACAAAACCAATCGTTCGCAATGAAGTGATTGCTGATTGGAAAGTAGGAGATACGGCTATTCACAGTAAGTGGGGGAATGGTAAGGTTATCAATGTTGCTGGTGAAGGAGCTGGCATGAAGTTGACCATTGAGTTTCCAACCCAAGGTGTACGTGTGGTAATGGCAAAATTTGCACCTGTTAAGAAGGGATAGTTGTTTTCTGTATAAAAGGATGTAAGATGAATCCGAAAGATAGAATTAAAGAGTTACAAAAAGAGCTGACTCAAGCGCAATATTTATACTACGTAAAAGATGCTCCTACAATGAGTGACTTTGAATACGATAAAAAATATCGTGAGCTCGTTGATTTAGAAACGGCACATCCTGAATATATTGTGCCTTCGTCTCCCACACAACGGGTAGGCATGAAGGTGGAAGGCTCCTTTGAAAAGGTCGTACATGGTCGTCCTATGTTGAGTTTATCTAATGTATTTAGTGCTGATGAAGTACGTGCATTTGCTAATCGCGTAGAGAAGGAATTAGGTCATAAGCCATCTGCTTATGTGGTAGAACTTAAAATCGATGGTTTAGCTGTTAATTTGCACTATGAGAACGGCATGTTTGTCCGTGCTGTAACACGTGGTGATGGTCGCGTTGGTGAAGATGTTACGGCTAATGTGCGTACTATTAAATCTATTCCTTTATACTTAGAAAATGCGCCAGAGTTTATCGAGGTTCGCGGTGAAGCTTATATGCCTCATAGCGAATTTAAACGCATTAATGAAGAACGTGATGAAGAGGGCTTACCAACCTTTGTAAATCCTCGTAATGCTGCAGCTGGTTCCTTACGTCAACAAGATCCAGCCATTACGGCTAGTCGCAATTTAGCATTCTTTGCCTATGCAATTGGCTCAGAAGTAGGGGCTAATATTCATGGCCAAGAGGAATTACTTAAAAGCTTAGAAAACTTTAAGTTCTCTGTAAATCCTCATTACCGCGTATGCAAAACAATTGACGAGGTCATAGAGGCTATTAACTATTGGGGTGAAAAGCGCCATGAGTTGCCATACGATACTGATGGTATGGTAATTAAGGTTAATAGTTTTGATGATCAAGAGGTCCTTGGTAGTACTGCAAAGGACCCAAAATGGGCAACAGCATATAAATATCCTCCAGAAGAGGTGGAAACCGTTCTTAAGGATATTACAATTAATGTGGGGCGTACAGGTGTTCTTACACCTACTGGTGAACTGGAGTCCGTATTCGTATCCGGTACGAATGTGAGTCGTGTTACATTACATAACCAAGACTTTATCAATGAAAAGGATATTCGTATTGGTGACCACGTTATCATTCACAAAGCAGCAGAGATTATTCCAGAAGTTATTCGCGTAGTTCCAGAAAAACGTACTGGTTCTGAGGTGCCTTTCACCATTCCAAATCGTTGCCCAGTATGCGACTCTCCTGCAGTTCGTCGTGAAGGTGAGGCCGCTGTACGTTGCACCAATAAACATTGTCCTGCCATTGAAAAGGAACAAATTATCCATTTTGCCTCTCGTGATGCAATGAACATAGATGGTCTTGGTCCTAGTATTGTAGAAAACTTGATCAATAATAAGTTAATTGCCAATGTGGTTGATTTATATCATTTAACAGTAGATCAATTAGTTACTATGGATCGGATGGGTAAGAAATCTGCAGAGAATTTGGTGAAAGCCATCGCAGACTCTGAAACTCGTGGATTAGACCGTGTATTATATGGCCTCGGTATCCGTCTCATTGGCTCTAAAGCAGCCGGTACAATTGCTAATGTTGTGCAATCTATGGAACGGTTCATGACAATTACTAAAGAAGAATTAGTGGCTGTAGAAGAAATCGGTCCTACTATGGCTGATAGTATCGTTGAATACCGTCAAGATCCTGCTCATGTTGCCATTATTGGAGGCTTAACACAAGCAGGTCTTAAAATGACCGTAGATATTGTTGAAGCTGTTGGTAACCAAATGGATGGAGAAATCGTCGTTCTTACAGGCAAACTTGAGGTTATGGGCCGTAGTGAAGCTGGTAAAATCCTTGAAGCTCATGGGGCAAAGGTTACAGGTTCTGTATCTAAAAAAACAACCCTTGTTATCGCTGGTGAAGATAGTGGTAGTAAGCTTACTAAAGCGAATGAATTGGGCATTCGGGTTATGAATGAAGATGAGTTCGTAGAACTACTTAAGGACCTTGGAGAAATCCAATAGTTATACATTCTATAATGTTTTGAAAATATATATTATTTGCTTTATAATAAATAATTATGAAAGGATGTGTCTCGATGAAAATCAGCCAAGAGGAAATTAGAAAAATCGCCTGGCTTTCACGTTTGGAAGTTAAGGAAGAACATATGGCACATGTAGAAAAAGAGTTATCCGATATCTTGACTTATGTTGCTGAACTAGATGCATTAGAGCTTAATGATGTAGAACCAATGGCTCATGCAGTACCATTGAACAATGTATTTAGAGAGGATGAAACAAAACCATCCTTAGACCATGATTTAGCTTTGTCCAATGCTCCAGAAGCAGAGGATGGGTACTTTAAAGTACCTCGCGTTGTACAAGAATAGGAGGTTTCGCTGTGGCAACAATTCATGAATTACACAAGAAACTAGTGAATAAAGAAATCAGTGCCGTAGAATTGACGAATGCTGTTATTGCACATAAAGCGAAAGTGGAACCGACTGTACATGCGTACTTGTCCGATTCTCATGATCGTGCTTTAGCTACAGCTAAGCTTGTAGATGAAGCAATTGCTAAAGGTGAAGCTATTTCTCCATTGGCAGGTATTCCTGGTGCAATTAAAGATAATATTTGTATTAAAGATGAACCTGCAACATGTGCATCTAAAATGTTAGAGAACTTTGTACCTCCATACAATGCGTCTGTTATTGAACGTTTACAAGATAATCAATTTGTAAGTCTTGGTAAACTTAACATGGACGAATTTGCTATGGGTGGTTCAACAGAAAACTCTGCATTAGCAAAAACTAGTAATCCTTGGAATGCTGATTGTGTACCAGGTGGTTCTTCTGGTGGTAGTGCAGCAGCTGTATCTAGTGGCTCCGCTATTTGGGCTCTTGGCTCTGATACTGGTGGGTCTATTCGTCAACCAGCATCCTTCTGTGGTGTTGTAGGCTTAAAACCAACATACGGTAATGTATCTCGTTATGGTTTAATCGCCTTTGCATCCTCTTTAGACCAAATTGGACCTGTTACTCGTGATGTAACAGATGCTGCTTTAGTATTAAATGCCATCTCTGGTCATGATGCGAAAGACTCCACATCTATTCCAGGTACTCGTGTAGACTACACTACAGCTCTTGTAAATGATGTAAAAAATCTTAAAATCGGTGTGCCAAAAGAATTCTTTGGCGAAGGTCTCAATAGCGAAGTTCGTAAAGCTATGGAAGAGGCTATCGAAACATATAAAAAATTAGGTGCTGAAATCGTTGAGGTTTCTTTACCTAACTCTAAATATGCGTTGTCTGCATACTATATCATCGCATTGGCAGAAGCTAGCTCTAACTTGGCTCGTTATGACGGTGTAAGCTATGGTATGCGCGTATCTGCAGATAATCTAGTAGATATGTCCACTAAAACTCGTACGGAAGGTTTTGGTCCTGAAGTACAACGCCGTATCTTATTAGGTACTTATGTATTGAGCGCTGGTTACTATGATGCTTACTATTTGAAAGCATTAAAAGTACGTCGCCTCATTAAAAATGAATTTGATGAAGCATTCTCCAAAGTGGATTTGATTTTAACACCAACTGCACCTAATACATCTTATAAATTTGGTGAAAAAGCAAATGATCCATTAGCAATGTACTTAGAAGATATCTGTACAGTACCAGCAAACCTTGCAGGTATTCCAGGTATTAGCATTCCAGCAGGTATGAGCAGCAGCAATTTGCCAATCGGCTTACAATTGCTTGGTCCTGCTATGGGTGAAGAAACATTGTTACGTGCCGCTTTCACATTTGAACAAGCACGTCCAGATTGTCAATTAGTAGCACCAACTGGGGAGGTTTCTCTATGAGTAGTAAATACGAAACAGTCGTTGGTTTAGAGGTTCATACAGAGCTTAAGACTAAGTCTAAAATCTTCTGTGGTTGTACCACTGAATTCGGCGGCGATCAAAATACACATGTATGCCCAGTATGCCTAGGCTTACCTGGTGCTATGCCTGTGTTAAATAAACAAGTAGTAGAATTTGCTATCAAAGTAGGTTTAGCATTGAACTGTGAAATTCTAAACTTTAACAAATTTGACCGTAAAAACTACTACTATCCAGATTTGCCAAAAAACTATCAAACATCACAATACGATTTGCCAATTTGCTTGAATGGTCATTTAGACATCGAAGTAAATGGTGAAACTAAACGCATTGGTATTACGCGTATTCACATGGAAGAAGATGCTGGTAAACTCGTTCATAGTGGCAACACTATTTCCGATTCTAAGTCTTCTAATGTTGACTATAACCGTACTGGTGTACCTCTTCTTGAAATCGTATCCGAACCAGATATTCGTTCCGGTGCAGAAGCGAGAGCCTATGTTGAAAAACTACGTTCTATCTTGCAATACTTAGAAGTATCTGACGGTCGTATGGAAGAAGGTTCCTTGCGTGGTGACTGTAACGTATCCGTGCGTTTGCGCGGTACTAAAGAGTTTGGCACACGTACAGAAACTAAGAATGTTAACTCCTTAACAGCTATCCAAAAGGTTGTCGAATATGAAGCATTGCGTCAAGCTAAGTTGATCGAAGCTGGTGGCAAAGTAGATCAAGAAACACGTACTTGGGATGATGCTCAAGGTATTACTATTGGTATGCGTAAGAAAGACGAAGAAAACGACTACCGTTACTTCCCTGAACCTGACTTGGTTCCAATTGTAATTACAGATGAAAAAATCGAAGAAGTTCGTCGTGCATTACCAGAATTACAAGATGCTAAGATTGAACGCTTTGTATCTGAATATGGCTTGTCTCGCGAAGATGCAACAATCCTTACTGTATCTCGTAAGACTGCAGATTTCTTAGATGCTACTGTAAAAGCTGGTGCAAATCCTAAAACTGTATCCAACTGGATGCTTGGTGACTTGTCTAAGATGATCAATGAAAGCGGTTTAACATTCGCTGAATCTAAAGTAAGCCCAGAAAGCTTAGCTGGTATGATTGGACTTATTGAAAAAGGTATAATATCCGGTAAAATTGCGAAAAAGGTTATCGTATCCATGTGGGAATCCGGTAAGGATGCTGACACTATCGTAAAAGAAGAAGGCCTTGTTCAAATCACTGATACTGGTGCTATCGAAGAAATAGTTAAGCAAGTTATTGCTAATAATCCACAACCTGTGGCAGACTTCAAAGGTGGCAATGGTAAGGCTATTGGCTTCTTAGTAGGCCAAGTTATGAAGGAATCTAAAGGCCGTGCTAATCCTGGTATGGTAAATGAATTGCTTCAAAAATACTTGAAAGACTAATTTGTCTCTTAGCCTATAGTCGCATAGGCAATACAAATAAAATCAATCTCCTATAGATATATGAACTTATATCTGTAGGGGATATTTATTTGCATTTTTTATGTTAAAGTATGGTATAATAGGTTGTATAAAATTAATTATTATTTTGGTCATATAAAGGACTTAATGATGAATGATCAACAGAATATAAATAACAATCAAAATACATACAGAAGTAGTGAGCGTAGCGATAGCTTTGGCAGTCATGCTCGTTCTGCAGAGCCTAACACACGCGTATTATCTGATGATGAACGCCGTTATTTTGATGGTGTAACTATTGAAGAGGTAGGCGACTCTGTTCATGTAGACTCTACACCTAGTAATATGAATGAAGAATACCAACGAGGTGAAAAGTTTAATCAATATGGTCCACACGTTAAGGTATATAGCTTTAATAGTACAAGCTGGCTGAGTCGTATCATTTTAATTATTATTCTAGCTGTCGTGCTAGCGGCTGTAGTCTTCTTTGGTGGCATCATCCTATCTGTGGTAGGCGTTGTCATTTTAGTGGGGGCCGTTATTTCCTTTATCTTCGGCCTCTTTTAATGGTATAATATATATATTATGACTAGACGGTGGCTGAGCCATTCGAT
>CAKPXR010000044.1 GCA_934202215.1 uncultured Veillonella sp.
TTGGCGTACCATATTAAGCCAGAAAAATTTGCTCATCTATTAGTGCCAAATGATGCACCTGTTGATGTAGTTGAGGATAATGATGAGGGTGTAGATGTAAAAGACCCTGTACAACGCGCTGCGTCTGTTGAAAGCGTATCCCCTAGCGAGTTTAAGGCGGTAGCTGCCGCTAAAGGTAATGAAGGTTCTAAAGGAGGTGACCGGTAATGGCCGTGACAAATTTTGATGAATATAGAGACGTTTTTGTCGTAGCTGATACTATCGATGACGTGGTACATCCGGTTACATATGAACTGATTGGTCAGGCTCGTCGCATTGCTAAAGAATTGGGACAGCTTGTTCAAGTTATGTTGTTAGGTGAGAATGTTCAAACCGAAGCAGAAGAACTGGTAGCACATGGTGCTGATATTGTTCACGTTTTTGAAAGTCCTCTTTTGAAATACTATACAACGGATGGCTACACTAAGGTGTTAACCGATTTCTTTGAAGATCATAAGCCTAATATCCTCTTGATTGGTGCCACTAACAATGGCCGCGATTTGGCGCCTCGCATGTCTGGTCGTATGCAAAACGGCGTTGTTGCGGACTGTACTATCTTGACGGTAGATACCAATGAAGGTCTTGTTGAATGGACGCGTCCTGCTTTAGGCGGCAACATTTTGGCGGAAATCATTTCTCCAAACCATCGTCCTCAAATGGGTTCTGTACGTCCTAACGTATTTAAAAAGCCCGAACGCATTGCAGATAGCTGGGGGCGCATCCAAATTGAACAATTTGACCTTAAGCCTGAAGACATTCGCACAAAACGTCTCGACTTCATTCCGTTCAGCAAGGCTGGTTACAATATCCAGGAAGCAGATATTATTGTAGCTGGTGGTCGCGGCATGGGTTCTAAAGAAAATTTTGATAAACTGTACGAACTTGCTGAAGCTATCGGTGGTGTAGTAGGTGCTACACGCCCACTCGTTGAAAAAGGCTGGATTGAATTGCCATATCAAGTAGGTCAAACAGGTAAAACTGTAAGCCCTAAACTATACTTGGCATTTGGTATCTCCGGATCTATCCAACACGTGAGCGGCATCTCCGGTGCTGACACAATCGTAGCCATTAACAACGATCCAAACGCAGAAATCTTCCAACACGCTAACTACGGTATCGTGGGGGATTGCATGGAAGTGTTAAATGATATGTTGGCGCATCTGAAATAAAACTATATAACTGATTACAAAGGATTACCGTCCCGAAAGGCTCCATAGTGACCTAAGTCGCTTCCGGAACGGTAATCCTTTTTCATCTCTATACGATTTCCTTTCAGATGCGTCAATATGTCATTTGGGGAAGGGCGGAATGGTACGCGTAGCGCCCTAAGCGGATTTGAATAGGTATCCCTATTTATTTTCTAGCTGCGATAGAGCTCAAATATTAGCGTATTAAGTACAGATATGTCTATATATTATACGTAGTAGGGTAGCGTTTTTTGATTTTTATAATGGTATAATAAACTTATTAGAATGAACGGATTGATGATGAGGAGGCTTTTATGGGTCGTAATGTTTTTGTAACTGGTGCAACGTCTGGTATTGGTCTTTGTATTGCTGAGGCTTATGCAAAGCATGGCGATAATGTGTTGATTTCTGGTCGTCGTGCTGAGTTGCTAGGTGAGGTGCAGGCTCGTTTGTCTAAGGAGTATGGCGTGCGCGTTGAGACTTTGGTTCTTGATGTGCGTAGCCGTGAGGATGTTGAAAGCAAGGTTCCTGCTGCTATTGAGGCTTTTGGTGGCATTGATGTGCTCGTAAATAATGCTGGCCTTGCACAAGGGCTTGATCCTTTCCAAGATAGCTCCGTTGATGATGCGGTAACTATGATTGATACGAATGTGAAAGGCCTTTTATATGTAACAAAAGCGGTATTGCCATTTATGATTGATAAAAATGAAGGCCATATTGTAAATATGGGCTCTACTGCAGGTATTTATGCATATCCAGGCGGTGCTGTTTACTGCGCTACAAAGGCAGCTGTTAAGACATTAAGCGATGGCATTCGCATGGATACGATTGCTACAGATATTAAGGTTACAACTATTCAACCTGGTATCGTAGAAACTCCATTTAGTGAAGTACGTTTTCACGGTGATGAAGAACGAGCAAAATCTGTTTATGCTGGTATTGAGGCTGTTCAACCAGAGGATGTAGCTGATGTAGTATTGTATGTAACTAACCAGCCTAAACGCTTACAAATCTCTGATGTAACAATTATGGCGAACCAACAAGCGGCGGGCTTTATGGTGCATAAGAAATAGTCTAATGCTTTGTGTGTTAGGTTAAAGTAACTAGCTGTATCATAGTTGATAAATAGTTTTATTTATTTATATTAATGAAACTCGATGTGCACAATAAATATTACTTGAATTCCCTAAAATTTTAGGGTATAATTGCAAAGCGAGTTTTAATAAAGACAGTTTTGTAAAATGTAATTATTGAGAATATTATATTAAATAGAGCTTATCTTATAAAATATATCATGTAGGAATAGGGAGATTCGCCAATGTTAAAAAAATTCGTATTACTAGCAGTTGCTTGTGCGTGCATAGGCTCTTATACGGTTGCTGGTGCTCAAGATGTAAAAGCAGATCAACCTAAACCTGTAGTAGAGCATACGGCTTCAATGGTTGGTATGCCAAGCCCAATTCGTGAATTCCAAACAATTGATGAAGCAGCTAAATATATGGATATTACACCTCAATTGCCTAAGGTGTTGCCTGTAGGCTATAACATTGAGTCTGTCAGCACTATTGAAAAAGATGTATTGCAAGTTGTTTATGCTTACCAAGCTGGTGAGGATGCTACTCGTAATCAAGCAGTAGGCAAACGTATTGTGTATCGCATAGGGACTGCAAAAGGTGATATCAGTGGTGTTCATAACGATTACCGTGTAACAGCTATCGAGAAAGTAAACGGTACAAAGGTTACTTTCAAAGGTGGCAATAAAATGGTATATCTCGCAGGTTGGACAAAAGATGGCCAAAACCATGCAATCTATTTTGAACGTCCTGTAACACGGGATATGGCGAAAGCAATCATTGCTAATACTGTAGAACAAACATTACATACAAAATAAAATAGTCCAGCCTAGTGGGATAGGCGTGCGATCTGTGGTGAAGCACTCGCATGGACACTGTAAGGGTTTTATATGGAACGGCTCCTCTTATGAGGGGCCGTTTTTGTTGCTATGCAAAACTTTCATAATGATAATCATTCTAAAGTATATATACATATATGCAATGTGTTGATATAATTAAATCGAGGCAATTTTTAATAAAAAAGGCAGGTGATGTGTTGTATTTATTAGTGTTACGACGTTTAGCGAGTATTGCTGGTATTTTATTGACTGTAACCATTGGTACATTTGTATTGATAAAATTATCTCCTATTGACCCGGTGTCGATGAAGTTTAATCTTATTGGGGCTACACCCGATCCAGTATTGGTGGCACAACTGAGGGAGCAACTAGGTTTAAATGACCCTTGGTGGCAACAATATATGCGTTGGCTTAGCCAAATTGTACAAGGTGACTTTGGTGAATCTATACTTTATGCAGTGCCTGTGGCTACGTTGTTGAAAGGGGCTCTACCAAATACATTGGGGCTCGTATCTTTATCTCTTGTTATGGGGGTTGTAGTAACAATACCTCTTGGTATAGTATCTGCAAAATATCAGGATTCTTGGATCGATCATGGCATACGTTTAGTAACGTTCTTAGCCTTAGCTATTCCTGGATTCTGGGTAGGTCTTTTATTATTGTACTTATTTGGTGTTAAGTTGCAGCTTGTGTCTGTAACGAACACAACCGGATTCTCTGCTTATATTTTACCTGCGGTGACTTTGGCTCTATGGCTTTGTGGACTATATATTCGGCGTTTGCGCAATGCAATCTTAGAGGTGTCTCGTCAGCCTTTCGTTCAAGGGGCTCGTGCACTAGGGTTGCCAGAATGGATGGTATATACCCGATATATCTTTCCTCATGTAGGGTTGATATTACTACCTATGATGGGCGTAACCATGGGGGCCATGCTTGGTGGTTCTGCCGTTATTGAAACGGTGTTCTCCATTAAAGGTATTGGATATATGATGGTCCAAGGTATTGTGGCTCGTGATTATATTTTGATGCAAGGGTACATTATTTGGATTACTATGGTGTTTATTATCATCAATATAACTATTGATGTATTGAGTTTTGGGCTGAATCCGAAACGAAGAGCCGCTATAAAAGGAGGTTCTTATGAGTAGACAAAAGCCGTATACCTTATATGTCATGTTATGTTTGGCTGCTCTTTGGATTATATTTTTCCTATGTGCACCCTATATAGCACCATTTGATCCTGAAACAACTAGTATTCCAGATCGTTTACAAGATATTAGTAGTACTCACTTATTGGGGACTGACCAATTAGGTCGAGATGTATGGTCTCGTATTTTGTACGGTGGTAAAGCATCTTTAGGGATTGCTTTCACTATAATCGGTATTAGTGGGGCCATTGGCATTGTCATTGGAGGTCTTGCAGGCTTCTCGACGCCTCGCATCGACCGTTGGTTATCTCGCTTAATTGATTTAGTATTAGGCTTTCCGAATATGGTGATTGCCATTGCTTTTATCGGTATTATGGGGCCTAGCATAATGAATGTCATTATTTCCCTATGTATTACAAAGTGGGCGGAATATGCACGTATCACACGAGGCCTTGTCCAGATGGAGCGCCATGGGGAGTACATTACTTTTGCGCGTATGTCCGGTGCATCGAACTGGCGTATCTTGTGGCGTTATATTTTACCAAATGTATTGCCTCCATTGGTAATCGTGATCATTCAACATCTAGGGGATGTCATCATTTTAGTAGCTAGTTTCTCGCTTATCGGTATCGGTGTACAACCGCCAGATCCAGAGTGGGGTGCTATCTTATTGAGCTCTCGAGACTTCCTACAAACGGCACCATGGCTCTTGATTTATCCAGGGCTTGCCATTTTTATTACTGTTGTTTTATTTAACTATATTGGCGATGTGTTACGCGATGCTCTCGATGTATCTCGTTAACCATGCTTTGCATAGATTTTTTATGATGAAAGCCTAAAAAAGGCGATGTTTTTACAAAGGAGCATTTATGAAACGTTGGTTATTAGCATGCTTGTCCATGTTATGCATGGTAGCTCTCTTAGCAGGTTGTGGAAATGATACTGCTAAGCAAGGCAAACAAGGGAAGCATATGAATGTAGGTTTGTATTGGTTCGGTGAAACATTAGATCCAACTCACGAGTGGGATGCGTGGACATTGACGCGTATCGGCGCTGGTGAAACATTGGCAACGGTAACACCAGATATGAAATTTACTCCACAATTGGCAGATTCTTGGGAAAATGTGGATCCTACAACATGGAAATTCCACATCCGTGAAAATGTTAAATTCCACAATGGCACGCCAATGACGCCACAAAAGGTAAAAGAGTCCATCGAGTACACAATGAAACAAAGTGCTCGCTCTGCAAAAGCTGTTAAGATTGAATCCATCACAGTAGATGGTCAAAACTTGATTATTAAAACAACAGAACCTAATGGTTCCTTGTTAGCTAGCTTGACTGAACCAGCTTTCGTTATCATGGACACTGCAGATCTTAAAGATGTAGCATCTAAACCTGTTCTTACAGGTCCTTACAAAATCAATAGTTTCAAAAAGGGTGAAACTATTGAATTGGAAGCCTTTGCAGATTACTGGGGTGGTAAACCAGGACTTGATTCTGTAACAGTTAAAGATATTGAAGACAATAATAAACGTGCGATGGCGTTACAATCTAAAGATGTGGATGTTATCCAAAAAGTAGACTCTGCTAACCGCAGCTTGTTTAAAGATGGTTTTAACATTCAAGATATTGCTGGCGTACGTGTTCTTATGCTAAAAACAAATCAAACAGCAGCATCTCCATTACATGATAAAGCTGTACGTAATGCAATTGCTCATATCATTAATTATGATTCTATGGCGAAAATCATTGGTAACAGTTCTACACCAGGTGCGGCACCATTCCCACCATCTGCTAACCTAGGTTATGACAAAATTGCTAATAAGCCGACAACTGATGTATCCAAAGCTGACCAAATTTTAACTCAAGCTGGTTATGCTAAAAATGCAAACGGCGTGTATGCTAAAGATGGTAAAGAATTATCTATAACACTAACTATTTGGGGCAAAGACACTAGCCTGTACGAAGAAATTCAACAAGAATTGAAACAAGCGGGAATTAATGTAACACTTAAAAAATTACAAAGTCCTGACGAAGTAGATACACTTGGTACAGATAGTTTTGACTTGCTAGAACGTGCTGCTGTTACCATGTCTACAAATGATCCTTATTGGTACCTCAGCTTGTTCTACAAATCTGGGGCGAAAGCAAATATTGGCGCTTATTCCAATCCTCAAGTAGATGCGTTAATCGACCAATTGTCCGTAACATTTGATCAAAATGAACGCTCTAATATTGCTAAACAAGCGCAACAAATTTTGGTTAACGATGTAGCAGACATTTACTTGTTGTATCCAAGTACAACTGTGGTATCCACATCTAAGGTTAAAAATGTATCTGTACATCCTATCGATTACTACTTGTTAACAAAGGATTCTACTATTGAATAAATCTGATTGTATCGTATTTGATGATGTTACAATTTCATATGGTGCGGAAGAGGCGGTACGCAATGTATCCTTCTCCGTATCTAATGGAGCGGTTTTTGCCATCGTTGGTGAAAGTGGATCTGGTAAATCTACCTTGGTCCGCGCCGCCTTCGGCATGCTGAAACAAGCAACTATAACAGGTGAAATCCGGCTAAATGGTATCGATGTGGCTACGTTGCGTGATGGCGATTGGCGACAACTACGGGGCACAAAGATTTCTATGATCTTCCAGAATCCTAGTGCCTATCTAAATCCGTATCGGACTGTAGAAAATCACTTTAAGGATTTGTTCCGTGCTCATGGTGAAAGCTATGAGGTCAGTCGCGTTATCAATATGTTACAGCTCGTTCATCTCACTGATGGGGAGCGTATCTTGCACTCCTATCCATTCCAATTGAGCGGTGGCATGCAACAACGATTGGCCATTGCACTAAGCCTTATCTTGAAGCCGAGCATCGTATTTGCCGATGAACCAACTAGTGCTCTAGATATGCTCGTGCAAGCCTCTGTGTTAGACCTTTTAAAAGAGGTAACACAAGCTCTAGGTGCAACAGTTGTTATTGTAACTCATAACATCAAGGCGGCCGGACGTATCGCTAATAGCATTGGTGTAATGCATAAAGGCCAGCTCGTTGAAGTGGGGGCGACGGAAGATATTATGAACCATCCAAAAGACGAGTATACCCGTGTATTATTAGATTCCGTAATGAAAGTGGTGTAGTATGATTCAAGTTGAGCATATATGTAAACAATATACAAACCACCATCATACGGTTCGTGCTGTTGATGATGTATCTTTCTCTGTAGCGGAGAATGAACGGGTAGGTATTGCTGGCGGTAGTGGTTCTGGTAAAAGTACACTTCTTAAACTCATTGCGATGTTAGAAGCGCCTACCTCTGGTACTTTGCAATTATTCGGCGCAGATATTACATCTATTAAAAATCATAGAGAATTATATCGTTCTATGCAGATGATGTTTCAAAATCCCTTGGCAATCATTCCGCCACGGATGAATTTAGAAGCTTTTCTTTTGGAACCATATATTAACTATGGGCTTATGGATATAGCAGCTGCAAAGGAAGATATCCGCAAATGGATTCAACATGTAGATCTACCTGAAACCATTGTTCAGAAATATCCTCACGAAGTAAGTGGTGGTCAGCTGCAACGTGTAGTACTGGCAAGGATTATGTTGATGCATCCAAAACTAGTACTCTTTGATGAACCTACATCAGCCCTTGATGCGGTGAATCAAAAGCTGGTACTAGATTTATTACAAAAACTTCACAGGGAACAACCCTTCGGCTACGTATTTGTCAGCCATGATATTGGACTTTTACAAGCTGTAACAGACCGAATCATCGTTATGAAAGATGGGCAAATCGTAGAAACTATCGAATCAAAACGACTTAAAGAAGCGGTACATCCTTATACAAAAGCACTTGTAGAAGCAAGTGAGTAAACGAAAGCCCCTGTTTGATTGATATTATTTTTACTGGACAACCGGTAAAGGAAATATATATCAATCTCTACAGGGGTTTTTATTTTATTTAGGCAATATATGATATAACTACAAATTGACATATCGCGAAATTACGATATAATAACTTTAGAGGTGACTAAAGATGAATCAATTAGAGATCTTTAAAGCACTTGCTAATGAATCACGTCTACAGATTCTATTCTGGTTAAAGGATCCTACACGATACTTTACCCATGAAGAACCAGTAGATATGGTAGAGGTTGGTGTATGTGTAGGTCAAATCCAGCTAAAATTAGGCGTTACTCAATCAACAGCATCTCAATATTTGTCTGTATTGCAAAAGGCGGATTTGGTGATTGCTACACGGATTGGAAAATGGACCTATTACCGTCGCAACGAGAAAACCATTTCAGAATTAGCAAAGTTGGTAGAAACTGAATTATAAAAGAGCATGAATATATAATACATAAGTATGTGTCATATAATTTGTTAGTCATATGATTGTATTAGTAACATGAGTATATTGATAGTACCCATGTATTGATACGATGAGCATTATCTAGTGAGTGTGATTATATAGGAATGCTTTTTTATTGGTTTAATATATCGGGAATTCGCAATATGTGAATATAATAGTATGATTCAGAGATTATCCAAATGCATGTCATATAGTATTCCTATATCAATAGGAGAAAGAGGTTACAATGGCACAACATAACTTGACAGATACAATTACATTTCGTCGTGGTTTGACGATTCCTAATCGCATTGCTATGGCACCAATGCAAAGTCAATCTGCTTTAGAGGGGGGATATGTAAGTGATGATACAATCCGTTATTACAATCATCGCTCTAAGGCTGCAGGGCTTTTGATTACTGAGTTTCACTATGTTAGTGAAAGCGGTGGCCCAGCGTATATGCCTGGATATCCATCCCAATTAGGTATTTATTCTGACATTCACCTAGATGGTGCTAAGAAAATTGCTCAAGCTTTGAAGAAGGATGGCAATAAAGCGGTTATGCAGATTCATCACGGCGGTCGTATGGCGATTGGTCGTTTTATTAATCACCAAGATGTGGTAGCACCTAGCGATTTACAACGTAAGTTTCCTGTTCGTGCTCTTAATGAAAGTGAAATTGAAGAGATCATTGCTGATTTTGGCCGCGCTACAAAACGAGCTATCGAAGCTGGCTTTGATGGTGTAGAAATTCATGGTGCCAACCATTATTTACTACAACAATTCTTCTCTGTATTAACAAACCATCGTACAGATAAATGGGGCGGCTCCTTAGAAAATCGTATGCGTTTCCCATTGGCTGTTGTGCGTGAAGTAAAACGCGTTGTAGAAGAAGCGGGTGTTAAGAATTTCATCATCGGCTATCGTTTGAGCCCTGAAGAAATTCACGGTACAGATATTGGTTACACTTACAAAGAATCCCTTCAACTCGTAGAGGCTATTGTAAAAGAAGGGCTAGATTATATTCACTTATCCTTATGGGGTGGCTACGATTCCAAACCAGAAGGTGCTGATAAATCCTTTGGCTCTCTATTCAAAGCTGTTCTAGATGATAAAACAAAACTTATCATTGTAGGCAATATCTTCAGTGAAGACGCAGCTCGTGATGCGGTAGAAAACTATACAGATATCATCGCTGTAGGACGCGGTACTTTAGTAGACCCAGAATTTGGTCATAAAATTATGGACGGTAAAGGTGATACTATCGTTCACGAAGTGACGCCGGAACACGTTCCTAACATGCACCTAACACCAGGCTTATTTGAAGCTTTCACACGTACTGACTCTTTAGGCTTGCCACCACTACCAGGAGCAGAATCCATCTATGACCAACACAGAGGTACATACGATAACCACCCACTAGCGATTCCATATGCGGAACAATAAAACAATATATAAAATTATTAGTACGCAATTTTAGTAAATAATATCGTAAAATAAATACAGATTGTTGAGTAAAATATTTAGTTAAATAATCGAATCACAATACACCAAAACTATACACCCATGTAAGTGAGTTTATAAAAAGGTGACTTCTCATTTGAGTAGTCACCTTTTTATATTTAGTTATTTTATGAAAATAAATTTTTGACAATAGTATATATGAGTAATAATTTACACATATATACTATTATAATTGGTTTGAGATTTTTATAAACTTGGAGGTATTTATGATTGCTAATATTAAAGATTTGATTTGCTTAGTTGGTAAAAGATTTGATTTAGTTATAAAGGTTTTTGTAACTCTATTTATATTTTGTCTATTTTCTGACTATTTATATGAATCTTATAATATTAATATTATAGATTTCAATTCTATTTTGCCTCAAACAATACAGGTGATATTACAGAAAATAGAGTTTTGTTTTTATTGGCTCATACCTTTTACCTGGTGTCTTCCTATATGTTTTTTTGGAATTTTGTTACTAGCGTATACGTTAGAGGTACTTACTCAGTGGGTAGATAAAAAAGGCTATTTAGGTTTATACTCTAAGTCCTTAGGAAATATAATTTCATATTGTCGATTTATTAGTAATCAAAGTTTTGATTTGTCGGTTCTTTCAATATTGGGTGGGTTATGTATTGGTGGATGCTATTATATTTTTGCGATGTTTAATCATCTTGGATATTTAATTAATCCAGAAATGTATGTATCAGCTTTTGAAAATCTTAATCCGATGAGGGATATTTTTTCTATTAGTGGGGGGCTTCTTGATCAACCACATTATAGATGGATTCATGTGACAGTTGAGTTTTGCAAATATGTTATTTATGGGCTATGCATCTATTGGTTTTATATAGGTTTTTATCTTTCTATTAAGAGACAACGTGAGATTCTTAGAAATAAATATTGAAAATAAAAATGGCTCCCTATATTGAACTGCACCCCAAAAATTGGACACAATTTTTGGAGGTGCAGTTTTTTATGTCAAAATATTCAAAAGAAG
>CAKPXR010000045.1 GCA_934202215.1 uncultured Veillonella sp.
TTTCTATGTTGGCCTTTACTAACAGATACCTGCGTTCCTGCCAATGCTCTACAGCGCCTTCAACCAAATGTGAGCTTACACCATCCTCACTCGCTAGAGAGGTTTACTACTCTGCTTCATCGCATATATTATATACAATATTGTAGCAATACAGGGGGATGAATGTCAAACTATTATTAATAACACGTAAACGCACTTTTCCCTAAAAAATATGTTAATAAATAAACTAATGCCAATATCTATCTAGTTAAATATATAACTTCACTTTTATTAATATGAAATTATATATAGAATAAGATTGCCATTAAAAATAGTAATACAGTAAATAAAGAGAATAAATAATAAATCCATTTATTGTTACCACTTTTAAATATTAGCGAAAACAAGTAAGTACTAAATGATAATAGTAAAAACTCAACTAGATATTTAAATTGTTTATTTATAGCATCTAAGAACTTAAAATCCCCAAAAAATACAACTAAAAATATTCCTTAACTAATTAGTCTATACTTTTCATTTATGTCCTGATTAGATCTTCGGATATATTGAATTACACTATAGGCAAATGCTAAAAACAAGGATATAGTAGCAAAATAATATATTAATTTCATTAATTCTATTACACCTCATTTTTACTTATTCATCTTCAGGAATATTCTTTACAAGACTTATATACTAAATCTACTATCTATATTAAAAAATAAGAAAGAAGATTAATCCCCAAATTAGAATTGGCAGACAGCCTAACAAAAAAGCCTTAACTAAACGCTTTTTATCTTTTTGATCATCCGAACTTCTATATTTATATACAATACTACCCATTAGTAATAAATAAAATATTAATCCGATTACTATCGAAATAATATAATATTTTTCAAAAGTAATAAATTTATAATCATATAATTGTTTCAAAGCCAAAACTGTTATTATGAAAATTAATATAGAAACAAAACCTTTTACCTGATTATAATTCCCCTCTTTATAAAAGAATCTAATACGATATAACAAATATATCAAACTTAAAATTGTTAATATCTCGAACATAATGTATTCTCCAATTATATTTAAGATTATTCGTTTTCAGCCTTCTTAACATTAAAATTTATTATCCATAAGTATTATAAATTGTCACCCTAATCTGATTCTAAGCATAAGTTTAATTTCCCCTAAAAAATTTAGTCTAAGAGTAAAATATAGCTTTAAACGCTAGAGCAAAATTATGTAATTTATATTTATAAGACAATACACCCATTCACTTTAAATATATTACTTAAAAGTACTTTATAAATAAGAAAAATAATACGAGTACTAATACAGGTATTATAATCAACACATCTAGAATACGTATTAAACGCCATCCTCTTTTTTCATAATCAGTAAGTGTTCCTGCTTTATATTTACGCCATAAAACATAAGTACCTACAACACTTATACTAAACATAAAAATAGCGTTAATTATCTCGATTACTTTAGGTAAACCAATATATGATCCTATGAAAATACTTATTAAGAAATAGTTTCCAATTAATGCTAAAAGTATAACCTTCCGTGTACCCCAAGATTTATATATAAGATAGTTAAAACCTATAATTAAAAATATATTTGCTATTTGTTTTTCCACACGTTTACTCCCTGAGGAAATATTCCAGCTATAAAAAGTGTATTTTAATAGCATTATTAAGCTAATGCAATATAATCCATAAAATAAACATAATTCCAATTATGTATACATAATTTTCATTACATTTATCTTTATACGTACTAGATTCCTTTTTCTGGATATTTCTAATGAAATCTTTAAAAAAATGAATTACTATGACTGCACCTAATGGATAAAAATAAGCATATCCAAAATTAAAGAACATATAGAATATTAAAAAAACAATTCCAGCCACTATACTTAATAAATTTGTAAATTTATATAAATGTGGGTATCGCATATTATTTACCCATTCTTGCTGCTTACGAGTTAAATTCCGTTGTAATACATTTTAATAATACGCACGAAGATCCCAAACCAAAATAAATAATACTACTCCAAAAGTATAATCAAACTTATTTATCATTTAGCAGACTTATCTCCTAACTAGCTTTAAATAACTCTTATATAAAATAACAGTCATATTAAATCATATTAAAATATAGAATGTTCTATTCAAATAAATTGACAACGCCCTAACTATATAATGACTTTAGTATTTTATAAATAGCTATGATCATAGAAATGCATAATATCCATATAGGAACATTATTTGAATACATCCATATAAAAGTAATAATAGAACCTATAACCCAAAATCCCAAAAATAACCAACCATAAATACTCTTTTTCACGTTAGGTATACCAACTAATTTATTGTGAAATCCTAAAATAAATAATATACATACAATTAATCTCGAATTATACTGATTTATCCCTCTTCTATATATCCGTCCAACAATACGACGGCCACGAATTAATGGTATTAATAGCACGCCACCCATAACTAATATAGGGATAATAAACCTATAGTCTACATTCGGTGCAGTCGCCTCAATGGCATTACCTGTTATAGTAATTGCTAAAAAAATTGTTCCAATTATTCTAAACCTTATTAAATTTAATAACTTAACTATTCTAATCTTCATATACTATTATCCAATTTCACTTATTTATAAGATTTACATTCCTTAGATTAGTAGGATCTAGTAACCCAAGTATCACGGTCATATCTTGGTTTGGAGTCCTTCTTAGTTATCTCTGATATAATCTTTCTTTCATCTTCTGAAAATTGATCAACACTCTCTAAAATTATTAGCTTTTCTCCATATGCTCTTTGTAGAGATTCTAAATTTGCATCTTCAGCTGATACAAATGTTTTACTAAAGCCTTTATGGTTAGGAATAATACGTACTGTTCCATAGGGTAATACGTCAGCAACTACTATACCAAAATCACCATTAGAATATATATAGGGAAAATCTGTAGCAAAACCAGTCATATTTTTATTAAGACCTATTTGTTTGCCATAATCTACAAGAGAAGTTATAAATATTTGATATTCGTATATTCTAATTCCAATAAAAAGTAGAATAATTACTAGTAACGATAAAACTACTGTACAAGTTATCTTTATGAACTTTCTAATGGGCATAAAAACTCCTTAATTCTTCTAATGTAAAGCTAATAAATCAACATCGTTATAAATTAATGTCAATAAATTATAGTTTTGATCTATTGAAAATGTTCCTTTAAGGCCACCTGCATCAACAAATGAGTAAGTACTATCATCAATTTTATAGAATTTACTTTCTAAGGGTACAAAATATTTATCTAATGCTAATCCGACCTTCTCTGCCTCTTCTTCAGAACACTCTAAAACATCTCGTACACGTTTAAAGTATGGCTTGTGAACATTTTCTATTCTGTCTTCTATTATTTTATTAGTTTTTCTATATGTCTTAAATCTATAGATTAGATATAAGACAGCTAGTAGTAAAGCAAGATTTTCTTTCATAAGCGCCTCTAAAAATATACTAATATTTTAGTATATAAGGAATAGACTTAAACAAATCATTATAGTTATATAAATAAATTGTAAACCACCTACCAAAGATAATCAATTCATCTTCGATAGGTGGTTTATTTTATTCCCCCTTAGCAATTCGATCTAAGAGTTCAATATAGCTTTCTTTGTTTAATGCTGGTGTAAAGTTGTTTAATACATCTTTAGCGCCTGCTGCGTCATCGTATAGTAAGTCTACGATTGTCATAGCCAATGCTTGTGCTGTTTTGATGTATGCTACATCAGGCACAGAGATTTCGTATTCTGCACTGTGTAGTACACCACTAATACAGCCAACCCATGGATGGATAACCGGCATCAAGTGAGATACGTCCCCCATGTCTGTACTAGCTGTAATATGTGGGCCTTGGTATACATTGGCTTCACCAAAGATAGGATTGGAATTTTCACGTAAAAGAGCATTCATACGTTCATCATTACGCATTGGTAAATAGCCTGGTAGATCATTGATAACACATGTGGCCCCTACTGCATCGCCACCGGCTTTTAAGGCACGATTAACACGATGGTTACCATCTACAATAGCCTCAATATTGGAGGCACGAACGTAACTTTCAACTTGAACATAATCAGGTACACAGTTAACCAATGTACCACCTTGGTTAATAATTGGGTGGAATCTAAAATAATCGCTTTCTTTGAAAGTTTCACGAATGGAGTTAACCCCCATAACGCCCATCAAAGCAGCATTAAGAGCATTGATACCTTCATGCGGTGCTTGAGCCGCATGAGCTACCTTGCCGTGATACTCAATCAATTTAGATACGAAGCCATTGGAGGTGCTGCCTAGTCCCATCTCACCAGCTGGTGTTTTAGCTGTCTCTACATGCATTTGCATAGCCATATCGATATCGTCAAAAGCACCTTCATAGATGAGTTGTTGCTTACCGCCCATATACTTGAGCTTACCTTGCTCACGCAATTTATTGCGGTAATCAATTTCAATCATTTCCTCTGCAGGAACAGCAAATAATACGACATCGCCAGCAAGTTGATCCATCACAGCTTGTAAGCCCATAGCTACAGCAAACATATTCGTAATTTGCACATTATGTCCACAGCAATGGGCAGCCCCTGTTAAATCATCGGCACGAGGATGACGAGGACACAAAATGGCATCTAATTCGCCAACCATTGCAACCGTATATTTACTATCTCGGCCTTTCATGCGACCTTTTACACCTGTCAACGCATGGCCTGTAGTATAAGAAATGCTAAGTTCATCAAACATATCTTGAACCTTCTTAGAGGTTTTTACTTCTTTAAAACCCAATTCAGGTTCGGCCATAATAGATTCAGCTAATTCGCGTAACCGCGGTTGTGCATCGACAATAGCTTTACAAACACGTTGTTTTACTTCTTCCTTTGTCATACGGATCATAATGTCTCCTTTATAAAATCGACCGTATAAAATACGGTCGATTATGTGATTCTAATGTATAGATATCTTATGAAATATAAATCTACAATTATATCTTAACATAGTTTAGATATCCTAACATTACGATATAGTATTAAATTAAACCTTCTAAGTGAAGTACTACTTGTGCTAATGCTGTTGCACAGATGAAAGTACCTGCTGTTACGGCTAGTGCAACAGGAATAATACGCCAAGATAATCGACGGAACGCACCAAGGTCTTTACCTAAGGATAGACCTGCATAAGCAAGTACAGGTGTTGTAGTGGCAAGGAATGTTACTTGACTAGTTTTAGCAATAATCCATTCTTGGCCAGGCATACCTGGTAAGGATGCAACAACACCGATTAAGGAAACCCAGAATACCATAGGTAATTTATTAGCATATGGCAAGTTAGAGATTAAAGCACCAATCGTAGCAAGGACTGCTAAGATAGCTACGCCAACTAAGCTATCGCTAAATAGATGTTTACCATCCATTACATTACCTACTGCAGTAATGATAGCAGCAATACAGATAACGATAACAAATTGTGTTAATTTTTCACTTTTACTCATGATTTGCTGCCTCCTCTGCTAAATCTTGTTCACGGGTACGACCTGTAAAGAAGTTGTATGTTTTCTCCATAACTGGTAAAGAAACAAATAAACCAAAGTATACTCCTAAAACGGTGGTCAATAAGTTTGCAGCCCCAGCAAGAGCCATAATTTGTTGTTCATAATCTGGATATACTGCAATGATTGGGGCCGTAGCTGCAGCCATCATACTGGCACTACCTACACCAGCACCCATAGCTAATGCCAAAGGATGGAACCAACCAGATTGTGCCAATATACCTGCTAATACGGAGGACCACATAGCACCAATAAGAACGCCACAGATGTACATGCCCATAACACCACGGCCTTCGGGAGAGCTAAAACCAAATTTGTCGATAATAATCGCTACATTTGGCTCACGGTCTACGGAGTAACAAGCACCTACTGCTTCTCGACGCATACCAACTAATAATGCCACAGGTAAGCCAAATACAATAGTACCTAAGAAATGGCCAAGCTCTTGTAATAACAATGCCCAGCCAGCACTTGTAAGAATACCAAGATTTGGACCAATACCTAAACCTACCTTTACCATCAAGATCATAACGGCAATACCGATATAATCTGCAGATTTTTCCATCTGTTTAATTGTTAGGATTTTAAACTTAGGAATAGAAATTAATAAACCTAGAATCAATGTGTACAATAATGGCAATAATACAACAGGACCTAGTTTTTTTATGCCTATAAATTCAGCGACTACAGTTAGTACGAGCGCTAGAAAATGTATTTTGAGATTTCCCAAAAGCTGCATAATGACCTCCTATAAAAACATATAATATAACATTGTTATATTATAAATAATTGTTATTAAAAGTGTCAACTACAGATGCACATATGTCTATTTGGCTTATCTTTTTTCAATCATATAAATACCCTTTTCAGCATCAATAAACAAAAGGCAGTTTGATTTCTCAAACTGCCTTTT
This sequence comes from uncultured Veillonella sp., assembly GCA_934202215.1. Lineage (GTDB taxonomy): Bacteria > Bacillota > Negativicutes > Veillonellales > Veillonellaceae > Veillonella. The sequence goes on from CAKPXR010000045.1 coordinate 6,513, forward strand.
ACTATCATTAAATTATGGAATTTAAAAACTTAACGCTTTGTAATGGTTTACCGATTTCTTGCTCGCAGTATGCAAATAATAGCTTTTCAAGTTCCTTCCAAATTGTTTTAGGAAGTTCTATAGGCGTGTCTTCACCCCACTGATAACCAAGAATTTGTGGTAATCCAGCTTTCACAGAATGAGAAATACTAAGATTTGTTGTTTCTCGCACCTGCATCCAGAATGGATCAATACCATCTTGATGTGAAAAAGCATTAGCGCTGGGCACAACCCCCGCTAAGGACAGCAATTGCCATCCAAGCATTATCGTTCCTAACTGTACATTGCGGCGCCGAATTTGCTTGGAGTAGTTTACAACGGTATCAAATACCTTGCGATCTACATCGTACATAGCAAATAGTTCTTGAATAAGCTCACTGGCCACTGCAGCATAAGCAATATTATCTAAATTTAGATCTAACGATTCTACCACATAGGAACCATCAATTTGTGTGACATTTACATATTCACCATCAGGTACTACTGTGATATACATGGCACTAAAGGGACGTAAATAGGAACTATTACGCATGGTCATCATACGCTTATGCGGTATAGATGCACGAATTAGCCCCAAGCTAGGTGTGATAAAAGTAAATACAGAGTATAGCTTATATTTTTTTCGACTAATGACGATGGCAGGTGTGTTAAAACCACCATTAAGCTTCTTCATGTTCTTCTTCCGTTGTTTCCTCTTCAGGTAAAGGTGTTACTTTAATACGAGAAACGCGATACCCTTGCATTTGTGTTACTTCAAAGGTATATCCCAATGCATCCACAGTATCACCTACGATTGGCGTCCGTTCTAAGAGACCAAATACATAGCCCCCGATTGTATCAGAATCGGAATCGTCGATTTCAACGTCCATCATTTCTTCTACTTCATCTACGAGGACCTTGCCATCAAACTCGAAGGACCCATCTGCATAAGCGATTTTAGCTGGTAAGTGTGGTTCATGTTCATCTTGAATGTCCCCAACGAGCTCTTCAATAATATCTTCAAGCCCTACGAGACCAACCATACCACCGTACTCATCTACAACAACAGCTTGATAAATACGGCGAGTTCTCATGTATTGTAGTAATGTAGATAATTTCATTACCTCTGGCACAGTTAAAATATCTCGTTTTACATTACGCAAATCCTTACGCGCTTGATTAGGACGTTCCATGAGGTCCTTAATATGAACAAGACCGATAATATGATCCTTATCCTCTACACATAGAGGGTAACGGGTATGTGCTTTAGAGCGAATAAATTTCATTGCTTCATCATAACCGTCTTCAACGAAAATACAGTCCACATCTTGACGCGGTACCATAACCTCTTTAGCTCTACGGTCTACAAAGTTAAATACATTGTCAATTAACTCCGATTCCACTTGGTCTAGTTGACCTTCTTCATGGCTTCGAGAAATCATCATACGGATTTCTTCTTCAGAGTATACCAGGTCTAGCTCTGTTAAATATTTTGTTTTGTAAAAGCCCAAAATAACAGTGGAGATTTTACTAGCAATCCAAATGAACGGATATACCAAGCGACCTGCCGCTACTACGATACGGCAATATGTATTTACGTACTTTGTTGGGAAGGATAAGCCTAATGCTTTAGGTACGATTTCACCAAAGATAAGAACAATTAAGCTAATAAATAGCAGTAAAAGTATATCTAGTACAAAGTGCATCCATGTGCTATGTAGATTAAATACCGCTACAAGTTGATCTACGATATTATCAAATACATAGGTACCTGTTCCTGCAAGGGCTAAGATAAAAAATAAAATCAAAAACTGAGTCGTATTCAAGAAATACTCAGGGTTTTGATAGAGCCTTAATAAAAACTCTCGATCCTTTTCCAAGAGGATATCCATATCCTCTACATGCTCTTTACGAAGACGAGCAAAGGAGAACTTTGCAACCACAAAAAAGTTAATTAAAAATATACATACAAGACCAAACCCTATGGGTAACAGGCCATCTACACTATCCATCTTAATTCCTTTCATACAATTGAGAAAACAAGTTAGTTTTTATTATAGCAAAAATTATTTTCTATAACCAAGTTCAGATAACATGCCAGATTTATTACGCCAATCCTTTTTAACCTTAACCCAAAGGTCTAAGTACACCTTTGTAGCCAATAATTTTTGAATATCTGCACGCGCTTCAGCACCGAGTTGTTTTAACAATGCCCCTTTTTTACCGATGATGATGCCCTTTTGGGAATCTCGTTCACAGTAGATAGTAGCGCGAATATAGGTTGTGCCACCATCACGAGTTTTCATTTCATCTACATCTACAGCGATAGCATGAGGAATTTCATCCCGAGTAGACAATAAGATTTTTTCGCGTACGATATCGGAAATAATTAAACGTTCTGGTTGATCCGTAATCGTATCTTCTGGGAAGTATTGCGGACCTTCAGGTAATGATTCCTCTAATACCTTAAGAACTTCAGTTAAATTCTCTTTATCCTTTGCAGAAATAGGAATAAGCCCTGCAAATGGGTATGCATCTTGATAAGAAACGATGGCTTCTAAAAGCTCTTCTTTTTTGAGGGTATCAATCTTATTAACTACTAAGAATACAGGAACCTTTACACGTTTCAATTGTTCAATAATGAAGTTGTCCCCAGGACCGCGCTTTTCATTACCTGCTACTACAAATAAAACAGCTTCTGTTTCTTTTAAGGATTCAATAGCAGCATCTACCATGAATTCACCTAATTTATGTTTTGGCTTATGTACACCTGGTGTATCCATGAAAACAATTTGTTTTGCTTCATCTGTATATACACAGATAATACGGTTACGCGTTGTTTGAGCCTTATCGGATACGATAGCGATTTTGTCGCCAATAAGGGCATTAATTAATGTAGATTTACCAACATTTGGGCGTCCTACAACGGCAACAAAGCCAGATTTAAAATGTTCGTTCTTATTCATTGTATGGTGCATCCTCCCGCACATAACCGAGGTTACCTAAGATAAATTCCTCTTCAGTACGCATCTCTTTTTTATCTTCGTCATTCATATGGTCATAGCCTAAAATATGTAAGCAGCTATGAGTCGTTAAATATGCTAATTCTCGTTCAAAACTGTGTCCATATTCAATAGCTTGTTCACGAGTACGCTCTAAGGAAATAATCATATCCCCAAGTAAGTGATGTTCCTCTTCACTGCCTTCGTAATCATCCCCTTCATTTAGGGCAAAGGACAATACATCGGTTGGTCTATCAATGCCGCGATATTCCTTATTAAGCTCGTGAATTTTAGCATTATCACAGAGTAAAATACTCATTTCATCTTCTTCAAGACCATATACGCGACTTACTTCATCACAGACCTTGCGTATAACAGCCTCAATATTGGAATCCTCTTGAATTCCTTCATCATAGCTAATATTTATATACATGCTTATCCTTTCGCTATATTCTCTTTGGATACTGCGTTAGATTCTGCAGTCTCACCAGCTAACTTACGTTCGTGATATGCATCGTAAGCTTTTACAATGCGACCTACTAAATCATGACGGACAACGTCTTGATCGCTAAAGTAAACCATATTAATACCAGGTACATGACGCAATACCTTTTCAGCCTCGCCGAGACCAGACACAACACGTGGTGGCAAGTCAATTTGCGTCTTATCGCCGTTGACTACCATTTTAGAGTTATTACCTAAACGGGTTAAGAACATTTTCATCTGCTCAGCCGTCGTATTTTGTGCTTCATCAAGAATAACGAAAGCATTTTCTAATGTACGACCACGCATGTATGCTAGTGGTGCTACCTCGATAGTACCGCGTTCCATAAAGCGTTGTACTTGCTCGATACCAAACATTTCATGTAATGCATCATACAGAGGTCTCAAATATGGATCTACTTTGTCTTGTAATTCACCAGGTAAAAAGCCTAATCGTTCACCAGCCTCTACAGCAGGGCGAGTCAAAATAATTTTATCTACATTGCGGTTTTTTAAATAGAATGCAGCTAACGCTACAGCTAGGAAAGTTTTACCTGTACCAGCAGGGCCAATGCCAAAGGTAATGGTATTTTTACGAATGCTATCTACATAGTATTTCTGACCTTCCGTTTTAGGCGTAATATTTTTCCCCCGCATATTAACGGATAAGGTATCTTCAAACATAGTATGTACAGCATCAGCTTTGCCATTAGCAACGAGTTTTGCAGCAATACGAACTTGGGACTCAGTTATAGTACTGCCTTCACGGTATAAGAACACAAGTTCTTCTAGCGTGCGATACAAGGCCTCTACTTGTTTTTCATCGCC
>CAKPXR010000046.1 GCA_934202215.1 uncultured Veillonella sp.
GATGTAGCTAATCGAATTTGGCTTAGCACATTCCATAGCTTCTGTGCGAAATTCTTGCGTTTTGAGCTAGATAACTTCTTAGGTTATAACAGTAATTTTACAATCTATGATACATCTGACTCTCAAGCTGTTATTAAGGCTGCCTTAAAGGCATTAAATCTGGACGATAAATACTATCCAGTAGGTGCTATGATCGCTGCTATCTCAGATGCAAAGAATAAATTGTTATTCGCCTCTGATTTTAGAAAGCAAGCACGGGACTTTTATCAACAGAAGGTTGCTGATGTATATGAATATTATGAACGAGAATTACGTAAAAATAATGCCTTAGACTTTGATGACCTTTTATTGGTGGCAGTAAAATTATTGCAATCTAATGCAGCTGTGCTAGATAAATATAGCAAGCGTTTTCGTTATGTTATGATTGACGAATATCAAGATACGAACCATGCTCAATATTTACTGGCTAAATTATTAGCATCTCATTGGAAAAATATTGCCGTTGTAGGTGATGCTGACCAAAGTATTTACGCTTGGCGTGGTGCAGATATTCAAAATATCTTAGACTTTGAAAAGGATTATCCGAACTGTACATCTATTAAGTTGGAGCAAAACTACCGCTCTACAAAGATTATCCTTGATGCAGCCAATGCGGTAATTGAAAATAACGAAGGTCGTCCAAAGAAAAACTTGTGGACCGATAAGACTGAAGGTGCTAAAATCCAGCATTTTACGGCGCAGTCTGAACATGAAGAAGCGGCTTTCATCGGCGACACTATTGCTAAAAAGCACGATATTCATGGCGTACCTTATGGCGATATGGCTATTTTGTACCGTACAAATGCTCAATCTCGTGTACTTGAAGAAGCACTGATTAAACGGGCTCTGCCATATACGATGGTAGGGGGCACAAAGTTCTATGATCGTAAAGAAATTAAGGATGTTTTAGCTTATTTACGCGTACTATATAATCCTTTCGATGATTTAAGTTTATTACGTATCATTAATGTACCAAAGCGTAGTATTGGTGCAACTACAGTGGCAAAACTACAAGATTATGCTCGTGCAAACGGCACATCCTTGTTTATGACATTAACACAGTTGCATCTTGTAGATACGATTAAAGGTAAAACAAAGGAAAAGTTAGAAGAATTCGGCATTCTTATCTTTACTCTTGTAGCTGAAATGGAAGACAAAACGGTACTCGATATTTTAGAAGCTATTCTTGATAGAACAGGTTACTTGGCACAGTTAGAAGAAAGTACGGATCCACAAGATCAGGCTCGTGCTGAGAATATCGGTGAACTTTTATCTGTAGCTAAAGACTTCCAAGATACTAATCCAACGGGGACTGTTGAGGATTTCTTAGAGCAAGTAGCCCTCGTTAATGATGTTGACTCCTTTGAGCAAGAAGAATCTAAAGTGACCTTAATGACATTACATGCTGCAAAAGGTTTGGAGTTTCCAATCGTATTCTTAGGAGGCTTGGAGGAAGGCTTATTCCCTCATAGTCGCACATTGATGAACCCTGAGGAAATTGAAGAGGAACGTCGTCTTGCCTATGTAGGCATTACTCGTGCTGAAAAGGAACTATATATTTCTAATGCTACTACGCGTACCGTATTTGGCCGTACTAGCAGTTATTTGCCATCTCGCTTTATTGACGAAATTCCTGAAGAGTTAGTAGATGGTTTGCGTGCTAAGCGTAAAGTACCTGATGATATTAAGCGCCATGTACCACAACATATGAGTGTTACTAGCCGTCCTGTAACAAAACCAATTGTTCGCAATGAAGTGATTGCTGATTGGAAGGTTGGCGATACAGCTATTCATAGTAAGTGGGGCAATGGGAAAGTAATCAATGTCGCCGGCGAAGGGGCTGGCATGAAGCTAACAATTGAGTTTCCAACCCAAGGTGTACGTGTGGTAATGGCTAAATTTGCACCTGTTAAAAAGGGGTAATTGTTTTCTGTATAAAAGGATAGAAGATGAATCCGAAAGATAGAATTAAAGAGTTACAACAAGAGCTGACTCATGCGCAGTATTTGTACTATGTAAAAGATGCTCCTACAATGAGTGACTTTGAATATGATAAAAAATATCGAGAGCTCGTTGATTTAGAAACAGCTCATCCTGAATATATTGTGCCATCTTCCCCAACACAACGGGTGGGTATGAAGGTGGAAGGCTCCTTTGAAAAGGTCGTTCATGGCCGTCCTATGTTGAGCTTATCTAATGTATTCAGTGCTGATGAAGTGCGTGCGTTTGCAAATCGCGTAGAAAAGGAATTGGGCCATAAGCCTTCTGCTTACGTAGTAGAGCTTAAAATCGATGGCTTAGCTGTTAACTTGCACTATGAGAACGGCATGTTTGTACGTGCTGTAACACGTGGTGATGGCCGTGTTGGTGAAGATGTTACAGCCAATGTGCGGACTATTAAATCCATTCCTTTATATCTTGAAAATGCACCTGAATTTATCGAGGTGCGCGGTGAAGCTTATATGCCTCATAGCGAGTTTAAACGCATTAATGAAGAACGTGATGAAGAGGGGTTACCAACCTTTGTAAATCCTCGTAATGCAGCAGCTGGTTCTTTACGTCAACAAGATCCAGCGATTACGGCTAGTCGTAATTTAGCATTCTTTGCCTATGCAATCGGTTCTGAAGTGGGTGCCAATATTCATAGCCAAGAGGAATTATTACAAAGCTTAGAAACGTTTAAGTTTTCTGTAAATCCTCATTATCGCGTTTGTAAAACAATTGACGAGGTAATCGAGGCTATTGAATATTGGGGTGAAAAGCGCCATGAGTTGCCATACGATACTGATGGTATGGTAATTAAGGTCAATAGTTTTGACGACCAAGAGGTACTTGGCAGTACTGCAAAAGACCCTAAATGGGCAACAGCGTACAAATATCCTCCAGAAGAGGTAGAAACCGTTCTTAAGGATATTACTATCAATGTAGGACGTACAGGTGTTCTTACGCCAACAGGTGAGCTTGAATCCGTATTCGTATCCGGTACGAATGTAAGTCGTGTAACATTACACAATCAAGACTTTATCAATGAAAAGGATATTCGCATTGGTGACCACGTTATCATTCACAAGGCGGCAGAGATTATTCCAGAAGTTATTCGCGTAGTTCCAGAAAAACGGAATGGTTCTGAGGTGCCTTTCATTATTCCAAATCGCTGTCCAGTATGTGACTCTCCTGCAGTTCGTCGTGAAGGTGAAGCCGCTGTTCGTTGTACTAATAAACACTGTCCTGCCATTGAAAAGGAACAAATTATCCATTTTGCATCTCGCGATGCTATGAATATAGATGGCCTTGGTCCTAGCATTGTAGAAAACTTGATCAATAACAAGTTAATTGCTAATGTGGTTGATTTATATCATTTAACAGTAGATCAATTAGTTACTATGGATCGAATGGGTAAGAAATCTGCAGAGAATTTGGTGAAAGCCATCGCAGACTCTAAAGCTCGTGGATTAGACCGTGTATTGTATGGCCTCGGCATTCGCCTAATTGGATCTAAAGCAGCCGGCACAATTGCTAATGTTGTGAAATCTATGGAACGTTTCATGACAATTACTAAAGAAGAATTAGTGGCGGTAGAAGAAATCGGTCCTACTATGGCTGATAGTATCGTTGAATACCGTCAAGACCCTGCCCATGTTGTCATTATTGAAGGCTTAACACAAGCCGGTCTTAAGATGACCGTAGATGTTGTAGAAGCTGCAGGTAACCAAATGGACGGCGAAATCGTCGTTCTCACAGGTAAACTTGAAGTTATGGGCCGTAGTGAAGCTGGTAAGATTCTTGAAGCTCATGGAGCTAAGGTGACAGGTTCCGTCTCTAAGAAAACAACCCTTGTTATTGCTGGCGAAGACAGTGGTAGTAAGCTTACTAAAGCAAATGAATTGGGTATTCGCGTTATGAATGAAGAAGAGTTTGTAGAACTCCTACACAAACTCGGAGAAATCCAATAGACATACATTCTACAATATTTTGAAAATATATATTATTTGCTTTATAATAAATAATTATGAAAGGATGTGTCTCGATGAAAATCAGCCAAGAGGAAATTAGAAAAATCGCCTGGCTTTCACGTTTGGAAGTTAAGGAAGAACATATGGCACATGTAGAAAAAGAGTTATCCGATATCTTGACTTATGTTGCTGAACTAGATGCATTAGAGCTTAATGATGTAGAACCAATGGCTCATGCAGTACCATTGAACAATGTATTTAGAGAGGATGAAACAAAACCATCCTTAGACCATGATTTAGCTTTGTCCAATGCTCCAGAAGCAGAGGATGGGTACTTTAAAGTACCTCGCGTTGTACAAGAATAGGAGGTTTCGCTGTGGCAACAATTCATGAATTACACAAGAAACTAGTGAATAAAGAAATCAGTGCCGTAGAATTGACGAATGCTGTTATTGCACATAAAGCGAAAGTGGAACCGACTGTACATGCGTACTTGTCCGATTCTCATGATCGTGCTTTAGCTACAGCTAAGCTTGTAGATGAAGCAATTGCTAAAGGTGAAGCTATTTCTCCATTGGCAGGTATTCCTGGTGCAATTAAAGATAATATTTGTATTAAAGATGAACCTGCAACATGTGCATCTAAAATGTTAGAGAACTTTGTACCTCCATACAATGCGTCTGTTATTGAACGTTTACAAGATAATCAATTTGTAAGTCTTGGTAAACTTAACATGGACGAATTTGCTATGGGTGGTTCAACAGAAAACTCTGCATTAGCAAAAACTAGTAATCCTTGGAATGCTGATTGTGTACCAGGTGGTTCTTCTGGTGGTAGTGCAGCAGCTGTATCTAGTGGCTCCGCTATTTGGGCTCTTGGCTCTGATACTGGTGGGTCTATTCGTCAACCAGCATCCTTCTGTGGTGTTGTAGGCTTAAAACCAACATACGGTAATGTATCTCGTTATGGTTTAATCGCCTTTGCATCCTCTTTAGACCAAATTGGACCTGTTACTCGTGATGTAACAGATGCTGCTTTAGTATTAAATGCCATCTCTGGTCATGATGCGAAAGACTCCACATCTATTCCAGGTACTCGTGTAGACTACACTACAGCTCTTGTAAATGATGTAAAAAATCTTAAAATCGGTGTGCCAAAAGAATTCTTTGGCGAAGGTCTCAATAGCGAAGTTCGTAAAGCTATGGAAGAGGCTATCGAAACATATAAAAAATTGGGTGCTGAAATCGTTGAGGTTTCCTTACCTAACTCTAAATATGCGTTGTCTGCATACTATATCATCGCATTGGCAGAAGCTAGCTCCAATTTGGCTCGTTATGACGGTGTAAGCTATGGTATGCGCGTATCTGCAGATAATCTTGTAGACATGTCTACTAAAACTCGTACAGAAGGTTTTGGCCCAGAAGTACAACGCCGTATCTTGTTAGGTACCTATGTATTGAGCGCTGGTTACTATGATGCTTACTATTTGAAAGCATTGAAAGTTCGCCGCCTCATTAAAAATGAATTTGATGAAGCATTCTCCAAAGTGGATTTGATTTTAACACCAACTGCACCTAATACGTCTTATAAATTTGGTGAAAAAGCAAATGATCCATTGGCAATGTACTTAGAAGATATCTGTACAGTACCAGCAAACCTTGCAGGTATTCCAGGTATTAGCATTCCAGCAGGTATGAGCAGCAGCAATTTGCCAATCGGCTTACAATTGCTTGGTCCTGCTATGGGTGAAGAAACATTGTTACGTGCCGCTTTCACATTTGAACAAGCACGTCCAGATTGTCAATTAGTAGCACCAACTGGGGAGGTTTCTCTATGAGTAGTAAATACGAAACAGTCGTTGGTTTAGAGGTTCATACAGAGCTTAAGACTAAGTCTAAAATCTTCTGTGGTTGTACCACTGAATTCGGCGGCGATCAAAATACACATGTATGCCCAGTATGCCTAGGCTTACCTGGTGCTATGCCTGTGTTAAATAAACAAGTAGTAGAATTTGCTATCAAAGTAGGTTTAGCATTGAACTGTGAAATTCTAAACTTTAACAAATTTGACCGTAAAAACTACTACTATCCAGATTTGCCAAAAAACTATCAAACATCACAATACGATTTGCCAATTTGCTTGAATGGTCATTTAGACATCGAAGTAAATGGTGAAACTAAACGCATTGGTATTACGCGTATTCACATGGAAGAAGATGCTGGTAAACTCGTTCATAGTGGTAACACGATTTCCGATTCTAAATCTTCTAATGTTGACTACAACCGTACGGGTGTACCTCTTCTTGAAATCGTATCCGAACCAGATATTCGTTCCGGTGCAGAAGCGAGAGCCTATGTTGAAAAATTACGTTCTATCTTGCAATATTTGGAAGTATCTGACGGTCGTATGGAAGAAGGTTCCTTGCGTGGTGACTGTAACGTATCCGTACGTTTGCGCGGTACTAAAGAGTTTGGTACACGTACAGAAACTAAGAACGTTAACTCCTTAACAGCTATCCAAAAGGTTGTTGAATATGAAGCATTGCGTCAAGCGAAGTTGATTGAAGCTGGCGGCAAAGTAGATCAAGAAACACGTACTTGGGATGATGCTCAAGGCATTACTATTGGTATGCGTAAAAAAGACGAAGAAAACGACTACCGTTACTTCCCTGAACCTGACTTGGTACCAATTGTAATTACAGACGAAAAAATCGAAGAAGTACGTCGTGCGTTGCCAGAATTACAAGATGCTAAGATTGAACGCTTTGTATCTGAATATGGCTTGTCTCGTGAAGATGCAACAATCCTTACTGTATCCCGTAAAACAGCAGATTTCTTGGATGCTACTGTAAAAGCAGGCGCAGATGCTAAGACTGTTGCTAACTGGATGCTTGGTGACTTGTCCAAAATGATTAATGAAAGTGGCTTAACATTTGCTGAATCTAAAGTAAGCCCTGAAAACTTGGCTGGTATGATTGCCCTTATCGATAAAGGTACAATCTCTGGTAAAATTGCGAAAAAAGTTATCGTATCCATGTGGGAATCCGGCAAGGATGCAGATACTATCGTAAAAGAAGAAGGCCTTGTTCAAATCACTGATACTGGTGCTATCGAAGAAATCGTTAAGCAAGTTATTGCAAATAACCCACAACCAGTGGCAGACTTCAAAGGTGGCAATGGTAAGGCTATTGGCTTCTTAGTAGGTCAAGTTATGAAGGAATCTAAAGGCCGTGCTAACCCTGGTATGGTAAATGAATTGCTTCAAAAATACTTGAAAGACTAATTTGTCGGTTAGCCTATAGTCGCATAAGCAATACAATAAATAGATCCCCTATAGATATATAAACTTATATCTGTAGGGGATATTTATTTGCATTTTTTATGGTAAAGTATGGTATAATAGGTTGTATAAAATTAATTATTATTTTGGTCATATAAAGGACTTAATGATGAATGATCAACAGAATATAAATAACAATCAAAATACATATAGAAGTAGTGAGCGTAGCGATAGCTACAGTAGTAATACACGTGCTGCAGAACCTAATACACGCGTATTATCTGATGATGAACGCCGTGATTTTGATGGTGTAACCATTGAAGAGGTAGGCGATTCTGTTCATGTGGACTCTACACCTAGTAATGTGAACGAAGACTATCAACGCAGTGAAGAATTTAACCAATATGGTCCACATGTTAAGGTATATAGCTTTAATAGTACAAGTTGGCTTAGTCGCATCATTTTAATTATCATATTAGCTGTCGTTTTAGCAGCTGTTGTATTCTTTGGTGGCATTATCCTATCTGTAGTAGGGGTTGTCATTTTAGTGGGGGCTATTGTTTCCTTTATCTTTGGGCTCTTTTAATGGTATAATATATATATTATGACTAGACGGTGGCTGAGCCATTCGATGATATAAAGGGGACCTATGAACGTAGTTTTATCCACATTAAACTCAAAATTTATACATTCCTCCCTGGCTTTGCGTTATCTCAAAGCCTACGGGCAGGCTCACGGACAGGCATACGATATAGTAGAATATACTATTAATATGCCTGTTTTACATATTCTTAGCGATATTACAGAGCGCAATATAGATGTATTGGGCTTTGCTTGCTATATCTGGAATATCGAAATGACATTACATGTAGTGGACTTGGTGAAAGCTGTTCGACCAGATATTAAGATCATTTTAGGTGGACCAGAGGTTTCTTTCACAGCCGATGAAATCCTAAATCGATGCCATGCCGTAGATTATGTTGTACAAGGGGAAGGGGAAGAAGCTTTCTACCAACTTATTAGTGCATTACAAAATGGTAAGGATGGTTTACAAGAAGAAATCCCTGGGGTACGAGGACGTCATATTTCAGGCGAACTTATGGGCTCTACAGAGGCTGTAGAGGTTAAAGATCTTAGTACTATACCATTCCCGTATGTAGAAGAGGATATGGAGGATTTAGAACATAAAATCATCTATTATGAATCCTCTCGCGGATGTCCATTCTCCTGTCAGTACTGCTTATCTGGCAACAAGAATACAGTGCGGTTCTTCCCACAGGAGAGAACCTTCAAAGAGCTACAATGGTTTATCGATCACAAGGTGAAGCAAGTTAAATTTGTAGATAGAACATTTAACTGTGCACCACATCACCATCGACCTATGATGGAATTTATGCGTTATGCAGATACAGAGACGAACTTCCATTTGGAGATGGAACCAGAGCTCATGACAGAGTGGGAAACACAGATTCTCTGTGAAACACCACCAGGCCGTATCCAAATCGAGGTGGGCGTACAAAGTACACATAAGAAAACCTTGGATGCTATTAATCGTTACAATGATTGGCCATATATTCAAAAGGCTATCCGTCCTATTATTGAGGCCGGCCGTACACATGTACATATGGATTTAATTGTAGGCTTACCTTACGAAAATAAAGCGCGATTTGGATTATCCTTCAACGATTTATTTAGCTTACAACCTCATGCGCTACAAATAGGGTTCTTGAAACTATTAAAAGGCTCTGGTGTACGCCGCATGGATGAATACCAATATATTAGTGATCCATTAGCTCCTTATGAGGTTTTAAGTACACATGTATTGCCATATAAAGACGTTCGGTTCTTGAAACACTTTGAAGATGTATTTGAACGCTTCTATAATAGTGAGCGTTTTAGAACTGTCTTTGCCTATATTGGTAGCAAGCTTATTAAGGAACATACTGATACATCCATAACTGGTGAAGATATAGTAACAAATCATGTACCACCAATGAAAAAGTATGATCCATCTAAAGTGGAGCCTAAAAAAGACGCTTTTTCTTATTTCTGTGAAATGACACAAGCTTGGCTCGATGCAGGTAATCACAAGGTTAACTTGAAAGATATTGATCAAATCGAGTTCTTATATAACTTCTTCTTGTCTAAAGGTGACAAAGTAGCAGCCGAATTATTACAGTACGATACTCTTGTTAGCTATCGTGGTAAGGTTCGAAGTGAAGCCGTTGGTTTACCTAAACAGACAAAGGAGCTTTTACAAGAAGGGGAAGCATTCTGGCGCAACGAAGATGTTGCATCTCAGTATATTCCAAACTATACATTTAAAGAATGGCGTAAGATTCGCCAACAATATGTAGAAATGCCGATGTCTAAGGAGACGGCACATGTATTAGGTATAGATAATGTACCTAGTACACCATTTACAGTTGTTATCGACGTTAATAAAGAGGTAAAACCATTTATACGTCCAGAAATAGAGGCTTGTTAGTAATACAAAAATAATTTATCTAATTTTTGATAGTTGAAATATTACATAACAAGCGATGATTGGTTAGTTAAATAGGAGTGTTATGACCGATACAACGAGACCAAAACGATACCGCATGGTATCTAAATACTATAAAGAAACCTATGGGGAGAAGGTTTATAAATTACCTGTTGCTTTACCGCTAACATGTCCAAATCGAGACGGTTCAGCCGGCGTAGGAGGCTGCACCTTCTGCGGTGAAATTGGTGCGGGCTATGAAAATCGTCCTGCTTGGATGACAGTACGTATGCAATTAGAGGAAAACATTGCTCACATAGGTCCTAAATATAAGGCGAAAAAATTTATACCTTATTATCAAAACTTTAGTAATACCTATTTGGGACTTGATGATTTTAAAAGCTATATGGAACAAGGCTGTATCGATGAAGCTGTAGGCATTGCTATTGCGACGCGACCAGATTGTATTGCCGATGAATATTTAGACATATTAGCTGATATTAGAGATCGTTTTCAAAAGGATATTTATATTGAATTAGGATTGCAAACGGTCAATTACGATACCCTTGAGAAGATTAATCGTGGTCATGATTTAGCACAGTTTATTGATGCTGTATTGCGCATTAAGAGATACGGATTTAATGTCACAACCCATATGATTGTTAATTTGCCTTGGGATACAATGCAGGATACCATCGAAGGGGCCCGTATTTTGTCAGCCCTTGGCGTAGATCAAGTTAAACTGCATGCTTTATATATTGTGAAAAATACACTAATGGCTAAGTGGTATCAAGAGGGGCAATTTACCTTAATTAGTGCCGAAGAATATGCTGATCGGGTTGTGAATTTTGTTCGTCACTTGCACCCTGACATTGTATTACAACGTCTTGTAGGACGAGCTCCTGAAGATAATACGTTATTTACGAACTGGTCCATGGGGTGGTGGCGAGTCCAAGATTTAATTGATGATAAGTTAGACGAACTAGATGCTCATCAAGGTGATTTATGTGATTATTTAAACGGCAA
>CAKPXR010000047.1 GCA_934202215.1 uncultured Veillonella sp.
GGAACATCGTTACCAGGCGCACCATCAACGTTAGTTGTGAAAGTACCATCTGGACGTTTAACTACTTTAGTACCATCAGCTTTAGTGTAAACTGCTGGAGTTACAGCATTTACAGTGTAAGTTTTTTGGCCTGTTGTAGCATCAGATGTTTCAGAAACAGTTACATTGTCACCAGCTTTTACAATAGTACCAAGTTTAGTAATTTCTTTCTTACCATCATTATTGATATTGGAAAGATCTTGTTTAGCAATGCCTTTAATAACAGCATTTTCACCTGTTACTACAGCACCATTACCATCTGTATAAGTCATAGTAACGTTACCATCAGCATCTACTGTATATTCATTACCAGTAGTTGTAGGCGTGATATGACGTTCAGCAGCTTTTACAGCATGTAATTGGGAACCATTTACAGCGTCTTTGGATGTAGCGCTTACATCGCCATCTTTAACATTAACAATTTTATTACCGCCATTATCAAGGCCAGATTGAGTTAAAGTAACGTTAGATGTTGTGCCACCAGCAGGAGCTGTAATTGTAAGACCACCATTATTTACTGTAGTACCACCAACAGTTAAGGAACCAGCATTAGTAAGAGTTACATTGTCATTCAAGTTGAATTTAACAACGCCATCATCACCGATTTCTGCTGTAGTATTTGTACCATTAGTAAAGTCTAGACCTTTATCTAATTTAACAGTTTTATCACCAGAGCCATTAGCTTTATAAGTTAATGGAATTTGTTTAGCTGCTTTATCACCATCGAATGTAACAGCATAAGATGTAGTGTGGTTAGGGTCATCTTTAGTTGGTGTTACAGTAATAGGATTATCTGTGTTACCACCATTATTTACTGTTACTGCTTCACGAGCTGCATCTTTAACAGCATTTTTAGATACGGATACTTCGTATTGAGCACCAGGATCATTTACATTTTTACCGCCTGCAACAGAAACATCAGCAATGTTAGTATCGCCAGATGCAGCTGCTTTTTTAACTACGCTTTCAGTAGAAGCTGTACCACCTGTTGCCAAACTAGACAAGTCGATAACTGCTTCTTTACCAGTAACTACAGCATTATTACCATCTGTATATGTTAATTTAACTTTTTTATTAGCATCAGGTGTATACGTACCAGGCGTGATGTGTAATTCAGTATCTTTCAACTGTTTAACGTTAACCGCATCAGTATCATCAGTACCAGGAGCTACCTTAGTAATTTTGTTATTACCTAAATCTAAGTTACCACCAGTGATATTAATGGAGTTACCACCAATTGTCATTGTTGGGCCACCTGTTGTATTAGCAATAGACGTAATACCTTTCAAGTCGCCAGATACATTTACTTTGTATGGATCGGCAGTTGTACCAGTACCAGTTACTGTTGTATTTGTACCGTCAGTTACTTTTGTTAAGTTTGCACTTACTGTGTAAGTTTTTTGACCTGTTGTAGCATCTTCAGTGTCAGTAACAGTTACATTATCACCAGCTACTACTTTATTGCTAAGACCAGTAATTACTTTTTTACCTGCATTAGTAATGTTGGAAAGATCTTGTTTAGCAATGCCTTTAATAATAGCATTTTCACCTGTTACTACAGCACCATTACCATCTGTATAAGTCATAGTAACGTTACCATCAGCATCTACTGTATATTCATTACCAGTAGTTGTAGGCGTGATATGACGTTCAGCAGCTTTTACAGCATGTAATTGGGAACCATTTACAGCGTCTTTGGATGTAGCGCTTACATCGCCATCTTTAACATTAACAATTTTATTACCGCCATTATCAAGGCCAGATTGAGTTAAAGTAACGTTAGATGTTGTTCCACCAGCAGGAGCTGTAATTGTAAGACCACCATTATTTACTGTAGTACCACCAACAGTCAAGGAGCCAGCATTAGTAAGAGCTACATTGTCATTCAAATTGAATTTAACAACGCCATCATTACCGATTTCTGCTGTAGTATTTGTACCATTAGTAAAGTCTAGACCTTTATCTAATTTAACAGTTTTATCACCAGTGCCATTAGCTTTATAAGTTAATGGAATTTGTTTAGCTGCTTTATTACCATCGAATGTAACAGCATAAGATGTAGTGTGGTTAGGGTCATCTTTAGTTGGTGTCACAGTAATAGGATTATCTGTGTTACCACCATTATTTACTGTTACTGCTTCACGAGCTGCATCTTTAACAGCATTTTTAGATACGGATACTTCGTATTGAGCACCAGGATCATTTACATTTTTACCGCCTGCAACAGAAACATCAGCAATGTTAGTATCGCCAGATGCAGCTGCTTTTTTAACTACGCTTTCAGTAGAAGCTGTACCACCTGTTGCATTAGAGCTTACTGTATAGATGTCATGACCATCTGTGCCTTTGGTTGGAGTTACAGTAATACCAGTACCAGCTTTAACTTCAGTTCTTAAACCTTTAATTTGACTGTAATTAACAGCATCAGTATCATCAGTACCAGGAGCTACTTTAGTAATTTTATTACCATCTACGCTCAAGTTACCACCAGAGATAGTTGTGCCACCACCATTGTTCAATGTGATTTTGGATGCACCATTTTGGATGCTTTCAATATCTTTAAGAGTGGAACTCAACGCATATGTATATTGTTGTGTGTTTGTACCTAATGTTTGTGCTACTGTAAGGTTTTTACCTGCACTGAAAGTTACTGTATCACCAGGAACTACTTTAGTTGCAGTAGCAGTACCTGTTAATGTACCACCATTAGCAGATGCATTAGCATTCCAACCAGCTTTATTAATAGCTTGTACTACATTATCAGTAGTAGCAACACCATTTGGAGAAGGAGCCACTGCCTTACCATTGTTATTAGTGATATCATCACCTTTTGCAATTTTTACAGTAATACCGCTAGCATCAGCAGTTGTAGAGATAAGGCCTTCACCTTTAAGGTTCAATGTACCATTGTTCAACAACACATCACCACTACCACTATTACCAGCATATTTTAAGTTAACATTTTTCAATTGAGCCACGTTAACAGCATCAGTATCTTCTTTACCTGCAGCAACGCCAGTAATTTGACGAGTTGCATTAGAACCGTCACCTACAGAAACGGCTGCTAATGTAGATGTTTTTGCATTACCAGATAAACCAGCATATGTATTTGTACGGCTATCAGCAGGATTATAACCAGCCACGCCTGCTGCTGTAGTTGCTTTGGAATTGGAACCAAGAGCTACGCCATCAGCTACGGATGCAGCGGAATTATAACCTAAAGCCGTTGCATTTTCCGCAGATGCATTAGCTGCACGACCAAATGCACTTGCACTATCTGCAGTTGCTTGCGAAACACCACCTACTGCAGTAGAAGCCTTACCAGTGGAGTTAGATTGCATACCAATTGCAATAGAACCATAGCCTGTAGATGTAGTTTTATAACCATCACCATTACCAGCAATTGCAATAGACCCGGAATTTGTTGCTTCAGTACGGGCACCAATTGCAACAGAAACATTACCAGATGCTGTATTTGCACGACCAAGCGCTAAAGTATCTTCTTTGGTCGCTTTATTATCGCGGCCGATAGCAATTTGAGAGTTACCTTCAGCTCTACCACCATTTGCAGTAGAATCAGCAGTATTCCCTTTACCAATAGTGATACCACCACCAGTATTAGAATTGTTGGAACTACCTACAGAAATTGTATCTTCTTTTTTAGCATTAACATTTTCACCAATAGCCACCGCACGATCGCCTGCTGCAGTAGATAATCTACCAACAGCTACAGCTCCTGTACCTGTTGTTAATTGTTGACCAATAGTAACAGAGTTATCACCTGCAGTATTTTGTGTATTTGTATTTGTTACAGCAGAGCCACCTGGTGTAGGTGTATCAACTCTTTGATTGGACCAAACATTAATATTATTACCATTCGTGTTAGAGCCCGCTTGTACAGGTGTACCCATTTGTGCAGTAGCACCTACCATAGCCAAACCAGCTAATACGCTAGCAAGAACTTTTTTCTTACCACCATTGTTTTTAGCAACTTCAGATACTACTACGTAGCATTCTTTAGATTTGCTCCAAACTACTTTAAAGATCTTATTCATATTTCTATGAACCCCTTTCTTAAACTAGACACAATTACAATCCTTATAAATAATAATCAATAAATACAAAAGGCTAAAAGTCCAAATATCCCATAATTAATGGCTTTCTGAGTGTCTTTCATATTATTTTCATTTTGTGTCATGAACAGAATATCATATATCGAAAATGTTGTAAATAGCTTCCTTCATGTTTTTATCATAATTCATAAAGTTTATTACTAGAACCTTTATTTTGTTAAAGAAAATTTAATATATGGGTGTTTTTTTACTCATTTTTTGTGTGTTTTAATTCTATTTTATAAAGCTCAATCTAATTTTCTCTATGCAATACAGTTTTTTTCCATATTTATATTAATGTAAGTTATAAATAAACGATTAATAGATTTAATCTCATTGATTTTTATCGATTTCAAAACGCATTTATATATTATCTTTAAAATATCGATGATCGAAGAATTTCTATTTTAGATTATTGTAGTTTTTTATAGACTGATTCACTATTTTTTCATGTATCAATTTATATATGAAGTATTGATGAAATTAAACTTAATCACACAAAAAAGCGTAACTGGTATAGAGTGCCGTCTATATCAGTTACGCTTTTTGATTTGGCTACTACATAGATTCCCTCACTTCTAAATATAATTAAGTAGTAGCCAGTAATTATGTAATAACCTATTCTATTTTTTATTTACACGAACGCGTTCAATTGTTGGTTCACCTTGAGCGTTTTTTGCTATTGTGTCCACGCGGAACAATGCCATTTCTGGGCTGAATTCAGTAACGAGGCGATCATCTACTGTTACGCCGTCTTGGATTACACGGTATACAATTTGTGCGAATTCATAACGAGTTAACAAGCGGTCACCACCAAATGTGCCATCTGGATAGCCTTCAACGAGACCACGGCGAGATAAATCACTTACCGCTTCATATGCCCAATGGTTTGCAGCCACATCTGGGAATAATGTAGTGTGGTCAGCTTTCATCTTAGTACTAGCGACACCGTTCAATAATGCAGTCAATTTTTGGATTTGTGCATTTTGTTCAGCTACAGTTTTCTTAAGAGCCAATACCTCTTTACCAATCGCTACGCGAGAACGAGATACACCACTATGAGCCCCTACTTTCACAGACAAGCCAGCATTGAATACTGTTTCATCGCTGCCTACTGTGGAACCGATGCTAAGTTGTACATCTTCGTTAGGACGGTAGAAAGCACCGATAGCTGCCGCATCACCACTGCGATAGTGACCATATCCTGCAGCAAAGTCCCATTTAGCATCTGGATCAAAATCAAGTGGATGTAAAGCCGCCAACGCTGCAGCACCTGCTACAGATTTGTCGATGCGTTTATCCATCTTGGAAAGGACGCACTTAATGTGGTCACCAGCTGTTATAGTTGTAACACTAGAAGATGCTGTGATTTGATCTTGTAAATGTTTAAGTTGAGCTACGTTCACTGCATCAGTATCTTCAACACCAGCTTTTACATTGTTGATTTGTTGATTGCCTGCATTGATTTCATCTAAACCAAATTTTGCATATCGCTCATCACCATCGACGCTCATAATTGTAATATTACGGCCATTTAATTCAGTGTCACCATTTTCTGGTCCATTGAGAAGGCGTAAATATCCAGTACGAGCTTCAAAGCTATTATTGTCACCAATCATGCTAAAGTAGCCAGGGTATAAATCGTTATGGGTATGTCTGTCTTTTGAATGTACTGATACAGATCCACCACTAATTTCTGTTATTTGATCATTTTTATCATGAATTCTAATAAAATCTAGATTGGTGTCCACATTCGCATATGACTCTGGACGACTATTTAAGTAGTTTAAAGTTACATGATAATTTTCATTATCATCTCTATTAGTAGGAACAATATTCCAAGTTTTAACTTCTTCTGCTAATACCCCTGTAGCTACTGTGGATAAAACCATAGCTGCTAATAAGATTTTAGATGTTTTCATAATTACTCCACCCATACCGTATTATGACGTCTTACCAGGTTAAGCATCTTATCTCTCACTGTTACCGTTTCTTCTAAACGATGTTTACCACCGTACCAGGCCATCGGAGCACCTGCTAAGCGGAATGTAATCTTGCCGTATGCACCGCCAGAGCTATGCTCCGGTTTGTTATATCCCATATCTATAGATACACGTGGTGTAAGTTGCATTTCTGACCCTATACGGAAACCATTCTTATCCGCCTGACGTTCTTGATCCCAGTGGTATCCTTCGAGATAGACCCTAGCCCAACGAGCATTCTTAAAGGTCTTACCATATTCTATGGTATATCCATTGGACACACGTTCTAAGGTGTGAAGGTTTGCATCGAGAACACGCTCATCTGATGCTGCCCCATACCAATTAAAACGGAATTCACTTTCACCAGACATATATTCAAGCCCCGCACTAAGACGATCATGGTGACGAAGGAACCGATGGTCATAGAATAGATGAGCACCGTAGAGATGGCGGTCATCCTTGGAGATACGTCGATAACCAACACCTACATTGAGGGTCGTACCAATATCTGATGCTCGAGATATGCGTTGTTGTGTAAACCATACATCTCTCGACGTCGTATCGTAATGGCCTAACGGTTGTACAGTCTCTACCGAATACAGCGGTTTCCATCCCTCTTGGAACTGAAAACTCAAGGTAGTACGTCGCATCCATGGTTTCCCTTTAGAGCCATACATAGCATTAGACACATTCGACATAGCTACTGCATTGATAGCACGGTTTACGGCATCAACATTACTATATTTCACCGTCTTAGTATCTTGACGATCCATAATGAGAGGTCCACTTTCACCAATCATATGATCTGGCGTTGATGCCGGTGTAATATGAAATTCCTCTACTCCCTTATCTGTATATAATTGTTGTTTTTCTGCCTCAGCCGAACCCACACAACACAATAGGGCACCTAAAGCAATACACACAATACGCTTCATTACTCTCTACACATAAAATTCATGAACAATAAATGAAATATATATTAGTGTAACGAATAATGGATACTACTGTCAAGAAATCAAAGCCATAAATAGGCAAAACTATAGAGAAATTTCTCTATGTAGATTAACCTTTTCCGTTTCGAGTTAAACGCTTTTATACCATTGCATAAACATTCTCTAAAATATACATTTATGGTGTATTTATGCCCCATAATATACAAAATATTCATTTACAACATAACTTTCATGTATTATTATGAATCTGTAAGTTATATGAAAGTTTTGTGAAATCATAATATGCAAAGGAGTGTATTGCGATGAGTAAGAAACATTTAGTATTAACTGGTATTGTGTGTTCTACATTATCTATGGGGATTGTATCGGCAGCGCCCGTAGCACCTGTAAACATTGTAGAAAACAACGGAAACGTTGGCGCCGTAGGAACTACATTTACTAACGATGGTAATGTAACGCTCGGTAGAACGGCGGGTGCAGCGAATAGTACCCATCAAGTTATTAACAGTGTTAACGCAAATGGTAACAATGTAGCTATCGGTGCTTTAGCTAGTAACGGATCTAAAGGTGGCGGCAATATTACCTTAGGTGGTAAAAGCTTCATAAACAGCACAGGTGATTTTAACGTCATTGCCGGTGCCATGGCGGCGAACAATGCAAAGCAAACCATGTCTATTGTGATGGGTACCCAATCGGGTGAAAAATCTGAAGGTTCAAAAAATGTATGGATTGGTCATTATCAAGGTGCGAGCAGTAAGGCTACCAATTCCGTTCTTATCGGTTCCGGCTCGTCTGTAAATGGAGACTTTACCCTCGGTATTGGTCATTACACAAACATCAATGCCAAAAAGGGACTTGCTATCGGATCTTATAACACCTTAACTAGCAACGCCACTGAATCTGGTGTATTCGGTCAAGGTAAATACAATATGAACGCCATTGATGCTAGCGGTGCTTATAGTATTGGTAACTACAACCACATTTCTGGGAACAACACCTTTGTTATGGGTAATAATGTGACCACATCCTTAGAAAATGCCGTAATCCTCGGTAATGACTCTACAGATGGTGATGTTGTGGGTACATCGAGTTATACCTTTAACAATGGGAAAACAGTGAATTATGCAGGTACTACCCCTATCTCCACCGTATCCGTAGGTGCCAAGGACAAGGAACGTACTATTACAAATGTAGCAGCTGGTCGTGTCAGTGCCACTTCTACAGATGCCATCAACGGATCCCAATTATATGGGGTTCACCAAATGATTGATACCCTTAACCAAAGTACAAATGCACAACTACATGACTCCATCAATCGCGTAGAGCAAAATGTCCAACGTGTTGAATCCGAATCCAATAAGGGCGATGCTCGTGCCGCTGCATTGGCTGCATTACACCCAATGGCATATGACCCTGACAATCGTGTTCAATACATGGCTGGCTATGGCCATTATAAAAATGCTAACGCCCTAGCGCTTGGCGTTGGCTATTACCATCGAGACAATCTATTATTAACTACTGGTGTCACACTTAATAACCACATCATGGCAAACGTAGGTGTTACTTATAAACCTGGTAAATCTCAAGTAACTAGTCATAACCAAAACCTTGAAGCTCGTGTACAAGCGTTAGAAACACAAAATAAAGAGCTACAAAAAACTGTACATCAACTCATGGCAAAATTAAATAAATAATACAATTATAAGCACACAAACATTAAGAACTGCACCCTATAGTTTAAATAATTTGAGGATGCAGTTCTTTTTATATGCTATACTATACCCAACGTTATATATTCAAAAATTTATTTCAGGGGTTAGTATATGAGAAAACAAGATACAAAACAGAAAACAAATACAAAAAAGAATACAGTAATTACCAATCATTCGACTATACCTGATGAATTACAGGTCAATATAAATGAGCTAAAGGACTCGTATGATTCATTCCTCTATGTATCCAAGCCTTTTTCTAGTACGAATATTAATAATTTGCAAGCTAAGGCTAAAATGTATGGTCTTACTCCTGCACCAATCAAGGGTGCCCGCGTTCTTGAATTAGGTGCCTCCTGTGGCGGTAATCTCATACCGCAAGCACTGTACTATCCAGAAGCAACTTTCACAGGCATCGACCTATCAGGTGTACAAGTACAACATGGCAATGAAATTATACAATCCATAGGCCTCACCAATGTGACATTATTAGAAAAAGATATCCTCGACATTGATGAAAGCTTTGGTACCTTTGATTACATCATCGTCCACGGCATCTGGTCTTGGGTTCCTGATACAGTAAAGGATAAAATTCTAAGTATCTGTAATGTGAACCTATCCGATAACGGTATCGCTTATGTATCCTATAACACATACCCAGGTTGGAAACGCCTAGAGCAATTGCGGGATATTATGTTGTACTCGGAAAAACGGGCTATGGCTCAAAATCTATTAGAGCGTACATTATATACAAAAAATGTATTGAAAATGGTAGCAGATACCATGAGTAGTGATGAACGTTCTCGTACTCAATCAGATTATAAAATTAATAATATTCAACGAGTACTGAACTCTAATGATTATTATGTGGCCCATGAATATTTAGAAGCCTTTAATGATCCTGTTTACGTATCTGAATTTATAGAACGTGCTCAGAAACAAGGCTGTGCCTACATTGGTGACGAAGTACTACAACGATCATTTATATCTTGGTTAGCAGATGATGTGGCGAACAATATCCGAACCTTATCCAATAGTAACTATATTGATAAGGAACAGTTTTATGACTATGTATATGATACACAATTCCGCATGAGTCTATTAACAAAACAATCCAATGAATCAAAGATCAATCGTGAAGAAACAGTAACAGTTAGTATGTTAAATAGCCTATACTATGTATCGACCTCTTCCAATAAAGAAGGTGTTCCATCCGACTGGACCGATACAGTCCATATTGCAATCAAAGAGTTAATGGATACTGCTAAACAATTTACAGTGCAAGATATTATAGATCATATCAATAGTAAGTACCCAGGATATAACATTGATAACAATCATCTCTATCGACGCCTACTAGTCCTAATTATCACAGGAAATCTCAACATTTGTGGCGAAGCCTATCCTATCCTCCCATTTGTTGAAAATGAAAGCTATATACCTGAGCCCTTCGTCAACTATATGAAAACACTCATAGAAGATGGTGGCAACCAATATACGGCCTTTGGCAATATGTATAACCAAATTGATGAACGTATCGATAATGGCGTACTATTTGTTGCGAAGTTACTAACTAAACCTACCACACGTGATACATTACTACAAATTATGGATGAAAATGGTCTAACTGTAGAACGTACTACGAAAGACGGTTACACATATCAAGTCCCAACAGAACAATACTTAAAAGAAGTTCTTATCCATCTAGAATATCTTGGATTCTTTAGAAAATAAAATCAATATATAAAAAATCCACTTACTACTTCTTTTTCTAGATAGTAAGTGGATTCTTTCGTTA
>CAKPXR010000048.1 GCA_934202215.1 uncultured Veillonella sp.
GCCCAAATGGGTACATTAGTAAAAATTAAGCAAATGTTACGCTTACCAGGTGGTATTGTACGTGTTCTTGTAGAGGGCATTACACGTATTCGCGTAATGAATATTACAAGTATGGATCCGTACTATGTAGGGGACTACGAACGGGTAGCTTCCGAATTTGAAGACGATGTTGAGCTAGAAGCGTATCGTCGTTTGGTTCAGTCTAAATTCGGCGAATGGGCTGAAGAGGCTAAATCTGTTACAGATGAAGGCGTTACACGTGTAATGGAGTTACGCGACCCATGTGAATTGGCTGACCAAGTTGCGTTCTTATTGCCTATTAATAACACTAAACGCCAAGAGTTACTCGAAGAGTTATCTGTAGCTCGTCGTTTGAATATGATTGTAGGCATTTTGAATATGGAATTACAAATTTCAGATTTGGAAAACTCCATTAATAATCAAGTGCGTCAATCTATGGAAAAAGCACAAAAAGAATATTTCTTGCGCGAAAAAATCCGAGTTATTCACGATGAATTGGGTGACAAAGGCGATCCAGAGGAAGAAGCTGAAGAGTTACGTGTTAAATTAAAAGCACTTAACCTTAGCGAAGATATACATGAACGTATCGATAAAGAAATTTCTCGTTATAGTCGCATGCCGCAATTAATGCCAGAAGCAACTATTTTGCGTAATTACCTTGATTGGGTATTGGCATTACCTTGGAACGAATTGACTGAGGATCGCTTGGATATTAAGGAAGCTCATGCTATGCTTGAGGCTGATCATTATGGCCTTGAAAAGGTTAAGAAGCGCATTCTTGAATTTTTAGCTGTTCGTAAGTTGACTGGTAAGAATAGTGGTTCTATTCTTTGCTTAGTAGGCCCTCCAGGGGTTGGTAAAACATCCTTGGCTACGTCTATAGCTAAAGCAATGAACCGTAAGTTTATCCGTGCATCCTTAGGTGGTGTTCGCGATGAAGCTGAAATTCGCGGCCATCGTCGTACGTATATTGGTGCATTGCCAGGTCGTATGATTCAAGGCCTTAAGAATGTAGGCACTAAAAACCCGGTATTCTTGTTGGATGAAATTGATAAATTAGCATCTGACTATAAAGGTGATCCATCCTCTGCATTATTAGAGGTATTAGATCCAGAACAAAATAGTACATTTAGCGATCACTTTATCGAAGTTCCATTTGATTTCTCTGAAGTATTTTGGATTACTACGGCTAATGTGGCATCCAATATTCCTGGCCCATTGCTTGACCGCATGGAAATTATTGAATTATCTAGCTATATGGAACAAGAGAAGTTAGAGATTGCTAAGCGTTATTTAGTACCTAAACAAATCAAGAAGAATGGGCTTGAAGATTACAAGGTTAAATTATCTGACGCAGTGTTGAAAAAGGTAGTTTCCGAATATACTCGAGAAGCGGGTGTTCGTACCTTGGAAAAAACGATTGCTAAGATTTGTCGTAAAATTGCTTATAAAGTCGTTGAAGAAGGTGGAGAAGCACCGAAAGTAACGACAAAGAATCTTCATGAATTCTTGGGTGCTCCAATCTTTGTTGACCAAGAACGTGAAAAAAAACCGCAAATTGGCTATGTAAATGGTTTAGCGTGGACTTCTGTAGGTGGCGTAGTATTGCCATGTGAAGCAACAACGATGAATGGTACAGGTAAACTTGCATTAACTGGTAGCTTAGGTAAGGTTATGCAAGAGTCTGGTCAAGCTGCTATGAGCTATATTCGCCATAATGCAAAAGCATTAAAAATCGAAGATGATTTCTATAAGAAACTCGATATTCACGTTCACTTGCCAGAAGGGGCAACACCAAAAGATGGCCCTTCTGCTGGTATTACAATGACATTGGCTATGGTATCTATTTTAACAAACCGCAAGGTTCGTTCTGATATTGCTATGACTGGTGAAATTACATTGCGTGGCCGTGTATTACCAATAGGCGGTTTAAAAGAAAAATTATTAGCAGCCTTGTCTAATGGCATTAAAGAAGTATTGATTCCTAAAGGTAATGAAAAGGATATTGCAGAATTACCTGACATTGTGAAAGAAGGTCTCATTATTACGCCAGTTAAGACAATGGATGAAGTATTAGCAAAGGCACTTGTGTAATGCAAAAAAAGAAAAAATCCACTAAACAAATGGGCCCAAAACCTCAATATACACGTAAAGAACCGAAGGGGCCTCGTATTATAGCAGCAAAATATAATACTTCCTGTGTGAAAGCTGATCAATATCCTGAAGGGGATACTGTGGAAATTGCTTTCCTTGGACGTTCTAATGTAGGCAAATCTTCGTTGATTAACTCGTTGTGTAATTATCGTGGGTTAGCCCTCGTTAGTGGTCAGCCAGGTAAGACTAAGACGATAAACTACTTTGATATTGAATCAAAAGAGGATATTTCTGAAACAGAGGAACGCCGTTATCATTGGTTCCTCGTTGATCTTCCTGGCTATGGATTTGCAAAGACGAATAAGGGGAACCGCAATTTGTGGTCTTCCTTTATTGCCGATTATATTTTACATTCTGAACGATTGATGTTGTTGTGTTTATTAATTGATGGTCGTCATCCTGAGATGCCTATCGATAAAGTGGCTTATGATTGGCTTGTTGAAGCTGGTGTACCATTACAAATCGTAGTGACTAAGGTTGATAAATTAACAGCTAAAGAAAAGTCTGCTAATTTAGCTATCATTAAGGACATGTATCCTACTGCAACGCCGCCAATTCTGTATAGCTCTTTGAAGCATACAGGACGTGAGCTTTTACAACAACGAATCAATAAAGTTTTAGTAGGAGATGAAGCATGAGTCAAACCAATGAATTAGAGATTATGGAACGCATCGCTCTAGATTTAGAAGGTGTGGAAGAGTCTCTTGCATCATCTTTTAATACAGGTGCAGAAGACTTTAACGCACTGATTCGACCATTATCTGCTGCAGGTGGCAAGCGCTTGCGTGCGCAATTATGTTTATTGATTGCTAATGCAGGTACATCTGTAGAACGTCAGCGTATTAGAATTGCTGAAGCTGTAGAAATGCTTCATTTAGCTACTTTGATTCACGATGATGTATTAGATCAAGCTGAGATTCGTCGTGGCGAAGAAACGATTCATATGCACAAAGGTAATAAGGTAGCTATCCTTAGTGGAGACTACCTATTTGCTAAAGCATTTCAAATCGTATCTGAAATGCCAAATATGAAGTATTTAGAAATCTTCTCTTATATCATTACATGTCTTGTAGAAGGCGAGTTCATGCAAATGGAAGATGTATATCGTATCGATCAAGGTATTGAGCGTTATATGACCAAGACCCAAAAGAAAACAGCAGACTTTATGGAAGGCTGTATGGAACTGGGAGGCCTGTTAGGTGGCTGGAGTGAATCCGAAATCGTTGAGCTAAAAAAATATGGTCATGCGTTGGGCATGGCATTCCAAATCACTGACGATATTATGGATTATCGTGAAACAACAGAGACGACTGGTAAACCAGTAGGGAATGATCTTCGCGAAGGTTTATTGACATACCCATTGTTAAGTATCGTCAATGATGATAATAAGGATAAATTGCTTGCAGACATTAAGGCTTTGAATCATGGTGGTGATGAGCAGGCGATTATCGACTATGTTATCAGTCAAGGCGGTATTGACAATACATTAGCTGTAGCTGATCAATATTGCAAAGATGCTTTGGCTGCACTTGATGCTGTACGAGATTTCCCAGGCAAGGAATTCCTTGTGATGGCAGTAGAAAATTTAGCTGATAGAAAGGTATAATATGGAACCATTCGAACCAAAACCGGACTTCGAATATCCCATACAAAAACCTTCTTTTGATAGTGTAGTTCGTCAAAAGCGTCGCGAAGCTGAATTAAAGGCTGAGCAAGAGCGGTATAAGGTGGCAAATCAGCGGGTTCCTGAGGAACCAGAAGATGAACCTATTTATACTGAAATGGAACAGAAAATGATGGACGAAGCTCGGGACCTATCCCTTGTGGGCCATCTATCTGAATTGCGAAAGCGTCTAATTATAATGGCTGTTGCAGTTGTTATAGGAACTTGTATTTCTTATTATTATGTAGACTTTTTATTGGAAATACTCCTAAAACCAGCTGGTAAGCTCTATTATATGAAACCAACTGAAGCCTTCTTTACATATATGAAGGTGTCTATAGTAGGTGGTCTTATTATAGGGGCGCCTATTATATTGCATCAGATTTGGCTATTTGTTAAGCCAGCCCTTACTGTACGAGAAAAGCAGTTATCTAACTGGATCTTACCGGTTGCCATATGCCTATTTGGCATAGGTATTGTATTTTCTTATTTTCTCGTGTTGCCAGCAGCTGTTAAGTTCTTTATGGGCTTCGCTACAGATGAATTACAACCGCTATTTTCCATTGGTCAGTACATGGACTTTGTATTATCCTTTGTACTACCTTTCGGATTTATCTTTGAGTTGCCGTTGATTTTAATCATCTTGGGATATTTCAACTTAATTACATCGCGTTTTTTAAAAACGAAGCGAAAGATATTTATTCTTATATCCTTTATCATAGGTGCTGTCATTTCACCAACACCGGATATGTTCTCTCAAACGATGATTGCATTGCCTATGATATTGCTATATGAAACGAGCCTATTTGTATTGGCTAAGATTATGAAGCGCTAAAGAGTTTATTTAGGAGGAACGATGAAAACCTACGAAAATTTAACCACTTATAACCCCGGTGAAATAGAAGGAAAATGGTATTCTTATTGGGAAAACCAAGGATACTTTCACGAAGAAGTAGACACAAATAAAGAACCATTTAGTATCGTATTACCGCCTCCTAATGTAACTGGTATGTTGCACATGGGCCATGCTTTAGATAATACATTGCAAGATATTCTTATCCGTTTCAAACGCATGCAAGGCTATAATGTTTTGTGGATGCCTGGTACTGACCATGCTGGTATTGCTACACAAATCAAGGTAGAAGAGATGCTCGCTAAAGAAGAGGGGAAATCTCGCTATGATTTAGGGCGTGAAAAATTCGTAGAGCGTGTATGGGAATGGAAAAAAGAATACGGTGATACTATCGTAAAGCAAATTCGTAGTCTAGGAGCATCTTGTGACTGGACACGTGAACGCTTTACATTGGATGAAGGGTACTATCATGCAGTGCGTGAAGTATTCGTAAAACTTTATGAAAAAGGCTTAATCTATCGCGGCGAACGCATTATCAACTGGTGCCCTCGTTGTGCAACTGCTTTATCTGATGTTGAAGTTGAACATGAAGACGAACATGGTCATTTATGGCATATTAAATATCCTGTAAAAGGTGAAGAAAATCGATTTGTTATTGTTGCCACAACTCGTCCAGAAACAATGTTCGGTGATGTGGCAGTAGCAGTAAATCCTGATGATGATCGTTATAAAGATCTCATCGGTAAAACATTGATTTTGCCATTTGTTAATCGAGAGATCCCTGTAATTGCTGATGACTATGTAGATGCTAGCTTCGGTACAGGCTGTGTAAAGATTACACCTGCTCATGATCCTAATGACTTTGAAATGGGCCAACGTCATAATTTGGAATCCATCGTTGTTATGAACAATGATGCTACTATGAATGAAGGTGCTGGCAAGTTTAATGGCATGACTCGTGAAGAAGCTCGTAAACAAGTGGTAGCAGAACTCAAAGAATTAGGTTTACTTGAAAAAATCGATGATCATGATCATGCAGTAGGTCATTGCTCTCGTTGTAATACAATTATCGAGCCAATGGTATCTAAACAATGGTTCGTAGATATGAAACCATTAGCTGAACCAGCACTTAAGGTTGTTAAAGACCACGAAGTAGAGTTCGTTCCTGAACGTTTTACAAAAACTTATGTAAACTGGCTTGAAAATATTCGCGACTGGACAATTTCTCGCCAATTATGGTGGGGCCATCGTATTCCTGCATGGTACTGTGATGATTGCGGCGAAACAATTGTTAGTCGTGAAGACATTACTGAATGTCCACATTGTCACGGACATGTAACACAAGATCCAGACGTTCTTGATACATGGTTCAGTTCTGGTTTATGGCCATTTGCTACAATGGGCTGGCCTAAACAAACACCAGAACTTAAACAATGGTATCCAACAAGTGTTCTTGTAACTGGTTACGATATCATCTTCTTCTGGGTAGCTCGTATGATCTTTATGGCTCTTGAGTTCGAACATGAAATTCCATTTAAACATGTATTTATTCATGGTCTAGTTCGCGACAGCCAAGGCCGTAAAATGAGTAAATCCTTGGGCAATGGTATTAATCCTCTTGAAGTTATCGCCCAATATGGTGCTGATGCATTGCGCTTTACTCTTGTAACTGGCAATACACCTGGTAACGATATGCGCTTCTATATGGAACGCGTTGAAGCAAATCGTAATTTTGCTAATAAGATTTGGAATGCATCTAAATTTGTATTGATGAATCTTACAAATTATGA
Organism: uncultured Veillonella sp.; assembly: GCA_934202215.1. GTDB lineage: Bacteria > Bacillota > Negativicutes > Veillonellales > Veillonellaceae > Veillonella. The sequence continues at coordinate 6,482 of CAKPXR010000048.1, forward strand.
TGAAAGCTTTGTTCCAACAGCAGATGATTTAACATTGGCAGACCAATGGATTGTTCAAAAATACAATGAAACAGTACAAAGTGTAACTTCTAACCTAGATAAATTCGAACTTGGTGAAGCGGCAAGCTCCGTATATGACTTCATTTGGAATACATACTGTGACTGGTATATTGAGTTAGCTAAACCTCGTTTATATAACGATGGTAATGAACGTGATCGTCGTACAGTTCAATACTTACTTGTAACAATCTTACGTCATATGCTCGAATTATTACATCCATTCATGCCGTTTGTTACTGAACATATTTGGCAACATTTGCCACATGAAGGGGATAGCATCGTTGTTACTAAATGGCCAGAAGCATTGAAATTTGATAATCTTGAAGGTGCAGCACGTCAAATGGAAGTTATGATGGATGCCATCAAAGGTATTCGTAATATGCGTGCTGAAATGAATGTGCCTTTAGGCAAAAAAGCTGAGGTTATCGTGGCGCCAACAGATGAAGCATTAGCTCAAACTGTAGCAGATCATAGCGATTATTTTGTAACATTAGCTTGGGCTGAGAAGGTAACAATTCTTGGTGCTGATGATCCAAAACCAGAAAATGCGACTGTAACAGTTGTAAATGGTATGGAAGTATATCTCTTACTTAAAGATTTGATTGACGGTGAAAAAGAAAGAGAGCGTATTGCAAAGGAAAAAATCCAAATGGAAAAAGAAATTTCCCGTTTGGAAGGTAAATTGTCTAACCAAGGCTTCCTAGCAAAAGCTCCTGAAGCTGTAGTAGCAAAAGAAAAAGAAAAGTTAGAAGAATATAAACAAAAACAACAAGCGTTATTGGAACGTGAAGCGTTCCTTGAAACCTTATAATAGGAGGTTTATATGACATATCAAGAGGCCTTAGCCTATTTAGAACAGGCATCTTCATTTGGTATTAAGCCTGGCCTTGAACGAATAATAGCCCTTATGGAAGCTTTAGGAAATCCACAAGAGGACTATAAAATTGTTCATGTTACAGGGACGAATGGTAAGGGCTCGGTTACCTCATATATTTCCTACGCACTGTTTACAAGTGGATTACGGGTGGGGCGATTTACATCGCCTCACCTTCAATCCTATACGGAGCGAATTCAAATCAATGATGGAAATATTACGGAGGAAGCCTTCGGTGAATTAATTAGCCGTGTAAAGGTGGCAGTTGATACTATCATTAGTAATGGCATAGAAGCACCAACGCAATTTGAAATCTTGACGGCTGCAGCCTTTTTGTTCTTCAAGGATCAAGCTGTAGACTATGCAGTGGTAGAAGTTGGCTTAGGTGGATTACTAGATTCGACTAATATCGTGACTCCAAAAGTATCTGTTATTACCAATGTAACAATCGATCATCAAGCATATTGTGGTGATACTGTTGAGGAAATTGCACGTCATAAGGCAGGGATTATAAAATCCAAAGTTCCTGTTGTAACAGCCGCACAGGATGCACCTCTTCGCATTATTGAAGAAGTGGCTAAAGAGAAGAAAGCTAAAGTATATGCTTTCAATAAAGATTTTGGTATCGATAGCCGTAGTGCCGTAACAGGTGGTCAAATGATTACTGTTAGTACTAATGATGCCGCTCCTGCTATGCTGTTTACGACAATGGCAGGTATTCATCAATCTGTAAATCTCGCATGTGCATTAATGGCAGTACGTCTATTGATGAAAGAAGATAAGAGTATCAGTGAAGAAACGATGCGTGAAGGGTTTGCCCGTACTACGTGGGCAGGGCGTTTTGAAGTTAAACGCGGCTTAGATCGTACCTTTATCTTTGACGGCGCGCATAATGCGGCTGGAGCAGAATCCTTCAGTATGACCTATGGCGAGCTATTTAAGGACACGCCAAAAACGATTGTGATGGCAATTCTTAAAGATAAAAATCAAGATGCTATTATTCGTGAAGTTGTTAAGACAGGAGATACGGTTCTTGTAGTACCTGCACCTACAGATAGAACAGAAGTGCCAGAGGTTTTGGTTGAAAAAATACGTCGCATTGTTCCAAAAGCTGTAGCACAAACAGCTGATTCTGTTGAAGACGCATTGGCTTTAGCCTATAAACATACAAAGAATGGTGATATTATTGCTGTTTGTGGTTCTTTATATATTTTAGGAGATGCTCGTCAGTGGTTTAACCATGAGATGAGTCATTAAGGTGAGCCTATGGAACTCTCACTTATTCCTAATCAGAAGCGAATCACGTTCTATATCGAGCGTTTAATTTATGGTGTGGTTGTTGCTATGCCATTACAACCTATGGTGGGGGATGTACTTCTGTGGCTAGCGATAGGGCTTGCTTTATATGACTTGATATCCAGTAAGTCATTGAGCTTACCAACGGGCTATTTATCGTGGTCTGTCATGATCTTTGTGGTATGGACTGGCATATCTTCACTAGTATCAGAAAATTGGGATTGGTCTATTCAAAGTTGGTTTTATCAAATCGTGGCTAGCGGAGGAATGTATTATCTAGTTCGTACATACATTCAAACACCTAAACAGTGGAATTATTTTCTTCGTGCTTTGCTAGGTACTGCTGTACTAGTATGTATTATAGGTGCTTATCAATATGTATTTGTTCCTAATATACATATAAAAGAGTGGGTAGATGTAGCACAGTTTCCAAAATTGATGCGACGCATGTCTTCTACCTTACAAAACCCTAATTTATTAGGGGCCTATCTATTGATGGTGCTCAGTGTATGTATTAGCTATATTTTGGTATATATGAAAGAAAATCGTACTCGTGAAGTCGTTACGATGCTCGTTATAGGTATAATATTATTCTTAACGATGCTATTAACTTATTCTAGAGGAATTTGGATTAGCTTTGCGGCCATGATCCTCTATTGGGCTATCTTTGTAGAGAGACGATTATTCTTATCGCTATTAGTAGTGCCAATTATCTTGTACTTTTATGATGGTGAAATTGCTTCAAGGCTATGGTCCATATTCCAAGGGCACGATACGTCGGCTGATCTTCGATGGGCTTTGTGGGATAGTACTATGTATATCGTACGTGAAAATCCTATCTTTGGTATTGGTTGGAATACATTTTATTTAGTATATCCAGAGTATAATTATTATATCCAAGGACCTCACGTTTTGATGTATCATGCTCATAATTTATATCTCAATATATTAGCTGAAACAGGTATCCCAGGATTGATGTCATTCCTTGCAGTTATTATTGGCCATGTTATTACATCTATAAGACTTAAAGGGGATATATTCCGCCAAGCTGCACAAATTGGTGTAGGTGCTCTAGCTATTGGTGTTTTATTTAGCGGCTTATCTGACTTCGAGCTATATAGTCATCAAGTAACCATAGTGTTTTGGCAACTATTTGGATGGGTAGGGGCTTTTGTAAAAGTTCAGTTGTCTGCTGATAAATAAGCACAATGGTTAAATCTTGTATAATAGTATGTTTATAGTAGATATATAATTTCATAATGTGATATACTTAATATATACCTTGGATAGGCATGTATTAAGTAGGATAACCGGTTTTCTAATGTTAGACATAATTGAACATTATCGTTGGCATTTGAAAGCCGGTTTTTTGTATATCATTGTATCTTTATAGGGAGGTGTATGGTCTAGTTCTTGTGTATAAGATGTTATTTTATATTGAAAAAGGTCTATATATTGTATAGAGAGAGTTCGATTTAATTAAAAAACATCAATATGTGCCATGAATCGATAATTCCTGTGAGTTATAACGATGTGAATAAAACTTATGTGGAAATGTGAAAATCTATGCATTTTAATCATAATGCACCCCAAAAGTGTGATGAAAAATACATTTTAGTCATATAAGTTGACAATACATTGGATGTGGACTACGATGAAGTCGGTTTAAGGAACGACCAAGAGATTAAACTGTCGTTTATACAATGTTACTCTTAAAGGAGATGGTAATGGTGATAGACATCAAAGACCGCGTTAAATGTGCGGCCCTCCAAGGTAAAATTGTCAC
>CAKPXR010000049.1 GCA_934202215.1 uncultured Veillonella sp.
CGCCTTTAGACGCTGGCCTAGTACTACGGGCTTATAGCCCGTGAGCAAACCACCCGTTTTACGGGTGGTTCTGATTTTAGGGCTATCATAGATCAAGTCTTGGTATATATATATCAAGGGAGGTAGTTATCCTCAAACTTGATTATGATTGATGTTGTGTTTTGATGGGACTCCACCAATGGCGTCGATAGGCCTTGATGCCTTCCACCACGGTTCTTGTCGCTTTAGCCGCTATATCTTTTGATGCGGCTGGTATGCCCTCTAGGCGATAGGTGAGACCTAACTCCTTATATTTAGCAGTACCCATAACGTGATATGGTAAGCAATCAACGGCTTGTAAATTTTTCAGAGATCCTAGGAAAAAGCCTAGACGATAGTGATGATCTGCATTATCTGTAATTGTAGGGACCACAACGTGACGAACCCAAATGGGAACTCCTACGGCTGCCGTCAATCGAGCAAACCCGAGAATGGGCTCTAACGGTTTGCCTGTTAACCACAGATGTTTATCAGGATCGATTTCTTTAATATCTAGGATGACGAGACTAGTGACACTGAGTAATTTACGGTATGCCACCTCTTGGTGGGGATCAAAACAAATTCCACTTGTATCTAAACAGGTATGGACGTTTCTTTCACGGAAATATGTGAAAAGCTCAGTAACAAAGTCGATTTGCATCAGAGCTTCCCCACCTGTGACGGTGATACCACCATTAGCATAAAATTGGCGGTTACGTTCGTACTGGTCCCACAATTCTTCAACAGTCATGAACTTAACATCATCGCTAGTTTCATTCCATGTATCGGGATTGTGGCAATAAGCACAACGCATGGGGCATCCTTGGAGAAAAACCACCATGCGCATGCCTGGACCATCAACCGTACCCATCGTTTCAACCGAATGAATACGTCCAGTCATAGGAAACCTCGATTAGATTTGTTGATGGAATGTACGGGAAATAACTTCGTCCTGTTGTTGTTTCGTCAATTTGTTGAAGTGTACTGCGTAACCAGATACACGAACAGTTAATTGAGGGTACAACTCAGGATGTTTTTGAGCGTCTAACAATGTTTCACGAGTGAACACGTTAACGTTCAAATGATGACCGCCTTTTTGGGAGTAGCCATCCAATAACTCTACCAAGTTATCAACTTGTTGTTGGTTGCTCATGGGTATTGCCTCCTTTCAACCAAGACTAACACTCGTATCGGTGCCGGTGAAAGCACACAGATACTATGGAAGACGTTATTTATCTTCCTTTATAGTAACATTCGGTTCGCTGCAAGCGAAGTTTGTATTGGAGTTAGGTAATTGAGATGGATCTAACTCAATATCAAAATCGCTGACGGACACAAATGTTTCACCAGATTTACCTAATGCGTCAGGAATGATAGAGAAGGTATTAGAAATACCATCGGAGCTATCACGCCATGGCATTTTTGCTACGGATGCCAACGAAGAAACAGCACCGTGAGTGTCACGACCATGCATTGGGTTAGCACCAGGAGCGAAAGCTTCACCGGCTTTACGGCCGTCTGGTGTAGAACCTGTTGCTGTACCATATACTACGTTGGAAGTAATTGTTAACAAGCTCATAGTAGGAATGGATTGACGGTATGTAGGATGTTTACGAATCTTGTTCATAAATGTGGAAACAACTTTTGCTGCCAAGCTATCTACACGATCGTCATCGTTACCATATTTAGGGAAGTCACCTTCGATTTCGAAATCAACAGCGATGCCGTTTTCGTCACGAATAGGTTTTACCTTAGCATATTTAATAGCGGACAAGGAGTCAGCTACTACGGATAAACCAGCGATACCAGTTGCAAACCAACGAGTTACCTTGCGGTCATGCAATGCCATTTCTAGTTTTTCATAAGCATATTTATCGTGCATGTAGTGAATGATGTTCAATGCGTTTACATATACGCCTGCTAACCATTCCATCATGTCGTCGAATTTTTCCCATACTTCATCGAATTCTAAGTATTCGGAAGTGATAGGGCGGTATTTAGGTCCAATTTGTTTCTTAAGTTTTTCATCAACGCCGCCATTGATTGCGTATAGCAAACATTTAGCCAAGTTGGAACGAGCGCCGAAGAATTGCATTTCTTTCCCAATACGCATTGGGGATACGCAACATGCGATGGCGTAGTCATCACCAGAGTTAGGACGCATCAAGTCGTCATTTTCGTATTGGATGGAAGATGTTTCAATGGATAGTTTCGCACAGAAACGGCGGAAGCCAATAGGCATGCGAGGGGACCACAATACAGTGAGGTTTGGCTCTGGAGCAGGGCCAAGGTTAGTCAATGTATGTAGGTAACGGAAGGACATTTTGGAAACCAATGTACGACCGTCAGTACCCATACCACCGATGGATTCTGTAGTCCACACAGGGTCACCTGTGAACAAGTTGTTGTATTCGTGGATACGTGCGAAACGAACCATACGCAATTTCATAATGAAATGATCTACGAATTCTTGGATTTGTTCTTCTGTATATGTACCATTGCGAAGGTCACGTTCAGCGTAGATGTCTAGGAATGTAGAGTTACGGCCGATGGACATAGCAGCACCATTTTGTTCTTTAATAGCGCCAAGATAACCGAAGTAAATCCATTGCATAGCTTCTTTAACGTCTTTTGCTGGTCCAGAAATGTCGTAACCATAAGACGCAGCCATTTCTTTTAATTCTTTCAAAGAACGGATTTGCTCTTTGATTTCTTCGCGGTCGCGAATTACGTCTTCAAGCATATCGCCCATAGTGATATTGAATTGTTCCTTTTTATCTTCGATGAGGTAATCAATACCATACAATGCGATACGGCGATAGTCACCGATGATACGGCCACGGCTGTACGCATCAGGCAAACCAGTTACGATATGAGCTGTACGAGCTGCACGCATTTCTGGTGTATATACATCAAATACGCCATCGTTATGAGTTTTACGATGTTTTCTAAAGAAGTCTTCTGTTTGCGGATCCATTTTGAAGCCGTATTCTTCGATAGCGGATTTCGCAGTACGCAAGCCACCATAAGGGAACATAGCGCGTTTTAACGGTTTGTCAGTTTGCAAACCAACGATCGTTTCAAGGTCTTTGTCGATATATCCTGGCGCATGGGCAGTAATGTGTGTGGCCACGGAAGTATCGGCATCGAGCATGCCGCCTTTTTCACGTTCTTCTTCATAAAGCTTCATTACTTGGTCCCATAATTTTGTCGTTCTTTCTGTAGGACCAGCAAGGAAGGAATCGTCCCCTTCATAGGGGATATAGTTTCTTTGAATAAAGTCGCGTACATCAACGGCTTTATCCCACACACCTGTGTTAAAATCTTTCCATGCAGTATGTTGCATTTTGCACCTCCATAAAAGGATATAACTATAGATTTCTATGCCTATAGTGTACAATGTTTGTCTCAATTTAACAAATTTTAAATGATATATATTTTCAATACATACTATGCAATTTTCGTAAGAATAGTTCTTATTTATAATTTATCCATATTAGAAACACTATATGAAATGCTTTAAATATAGCGATAATATTGGTTTGTGCGAATGTGTAAGTTTGATAGATCTAATTTTACATTATCTTTAAATAATGAAAATTCATATCAACAAATAGGGAGCGTTCGATATGGTGTGATGTATCTTCTTGGTTTCGTATGGACTTATTATGGTAATATTTAGATAGTATTGATTATGGAATTACGTAGAAAGGTGGATGCTAATGACAGATAGAATGAAAGCCATTTTAGGGGCGTCTGCTACCATTGCGGTATGGGCTACGGCATTCCCTTTCGGAAAAGTGGCATTACAATCAGTAGATGCATTGACTCTCTCTGTAACCAGGGTAGTAGGCGGTGCTATACTAATGCTAATTATTGGTGTATTCAAAGGATTACATATCCCTACATCTTGGCGAGAATGGGGCATATACATTTTGTTAGGTGCTACAGGTAATTTTGTTTACCAAGTTGTATTTAATGAAGGGCTTCGAACAATCCCAGCAGCTACATCGAGCATTATAATGGCTTTGACACCAATGATAACGGCACTGATGGCATTGGTGATTTATAAAGATAAAATACGTCCTATTGGTTGGCTTTTCACCATAACGGCCTTTGTAGGTGTAGCGGTTATTATTCTTTGGAACTCAACCTTAACGATTCCTATGGGTGCCATATGGACGTTGATAGGGATGGTACTGTTTGCAATCTATAACATTCTGAATCGAGGGCTAAGCTTAAAAGGATATAACTCTATTACTATTGCTATGTGGTCCATGTTTACCGGTGCTATTATGGCATTGCCATTTGCAGATCATGCTATTGATATGATTATAGCCGCACCTATTAGTGCAAAGCTTGCTATGCTGTATTTAGCATTCTTTTCCAGTGCACTAGGATTTGTATTCTGGAGCTATGCCTTTGAACATGCTGAAAAGGTGTCTGATGTAACTAACTTTATGTATATCTCGCCAATTGTGGCAGCTATAGTAGCAGCCTTTTTATTGGGAGAAATACCAAACATGGGGCTCTATATTGGGGCACCTGTTATTTTAGGATCCTTATATCTCTTTAATCGATATAGATAAGTTAATTTTGTTAGAGTCTGAATCATTTAGATTTGATGTAAAAGATAGAAAAATAGGGATGTAAACCCTTATAATATAAGCGTTATATAAAAGAGAACCTTAACCCATTACTGGGTAAGGTTCTCTTTTTGTTTGACAGTCCTTATAAATTGTAGTAATCTAAGTACATAATTAAAACATACCTTAAAGATATGTTTTAAATAAAGGTTAATTCCTACTGGATTATAGGGAAAGAGGTGGTACAGTGATTGCTATACGAAATGTAACGAAAGAGTTTGACGTTAATAAGCAAAAGGTTACTGCATTATCTGATGTAAACTTTACCATAGAAAAAGGTGATATATTTGGCATTATTGGCTTCAGTGGCGCTGGTAAATCTACACTGCTGCGCATGATTAATGCCTTAGAGGTACCTACCTCTGGTCATGTTGAAATAGATGGTGTGAATATCAATGGCTTAAGTTTTAACGAGCTCAGAAAGGTGCGTAAGCGCATCGGCATGGTATTTCAACAGTTCAATTTGTTGAATGCTAAGTCTGTATATGATAATGTGGCGATTCCTTTGATTCTAAATAAGGTCCCTAAATCAGAGATTGATAACAAGGTTAAAACATTGTTAGACTTTGTTGATTTAGGGGATAAAGCAAATGCCTATCCTGGAGAATTATCAGGTGGTCAAAAGCAACGTGTTGGTATTGCCCGTGCGTTGGCTACAGATCCATCAATTCTTCTTTGTGATGAAGCAACAAGTGCTCTTGATCCAGATACGACAGAGTCTATTCTTCAATTATTGGAGCGCGTTAATCGTGAACTAGGGGTAACGGTGGTTATCGTCACTCATGAGATTGATGTAATTCAAAAAATTTGTAACCGCGTTGTGGTAATGGAACATGGGAAACTCATAGAGACTGGTTCTGTGCTTGAGGTATTTAGTAAACCTAAACATGAAACAACGAAACGATTTGTTAGGACCGTTATTCCCGATGAAATTCCATCAACAGTAAAACATACCTTGGCTTGTGACAAAAGGCCATACACAATTCTTAAGATGCATTTTTTAGGAAATAATACGACCGATAATGTTTTATATCATATTAATAAGACATTTGATTTGGAAACGAGTGTATTATTCGCTACCGTAACAGAGCTAGAGTATACAGTACTTGGTATTTTTATTGTTCAGTTTATTGGCGACGATCTTGAAGTGGGCAAGGTGAAAGAGTATCTTGTGACACAAGGTATTGAATGGCAGGAGGTGACACTATAATGGACTTCTTCATGCAAGAACTTGGTGTGCCAGGTTCGCAGTTATTACTAGCCGCAGAACAAACATTATATATGGTGTTCCTGTCTCTATTCATTGGTACCGTACTAGGGCTGATTATCGCAGTTACACTGGTGGTGACAAATCCTAATGGTATTGTTAAAAATAGCATTGTTTACACCGTTACAAATACAATTGTTAATATTGTGCGTTCTGTACCATTTATCATCTTAATGGTGTTTATCTTGCCATTGACTAAGATGATTGTTGGTACTCGTGTTGGTACAACAGCGGCCATCGTACCGCTTGTTATATTCATTGCGCCGTATCTGGCTCGCCTCTTTGAAAACTCTATTTTAGAGGTTAATAAAGGCATTATCGAGGCTGCACAATCGATGGGGGCCTCTCATTTTGAAGTGATTTGGCATTTCCTTTTGCCAGAGGCAAAGGGGTCACTTATCTTATCTATTACAACTGGTACCATTGGCCTTATCGGAGCCACTGCTATGGCTGGTGCCATTGGTGCAGGTGGTGTAGGTGATTTGGCTCTTACCTATGGTTATGAGCGGTTGAACTTCCCATTAATGCTATTCACCGTTGTTATTTTGATTATTTTTGTTCAAATTATTCAAACAATAGGTAACTACTTTGCACGTCGTGCGCGTCGTTCCTGATTTGATGAAATAGATTTTGGTTATATTGATTGTGAAAGTATAGGAGAATGTACTGTGAAATTTAAAAAACTTCTTGCCCTTGGCGCGGCATTAGTATTTAGCGTAGCTTTTATCGCAGGCTGCGGTTCCAATAATAGCGATAATGGTGCTAAAAAGGAATTATCCTATAGTAAGTCTCAGGGGCCTTACTCTGAATTATTTGAAAAAGGTGTTAAACCAATTTTGGAAAAACAAGGCTATACCTTTAAAGGTGTAGATATGTCTGACTTGGTACAAGCGGACCAAGTGTTGAGCGATGGTGAAGTAGATTTCAACGTTGAACAACATACAGCATACATGAAAAACTTCAACGAAAAGCAAAATGGTCATCTTGTAGCGTTGACTCCAATTCCAACTGTACCAGCAGGTATCTTTAGCGGTTCTAAAACATCTTTAGACCAAGTGGCAGATGGTGATACTATTGCAGTACCAAATGATGCATCTAACATGGCTCGTGCCTATGCGTTGTTGCAAAAAATTGGTTGGATTAAACTTGATCCTAATAAAGATTTAGCAACAGTAACACAAGCAGATATTATTGAAAACCCTAAACATCTTAAATTTACAGAAATGAAATCCCTTACAATTCCTTCTGTACGTACTGATTTCGACTATATTGTTATTACCGGTGCTATCATCTATAATGCAAAAATTGATCCTAAAACTGCATTAGCAAATGAAGATGTATTACCACAATGGTTGTTACAAGTCGTAGTTAACGAAAAGAACAAAGATGCACAATGGGCAAAAGACCTTGTAGCAGCTTACCACTCTCAAGAATTCAAAGACTACATGGAAAAAAATAACAACGGCCTATGGTTCGTACCAAAAGGTGAATAGAATATAGAAATGTGCTATGTATGAGCACAAATTAAAGAACCACTGATAAGTTGTAGCTTATCAGTGGTTCTTTTGTTGTTTGTCTAGCAATCTGAAGACAAATTCACGCCTAATTTTAAATAGCGAGAAATCTCTTTGTTCTATACTGTCATGCCTGCTGCATAGTTTTCATAGAGTTCTTTATAGTGACCACCGCGTTCGATTAGTTCGTGATGTGTCCCTTGTTCCACAATGGTGCCGTTTTCTACTACGAGTAGGAAGTCAGCATTTTTGATTGTAGACAAGCGATGGGCGATGACGATACTTGTACGTCCCTTGAGGAGGGTATTCATAGCTTTTTGAACCTCTACCTCAGTTCGCGTATCTACATTAGCTGTCGCTTCGTCTAGGATAAGGATGGTTGGATCTGCCAAGAAGGCTCGAGCGATGGTGATTAATTGTCGTTGGCCTTGAGATAAATTATCGCCACCACGTTTGAGAACGGTATCATAGCCATCTGGTAAGGTTCGGATGAAGTAATCTGCCATGGCGAGTTTGGTAACGTATTCAATCTCTTCACGACTAGCATTTGGTTTGCCGTAGCCAATATTATCGGCGATAGTACCCGTGAAAATCCAAGCATCTTGTAATACCATGCCTACCGTGTTGTGTAAGCTTTCACGAGACACATCGCGAATATCGACACCATCGATGGTGATGCGGCCATTTATAATGTCATATAAGCGCATAATAAGGTTTACCAATGTGGATTTACCAGCACCTGTAGGACCTACGATGGCCACCATGGAGCCACCTGGAATGTGAATGTTGATATCCTTCATAAACACATTGGACGGCGTATAGCCAAAATCAACATGCTCAAAATCGATTGTGCCTGGATGTGTTGATGTATTACCTAGCGTTTTCTTACCCGTATCGATTTCAGATGGTGTATCAATGACCTCGTAAATACGGCCCAAGGCCGCCGCAGTTTCTTGGAATTTGGTGAGTATATAAGAACTGCGGGATAGAGGGTCTGAAACTTGACCTACATAGAGGAAGAAGGCCTGGATGTCACCGATGGAAATAGAACCACGTAACACCATGAGCCCCCCCTTGAATTGCAACAAGGCAGTAGGTAATTTGATTTAAAAATTTAACGAGCGGTTCTACCAGCTGGCTGGTGAAAGCCGCACTTCTCATACTTTTAAATAGATTGTCATTTAGTATATTTACTTGGTTAGTTGTAGTTTCTTCAAGTCCAAAGGTTTGGATAATCGGTTTACCTACTACAATTTCCTCTATGCCACTGTTGAAAGCACCTAAGGCGCTTTGGTTTTTGAGATAGACCCGACGAGCCCGTTTAGAGAGCCATGTTAAACATAGGATACCAATACATATAATGGCGATGATAGAGACGCCTAGTATAGGGCTGATCCAAATCATCATAGCCGTGGCACCTATAATGCCGATAATGGCAGATACAAGGCCAGGTACGCCTTCACCTATGGTTTCTGCGACCGCATCTAAGTCAGAGGTGAGGCGGCTTAGTAAATCTCCACGTTGGTGATCGTGAAAGTATTCGATAGGTAATGAATATAAATGAGTACTCATGCGTGTGCGTAAAGCGAGTACTGTTTTTGAACCGATAGAGGCCATCATGTATTCGCCAAAGTAGGTGAATAAGGCGTGGCCACCATAGATGGCAATAAGCCAGAGAATAATTGTATCAATAGAGGCGAATATTGTATTAATGTCTTGGTCTGATTGTAAGCCACTCACAATAGCATCTACGACCTTGCCAAGTAATACTGGAGCTGATACCTCAAACATAGCTGCTGTAATAAGCGCTAAGATGAGTAGTGCTAGCCAACTCCATTGGCTTTTAGATTCCACCAGGAAACGGCGTAATGGACTCATGCTGTCACCTCCTGAGATGCTAAAATTTGTTTATATACTGTAGAGGTTACTGCTAATTCGTCGTGAGTGCCATACCCTGCAACTTGACCACGGTTGATGATTAAGATATGATCTGCCTTTTTAGCAGCGCTTACCTTTTGTTCTACGGAGATGAGGGCAGGACGTTTATCTTTTTGTAACTCCTCGTGCAATGCAGTGCGAACTGCACGTTCTGTGGTGCCATCGAGGGCGGAGAAGCTATCGTCGAATATGAATAAATCAGGCTTGCGAACGAGTGCTCTCGCCATAGCAAGTCGTTGGCGTTGGCCACCTGATAGATTTGTACCCCCTTGGGCAACCATATATTGGTAACCACCTTCTAGGCGATTGATAAATTCATCTGCTCTAGAGAGGCGACAGGCATTTTCTACGTCTTTATCTGTAATCTTTTGCTCTGGCGCTGTACCATAGCGGACATTCATATCAATGGTACCTGTAAACAAGTAGGCTCGTTGTGGAACATAACCAATGCGGGCGCGTAATTCATCTACATTCCATTCATAGATGGATTTACCTTCAAATACAATATCTCCAGATTCGATGGAGAAGAGGCGAGGGATGAGGTTAGTGATTGTACTTTTACCAGATCCAATATCGCCCATAATGGCTAAGGTTTCGCCGTGATGTACCACAAAAGAGATATTCTCTAGCGCAGGAGACTCCGCATTATCGTAACGGAATGTAACATTGCGGAACTCCAGAAGAGGTGTATCATCGATTGCTGTTGCTGTTGCTGTTGCTGTTGCTGTTGCTGTTGCTGTTGCTGTTGCTGTTGCTGTTGCTGTTGGATTTTCCACAGGGTTTTTGTTCTTTTCTTGGCTAGTGTCTTGCTTTGTAGATGGAGAATTTGAAGCGATAATACTGTCATTATATGGTTCAGGGAAGGTATCTGTGTTTTCGTGTTCTAACAACTCTCGAATACGGGTGTAGCATACGATGGCTTCTGGAATGTCGATGATGACGAATATCGCCATGAGCATGCTTAAGAGAATTAGATTAGCGTACTCGATAACGGCAATGATGTCACCTACTTGTAGGGAACCGAGACTGACGTTATAGCCACCGACCCAAA
>CAKPXR010000050.1 GCA_934202215.1 uncultured Veillonella sp.
TTTTGTTGGTTACCACCGGATAGGGACGATGCCGGTTCGTGAATAGATTGTGTTTTAACGCCTAGTTTTTTAGACAATTCGTCAGCAAAGGAATTGAGCTTGTTGCTATCTAGTATATGAGATGGGCAAATTTCGCCAAGGTTCGGCAAGGTAATGTTGGAACCGATGGAGAAGTCAAGGATCAAGCCTTCGCTCTTTCTATTTTCTGTGATGAAAGCAATGCCAGCTTTGATAGCATCTTCTGGTTTTTTACAGTTGAGAACGGAGCCGTTCACTGTTACGGTACCGCCGTTATGTTTATCTACACCGAAGATAGCGCGCATGATTTCTGTACGGCCAGCGCCCATAAGGCCCGCTACGCCGAGAATTTCGCCTTTGCGCAAGGAGAAGGAGATGTCATTGTCGAAACCTTCAGGTTTGAGGTTATCCACACTCATTACCACTTCGCCTGGTGTTGTAGTACGAGCAGGGTAGAACTCATCGATGGAACGGCCTACCATGTGGCGTACCACTTCGTCTACAGAAATCTCAGATGTTGGTTTAGTGATGATGGTGTGACCATCACGCATAACCGTGATCGTATCGCATTCGCTAAATACCTCTTCCATGCGGTGAGAGATATATACGATAGCAACGCCGCGTGCTTTCATTTTGCGCATCATATTGAACAATGTGGCCGTTTCGCGCTCGGTGAGGGCTGCTGTCGGTTCGTCCATGATGACAACTTTTGCATCTAACATTAAGATGCGAAGGATTTCCGTCATTTGTTGATGACCAACGGAGCAAAGGCCCGCCTCAGTAGTGAGGGGCAATTCGATGCCTAGTTCGCGGCATGTATTTTCTGCCTCAGCGAGCATCGCTTTTTTATCGATCATGCCAAATTTATTGCGCTTTGGTCTCATTAAGTATAGATTTTCTAACAATGTTAGGTTTGGCCAAATGTTGAGCTCTTGGTGGATAAAAGCCACACCGTTTAGTTCGGCCTCTCTCGGGTTTGGGAAGGTGCGCTCTACGCCGTCGATGGTGATGGTACCAGCATCAGCCTTGTGAATACCAGTGAGGATATTCATGAGGGTGGACTTGCCGGCCCCATTTTCGCCCATCAAGGCGTGAACCTCGCCCTCCTTGAGGGTAATACTTACATCGCGCAGAACTTGGTTTGTACCAAATGCCTTCGCAATGCCTGACATAACAATTTCCATAACTACTCCTATATGATTGGTGAAAGTATCGTTTACTTATGCGTTACGTTTCATATGCGCTTGTCTTACGGACGGTCGCTAAAGATGCAATCGGCACGCAAGATAATGTTTGCATATGGAGATGCTTCACCAGTTCGAATGATGCACTTGCATTGTTTTGTGGCTTCTTTGAAAGCATCGTGGCTCGTTTCAATCCATTCGTATTGATTGGATGGGAAGGTAGACTCCAAGAAGTCGTAAGCCTCAGGATTGTTTTCTTTAATTTCTGTTGCCACATGAACTGCTTCGGATTTCATATGCTTAGCGATGATGGATACTACTTGTTCAAAGCTTGGTACGCCGAAATCTAAGGCTAAGTCGATTTTTTGAACCCCTTCAGGTACTGGCAAGCCACAGTCGGAGATACAAATTGTATCTGTGTGACCAAGATCTGCAAGCACCTTAGCGATATGACTATTTAAAATGCCGTGTCGTTGCATAGTAAACTCCTTTTTATATATCAATGAGTACGGACTTAATGCCACACTCATTACATTTCTTTGTTATATAAGAGGGCAGATGTATTCGTTGCATGAGAATATATAGCTTGTATTGAATAGACCTTTCAAAGCGACTTTGGCTCTGCGAAGGCAGATCTGGCCAGTGGAGCTTTTAAAGGCCTATTCAATATGCTAACTCTTTGCCAAGAACGCAGCAACCTCGTCCTTTGTAGGCATGCCGCCTTGGGCACCCAAGCGTTGGATGGAGAGGGCTGCGGCTGCGTTACCGTAGTGCAATGCATCGGCTAAGTTTTTACCATTAACGATAGCTGTTGCAAAGGCACCGTTGAAGGTATCGCCTGCGCCAGTAGTATCCACTGGTTCAACCTTGAAGCCAGATACGGTATGGATTTCACCGTTGTCGGCGTAGCCTACACCTTTACTGCCAAGGGTAACAATGATTTTGTTTTCGTTAGCTAGCAATGTTTCGTCTGTAGATTGGTTAGGGTAGAGGGCGGATAATTCATGCTCATTTGGCGTAATATAGGTTGCCAATTCTAACCACTCTGGATTGAGGTCAGCCGCTGGAGCTGGATTCAAGAGGACTTTCACATTAGCCTCGTGGCAACGGCGAACGATGTATTCGATTGTTGGAATAGGAATTTCGTTTTGCACCATTACGAGATCCGCTTGCTCGATAGCAGACCAAGCGTTATCTACAACGTTTTTGTCTACCTTAGCATTGGCGCCTGCAATCACGATGATGCTATTATCGCCTTCAGCTAATGTAATATGGGCTGTACCCGTTGTAGTGTCTGGAACCGTAACGATGTAGTCTGTATTGATATGATTTTCTTTTAGGTTATCCATAATCATTTGGCCGTATGCATCTTCGCCGATACAGCCAACCATAGTAACCTCTGCGCCTAGGCGAGCAGCGGCTACTGCTTGGTTTGCACCTTTACCGCCGTGAGCGATGTGCAATTCGTTGCCCATGATTGTTTCGCCTGCCGCCGGACGTTTATCGGCGAGCACTACAATATCCATGTTGCAACTGCCAATAACAACAATGCGATTCATAATAACTCCTTAATAAGTTTCAGCTCCTAGTGGGGCTAGAAATGGATACCATTAATTTTTATACATAAAAACACAAGGTTATATTCAGTGAAATGTATATAAACATGTAATTGATAACCGCATGGGCGTTTACTTTCACATATCTATTAGTATAACTTAATCATTTATTAGTATAGCCCAAATACAGAAGTTTATCTATATAAATAACTATAAAATATGGGAATAAAAAAAGGTATACACAAAATCTATGTTACATGAGTAAAAATGTACCGATTAGATTTTGGATATACCTTATTATTTAAGAATTAATATAGTTATATATTAGTGAAAACTTGGTTTGTCGTAGTGTGTGCCTGGTTCGCCAATACCGATGCTTGCGCGGTGGAATGGTGTTTCGTCATCTACATGTAAGATGTCGAAGATGGCCTTTACTACAGCTTCGCGCGTAACTTGGGCATCATTAAATTGAACACCTTCAGGAATGAGCTCGTAATTTGTGTTTTCTGGATCGTTGTAGAGCCATGTGAGGCGCAAAATTGTGTAGTTTAAATTGGATTCGCGCAATACGTTGCGTGCTTGACGTTCGCCTTGGACATAGCTAATAGGCAAGCTGTCGAAGGTCCATTTTTCAAGTGCTGCAGGGAATTCGCCAGAAAGACCAGCCATAGAAAGGCCGATAATACGGCGTACGTTTTTACGGCTCAATGCTTTCACAATAGCCGCCATATCACTGCCAGATTCCATAGCGCCTACAAATACGATTTCTGCATTTGTTACAGCTTCCTCTAATTTGGCAGGATTTTGGAAGGAGCCTTCGATGACAGTAACTCGTTCATGCTCTAAAATCTCTGGATGTAAACGAGTACTCAACTGGCGACCATATAATGTAAGGTGCATATCTGTATATGTTAATAATGTAGCAGTCAACTTTTGTGCAATTTGGCCAGCGGCCCCTAAAATTGTAATATATTTGTACATATAGACCTCCTATGTCCTAGGCATAAGTATTTATATGCATTATATCACAACTATATGACGAGAAAGTGAGAATAGAAATTTAATTATGATAGTAAAAGTTAGTTTTCTAAGCTGTAATATATTATTAGATGTGGTATAATACAAAACAAGAAGAGCCAATTAACGTTCTGGAATTCGTTAGGCTCATCTCCTAGGAAAACGAAAATGAGAAATGGCCTAACGTCCAATTTGGGGTGTTAGGTCATTCTTATTTTACAATAAGAATGACTAATGTTGCGAATGCAATCATTACTGATATCGCTTCAAATGTTTAGGACGAAATGGTAAGGGTAGACATAACTACAAAGTGATATAATTATATATAGAAATTTTGCTTTTGTTTGGTGTGTGGTTGGTTATTTTGAAGGGAGTGACCATATGTCGGATGGTCCATTTTTAACACCAAGAGAACAGGTAGAGCATAGTATATCTAAAGGTATTACCTTTAATAATATTACTGAAGTAGAAACAGAACAATATTTAGTAGAGAATAATAACTATTTTAAACTTAGAGCCTTTAGGAAGAACTTTTTAAAATCTACAAAATCTGGAAAATATGTAAATCTAGATTTTAGCTATTTAATTGATTTAGCATGTATTGATAATAGATTAAGACGAATCATGTTAGAGATGGCTATTGGGATTGAGCATTTTTCAAAAGTTCATTTATTATCTGTCTTACAGCAGAATAATATTGATCCCTATGATGTAGTTGAGGAATATATGAATCAGCTAGAGGAATCTAATCTTGAACAATTACGGCATGACTTATGGAAAAATAGTGGTAGCTTATATTGTGGTAATTTATATGCTAAGTATATTGATGATGAAAATAAACGTTGTCCTGTATGGGCTTTTCTAGAAATGATTTCCTTTGGACAGTATTTATACTTCTATAAATATTGTGCAGAATTATTGCAAAATACTGAAATTACAGAACGATTATATTTAATGTATACCGTTAAAAGTTTACGGAATGCATGTGCTCATAATAATTGTATTATCAATGATATAAACTCTAAACATAATAAAAGACTTAATGCTGATTTATCAAGAGAATGTGCTAAATTTATAAAGTCGCCATCAAGTAGACGTAGACATTTGGGTCATATTTCTACCTATCAAATTTTAACTACGATGTATGCCCATCAGAAAATATGTATTAGTACTGGTGTTCATAATCATATATGTGGTGAATTAGATGAACTTAAGAAACGCTTTTTCCGAGATAATGACTATAGGTTACATGATAATATAAAAGCTACATTTGATGTGCTTATTAGAGCTATTGACACATGGTTCCACATAAGGTAATATTTAGGTACATAGAAAAACCATTTTTGGTTTCAAGCGGCAGCATCGTTAATTCGGTGTTGCTTTATTTTTTATATAGGCGCCCTGAGGGGCGCTTTTTTATGCTCTAAACTTTCACAATACCCATATAAATGTTAAAATAAACACTATATATTCATTTTTAGAAAAGAGGCTATTATGGAACGGATTCAAGATCTTGTGTACACGCATGTGCAGGGTGGCCAGTTTAGATGGGTTACTGTCAGCACATTGATGCTCGCATTGGGCACGATTTTGCATTTGGTGAGCCCTAGTGTGGCTGGGGTAACGCCGAACTGGACAATTGCTACGTACTGCGTAGCTATTTTATTGACTCGCCCTAGTTTGAGTCAAACCTTGGGAATTGGCCTTGTGGCGGCCCTCATCAATGTTTTGACATCTAAGTCAGCATTCCCTTATGGTAACTTATTGTCCGAACCAGGCGGGGCGTTGACAGCGGCTCTCGTAACACGTGCTATGTTATCTATGAAGTTCCGTAAAATTGGTGGGTTCGATTTGACTCCAATCTTCTCTGGCTTCTTAGCTACTGTTGTATCTGGTGGTATCTTTGTTACCCTCTTATGGCAGGTACTTGGATTGCCAAATAATGTATATATGTACGGCATGTGGCCATTGGTACTTATCGTAGGCGCTTTGAATGGTGCTATTACACCAATCTTATACATTCCGGCACAACGTCTATTCTCTAAACGCGGTATGTTGCCAAGTGCAGATCAAATGACGTCTGACCATAGTCATATGACAATCTTGCCTGAGCGCCAAGCTAAAATCTCTATTGAGCATGTAAATTACTACCATCCAAAGGCGACTACACCATCTCTTGAAAACATCAATCTTGATGTACATGATGGGGACTTCCTCGTTGTGACTGGCCCTGCTGGTTGTGGTAAAAGTACCCTTTGTATGGCTATGGTAGGGGCTGTGCCTAAATTCTACGGTGGCCGTCTTGAAGGTATGGTCTTTGTAGATGGTAAAGCGACTACGCAAATGGAAATTCCTGAGCTTGCGAACCACATCGGTGTAGTTCTTGCCGACTATGATACGCAACTCGTAACGATGACAGTTCGTGAAGAAGTAGCTTTTGCTATGGAAAACCGCGGTTATGATCGTGAAACTATCAAAGCTCGTTCTGAAGAGGTGTTTAAACAAGTTGGCCTTGTAGGCTTAGAAGATCGCAAGATTACAAGCTTGTCTGGTGGCCAACGCCAACGTTTGGCAATTGCTTCCGTATTGGCTACGAACCCAACAGTTCTTGTACTCGATGAACCAACCAGCTCTCTCGACCCAGATGGGACTGCAGAATTATATCGCCTTGTAGGTGATTTAAATCAAAAACACGGTATTACTGTTGTTGTTATCGACCATGATTTACATGCTGTGTTACCGTATGCGAACCGCATGGCTCTCATGGTGGATGGCTCCGTTGCATGTGATGCGGATGTACCGACTACGCTTCGTTACATGTACGAACATAATATTCACGTAGATGCATTGCCATCTGTGTTCACAACGTACATGGAACTTGAACATGCGGGCTTCCACAGTGATGAACCTTGGCTCAGCATCGAGTCTGCTATTAAGGGCTTGCACCAAATTGAAATGGCTCATGCTATTCAAAATGAGGTTCATGGTGAAAGCAACTCTCCAGCTAATCAATCTAATACAGTAGAAAATAAACAACCAATTCAACGCGTTGATGATGTACAAGGAAAGGACGGTGGCGCTCATGCTTAAGGTTGAAAACATCCGCTTTGGCTATGTGCCATCCGTAGACATCTTCCGTGATGTGACTTTCACCATCGAAGGTGGCGAATATATTGCCATCGGTGGTCGTAATGGTTGTGGCAAAACGACTATTACTCGTTTGCTCGTAGGCCTTGAAAAGGCTAGTGAAGGCCGTATGTACTATAACGGCACAGATATTACATCTATGCCGCCATCTAAACGTGGTCAATTTATCGGTTATGTATTCCAACAACCAGATCGCCAAATGTTCAGACCAACCGTAGCGACAGAGGTTGCCTTCGGTCCTGAATCCTTGGGACGCAGTAAATCCGAAGTGAAACAAATCGTCGATGAAGTGTTGGAGCGCATAGGCATCGCTCACTTACGTGAAGCGTATCCTCCAACATTACGCCGTGGCGAAAAGCAACGCGTTGCTATCGCTTCTGCATTAGCGATGCAATCTAAAATCCTCATCCTCGACGAACCAACAAGTGGTCAAGATGGTAAGGAGACTAAAGAGTTGTTAGCATTATTGCGCCAACTCAATCAAGAAGGTATTACAATCCTTCTCATTACACATGATATGGAAATTATGGCTAGCGAATGTAGCCGTGCGCTCATCATGGGTAACCAAACGGTTGCCTTTGATGGCAGTCCAGAAGAATTATTTAAGAAATCTACGGACGAATTGCAAGACCTAGGCCTTACAAAACCGCCAAGTGTGGAACTTTCACTAGCGGTACCATCTCTAGGCTATTGCAAATCCATGGATGAATTGAAATCTAAGTTAGTGGCTCAGTTGAGCGGGAAATAGGAGGGACATATGGAACGTTTAGTACCGTTAACAAAAATTTTGATGACCCTCGCCGTATCCGTGTGGGCCATTCTATTGCGCGACTGGCAATCCCTATTGGCCTTGGTCGTTGTAGAGTTTGTTGTGTTATTTGTAGCAGGTCTATTGATCAAACAACGTAAGGCCGTAGCGGCATTGACTAGCTTTGCCGTATTCCTTGGCATTGTTCAATTCCTTGGCAGTGGTGATGTAACATCCGCTATCGTATCTGGCTTGCGCATGCTCGCCATGACGCTTGTATTCATCTGCTTGTTGGCAACTACAAAATTGCAAGACCTTACAGCGGCGCTTGTAACACAATGCAAAATTCCTTACGAATATGCATTTATGTTCACTGCAGCACTTCGCTTCGTGCCTGACTTCATTGCTGAAAGCCACGCCGTACAAGAAGCGCAAGCGTGCCGTGGTTTGTCTTTAGAAGGCAACTTCATTAAACGCATCAAATCCTATGCGTCTGTTATCCAACCATTGCTCTTAAAATCCTTGGGCCGCTCCGAAACAATGGCGTTGTCCTTGGAATTACGTGGCTTTGGTGGCCCAACACATAGCTTTGCTGCATCCGTAGGCTTGAAAACTATGGACTACGCAGTGATTGGTGCTTTGATTGTTATTACAATACTACTATTCGTTATTGTGTAATAGATAGAAAAGAAAAAAAATTATTTATGGTATACTACTAATAGGTAGTAAAGCGTACAAAATATTGCCTACAATATAACAAAAAGGACGAGTTGAAACTCGTCCTTTTTCTTGCGTATTGGAGTTATTTTTATATATTATGTTATATAGAAATAATTTTAGTCTTGGCTACCGGATTTTGGATACCAACTGTTTTGAGGAATTCTTATGAGTGAATTAGTAATACGACCAATTATAAAGGATGATATCGCAGTTTGTTTAGATATTTATAATTACGAGGTTGTGAACGGCGTAGCAACGCTTGATCTTGAACCTCGCACGTTACTAGAGTGGCAGGAGTGGTATGAGGCTCATAGTGACGAGCACCATCCAATTATAGTAGGTACCGTTGATGGTGTGGTGGCAGGTTATGCATCGCTTTCACCATATCGACCTAAAGAGGCCTACAAAAGTACGGTAGAGTTATCCATTTACATTCATCAAGAATACCGAGGTAAAGGGATTGCCACACAATTGATGGACCATATTTTAGAGATTGCAAAGAATGACCCATTGTTACACAATGTGGTTTCCGTCATTACCGCTGGTAACGAAGGTAGCACCAAGTTGCATGAACGTTTTGGATTTACTTATTGTGGACTAACACCTCAAGTTGGTTTCAAACACGGTAAATATCAGGATACCGAAACATACGCATTATTGGTATAATAAAACGTAGATATTAAAGTAAAGACTAATAATGTACAGATGATAGATAAGGGTTCGCCAAGGGGTAGGGCGAATAGGGTGAT
The DNA here is from genome assembly GCA_934202215.1 of uncultured Veillonella sp. GTDB lineage: Bacteria > Bacillota > Negativicutes > Veillonellales > Veillonellaceae > Veillonella. The sequence goes on from CAKPXR010000050.1 coordinate 9,140, forward strand.
TGAATGAACATGAAAGATGAACGGCAGTTCGTTGGATACAGCAAGTATCGCAGCCGTCTTGTAGATGGTCATGTGCATACAGAGTTATGTCCACATGGTAGTGGAGACCGAACTGCATTGATGATTGAAAAGGCCATCGAGTTGCGCATTGAAAAGGTATGCCTTACAGAGCATGCGCCGTTGCCAAAGGCTTTTGCAGCTGAATACGGTGGTGACCAAAAGGCCTATGATACAGCGTCTTTGAAATTAAACCAAGTTGATAGCTATCTAGAATTAGGTCGTCAATTACAACGTGCTTATGGTACACATATCGATATCTCCCTCGGCTTTGAGGTGGATTATATTCCAGGCTTCGAGGCAGATATTCAGGAGTTCCTCGATCGCTATGGTCCGTTGACGGACGATAATATTTTGTCTGTTCACTTTATGGAAGGCGTTAATAATGCCTTTTACTGCTTAGACTATAGCCCTGAAGAATTTGAAAAGGGCTTTGGGACTTGGATTGAAAAGCAATATGAGTTGTATTACAAATATTACTCCACAGTGCGCCAAGCCGTACGTGCTGACCTCGGTGAATATACACCAAAACGTATCGGTCACTTTGATTTGATTAAAAAATACCAACATCACTTTGGTTTTGAACATCACTTAGATCGTCGCAATGCGCAGGTGGTAAGCGATATTTTACATATTATGCGCGTACAAGGTCGTGAACTAGACTACAACATGAGTGGCTTCTTTAAGCCAGATTGCCGTGAAATGTACCCAAGCCGCTTTATCCAAGGCATGGCTGCTGTCATCGGCGTGCCATTTGTATTGGGCTCTGATGCACATAGCATAGCAGATATAGAACGTATCTGGGGATAGATTGATGAGAAAATTGTTGTTTGGGATTATTATTCTCATAACTCTAATAACAGCTTTTATAGCGTATATGTTTTATCATGAACCATCATCAGATGAGCTGGTTGGCCGTAGTGTAGTTTTAGAGTTTGGGCCTAAGAATGA
>CAKPXR010000051.1 GCA_934202215.1 uncultured Veillonella sp.
GTCGCCCCCCAATTCTGTGGTGCACTTTGACCAAAAGCAACAGCAGCGCCTAAACTCATCATAGCGATGAGATTATGGCCGCAACCATGACCGAGTTCAGGTAACGCATCATACTCTCCTAAGAATGCTATTTTATGTTTCGCCTCACGGTTATAGTCACCACGTAATGCTGTTTGTAACTCAGGATAATCTGTTAATCCTACTTGAGATATAAAATTATGATTTTCTAAGAATTGGTGAATCACCTTAACTGCTTTATGCTCGTCTAAGCCCAATTCTGGATTATCGTGTAAATATAAGGACACATCGCGCAACTCCTCAGCCATACTATCTATGATGGCACAGGCACGAGCCTCCCGTTCTTGTATTGTCATAACTTCCCTTTTTAATTTCTAATTTATACTATTTATTATTTATTTTATCTAAGAAGAATGTGTCTATTTCGTATAAGGATGAACAATTATGGTGTTTGAAATATACCTAAAGTTAATCGTCGCTCCTAGTGGTAATGTTTGATGCGGCGTTCCATGACCTGTTGGGACATAACATACAAAAGGATCCGGCAATTCAGGTTCTCTATTTTCCTCCATGTAGCGTAACGCTTCATAGCCTAAATCGTAATCACGTTCATCATCGTCGCCTTCACAATCTGTAAAAGTACCGATCACTAAACCTTTAATGCGGCTCAATAAACCACTGAGGCGAAATTGTTGCAACATACGATCCAACTTATAAGGAGCCTCTCCTACATCTTCAATGAATAGTAAAGTATCCTCCCAAGATTCCTCCTCGAAAAAATATGGTGTTCCCGACAACATCGATAACATCGTCATATTGCCACCTCGTAAAATGCCTTCACCTAGCTCAGTGCCAATGGCGCCACGTGGCGGTTCCGGCAAGGGTTCTATAACTTGCAATTTACCTTCTACGGTATTAAATAAAGCATCAATATCAGCTTTGCGTTCAAGCTTAAAATCTACACCCATCGGCCCGTGGTAGGTAATGAGTCGGCTATATCGATTGAGCGCCATGTGAAGTGCTGTACAATCACTATACCCAATAAAAACCTTTTGATGCTTACGGATTGCCGTATAATCTAATAAATCTAGATAACGCATTGTTCCATAACCACCGCGCAAAGCAAGTACCGCATCACAAGGTGCGGTGGTCATCATATATTGAAATTCTCGGGCTTGCTCCTCTGGTGTACCGCCATACAAGCCTTTGCGATGTGCACTTTCACCAAAGAGTACTTTATAGCCCCTTAGGTTACAAATTTCTTCTATTCTATGTAAATCTTCATTGCTTGCACTGGCAGGTGCCATGATGCCTATGATCATGCCCGGTGCTAAGCGCTTTGGTTCAATCCAGTTCATATGTCCTCATAAAATACAACAAAAGACGTACACAATGTGTACGTCTTAAGTGTATCTTATTTGTATGCTTTTTTAAAGTCAACAAGGCCCAATGTGGTCCAGAAATAATTTTGAATACTTCCGTTTGTTACATATGGTTGTGTTGTGAAATACAGTGGCATTACTAGAGACTCATCAAAAATCATCTGTTCTGCTTTGTGCATCAACGCATCCCGTTCAACCCCATTTGGTGTCGTACGAATACGAGCGATTAACTCGTTATAGTCATCACTATGGTACTGACTATCATTGTCTTCAGCAGAGAATACTTCTAAAAAGTTTTGTGGATCGCCGTAGTCCGCAACCCAAGAAGCACGAGCTACTTGGTATTTACCAGCTTCACGATCAGCTAAAAATACTTTTGTCTCTTGATTTTGTAAGCGTACATCTGCACCAAATGCATTGACCCAAGCATCTTGTACAGCTTCGGCAATCGCTTTATGTAATTCACTTGTATTATACAAAATCGTAATTGGAGGCAATGGATGGTTCTTATCATAGCCAGCTTTTTTCAAGATTTCTTTAGCTTGTTCCACATCTTCATAAACAAGATAACTACCAGCTTCACGGAAATCTTCACGTCCGTTACTTTCAAGCATGCCGTAAGGAACAAAGGCATAGGCAGCCTCTTTACCACCACGAACAATATTGTTAACGATGTTAGCACGGTTGATAACCATGGAGAAAGCTTTACGCACCTCAGGATCTGTGAAAGGTTCTGCTTTCACATTGAATACGTAATAATAGTTACCAAGCATAGGTCCAATATGTAATAGACCTGCCTCCTCTAAACGTTTTTGGTCCGCTACAGGAGGCTCAACTGTCATATCTGCTTCGCCACCTTCAACCAATGTAAGGCGTGTGCTTTGGGATTCACTAATAGGCCAATTCATTTTCTCTGTTTTCACAGAATCTGCATCCCAATAGTCAGGATTCTTGATGAAATCCATTTCTCCATTATGCTTCCAAGATAATAAGCGATATGGACCATTAGACACAAATGTATCTGCATTAGCAGCCCAGTTTTCATGATCCTCTACAACTTTTTGACTCACTGGATAGTAGCTATGAGATGCTAATAATTTTAAGAAATACGCTGTTGGATTTTCTAAAGTAACCACTAATGTATCATCATCAATAGCCTTAACACCAACATCCTCGGCTTTGGCATCACCATTATTAAAGGCTTCGCCATTTTTTAATACATATAGCATATATGCATTGTCCGCATGGACTTCAGGGTCTAATACGCGTTTCCAAGCGTATTCAAAATCATGAGCCGTTAAAGGCTCTCCATTAGACCATTTCAAATCAGGTCGTAAATGGAAGGTATACTCACGACCATCATCGGAAATATCCCAGCTTTTAGCAAGTGCTGCCTCTGGTTCACTTTCATCATTTAAACGAACTAAACCATCAAACAATTGAAGTTGAACCGTAGCCTCTGGTGAGGTAGTAGACTTTGCTGGATCCAATGTGGATGGTTCCTGCTCAATAACATATCGAATGGTATGCTCATCAATCGGTTGCTCCCCGCGAGGATAACCAAATACAAACAAGAGCACACTCACCCCAAGAGCAAGGACCATGAGTTTTAACAAATTTCGTTTATCCATCATGGCAATGCTTCCTCTACAAATTCTTTCATGATACGCCCTACTCGAGAGCCTAACTCTTTACCGCGGTCATTATCAGTATCGCTCATCAAAAGGATAAAGCAAAAATGACCTCTAAATGTTTCTAATATTCCCCCATCATGCTCTACGCGATCAAGGGATCCTGTTTTATGGTGAAAGCGTACATCTTCCCCCCAATAAAATGGCAAAATATCACGGAATTGTTGGCGACCTAAAATATTCCACATTTCTCGGCCAAAAGCATCTCTATCTCGACATTCAAAAATATGTTTATAGAGACGAGCTAGAGCCATAGCCGTCATATGATTATCACGGCCTTTAGCGAGAGCTTCAAAGTCCATCATCATGCGATTCAACTCAATTTCCTCTACACCAAGTTGTTCTGCACGAGCATTTATATTCTCCATCCCAAGAACTGTAATGAGCAAATTTGTCGCAATATTATCACTAAGAACCATCATAAGCCGACATAACTCAAGATATGTAAAGCTATGCTTTGCTACTAGCTCTTGTAAAGCACCACCGCCTTCAACACGAGGTGTTCTAGATAGGGGAACTGTATCATTAAGGTCTAATTGCTCAGTACGAGCTAAATGGAACACATATTCCATAATGAGTACCTTAATCAAACTTGCACTAGAGTGTACCCTGTTTTCCCCTTTAGAAGCAATAATAGTCGATTCCTCTTCATCGTCAAATTGAAGTACTATATAAGATATATTTCCTTTAGGTGCTAATTCTTTGATAACTGTATCGAGTTGATCTTCCAAGGACTTGCCAACAAGTAACTTTTCCATACTATTCTCCCATTATATGTGCCAGCATGCGATGCGGCGATCTGCCCAATCGCGAAGAGGTGGTCGTTCTGCAAAGCAGCGCCCTTCAGCTTCTGGACATCGACCACTAAACAAACAACCTTTAGGCGGATCTAGTGGATTTGGTGGGTCCCCTTTAAGTGGTGCTCCAATTGGAGCATGTGGTATAACAGGGCCATTCAAGGCAGTCAAAGCACGGGTGTAAGGATGTTGCGGGAATTCGTATAAATCCAATGCAGGCCCTTCTTCCATAACGGCCCCTAAGTACATAACTACCATTCGATGACTAATATAGCGCACCATATTTAAATCATGAGAAATAAAGAGGTACGAAATACCATGTTGTTCTTGTAATCGTTCAAGCAATGTCATAATTTGTACTTGAATTGATACATCTAGTGCTGAAATCGGTTCATCACAAATAATACACTGTGGCTGCATGATCAGAGCCCGTGCAATACCAATACGTTGACGTTGACCACCAGATAATTCATGAGCATAGCGCTCACCAAAGGACATGTTTAAGCCTACTTGATCAAGCACTTCTTTTACGCGAATAACGCGATCACGGGGCGTATACTTTGGATCCAGTTCCAACGGTTCCTCTAGAATCGCATTAACCGTAAGGCGCGGATTAAGTGATGCATAAGGGTTTTGGAATACCATTTGCATCACAGGATGAACGGCTTTTCGATCCACGTAGGGATCAATTTGGCGCCCATTCATATAAATAGAACCTGATGTAGCTTGATGTAAGCCCATCAAAGTGTAGCCAAATGTGGATTTACCACAACCTGACTCACCTACGATACCGAGGGTTTCCCCTGGCGATTGATATAGGCTCACGCCTTGTACAGCGTGTACCGTGTGTTTTGGCTTAAATAAGCCACCTGACAGAGTGAACTCTTTAACGAGATTGTCAGTTTCCCATACGTAACTCATTAAAGTCCCTCCAACTTAGCTAACCAACATGTAAATTGGTGACCTTCACCAACATTTGTAACCATAGGAATACGATTACCACAGATACGCATAGCCCACTTACACCGTGGATTAAACGCACAACCTCGCGGTAGATCAAATAGATCTGGCGGTTGACCTTCAACGGCCTTTAACTCACCATGCCATTTACCTTGTGGTAAAGCAAGTAACAAGCCCAATGTATACGGATGACGAGGTTCATTAAAGATACCTTCTACCGTAGCAGATTCAACACATTTGCCAGCATACATAACCATAACGCGGTCGCAGATTTGAGCAATAACACGTAAGTTATGAGAAATAAAGATAATGCCAATACCAGCTTCTACAGCTAAAGTTTGCATAAGGCGCAAGATTTGAGCCTCTGTTGTAATATCTAGAGCCGTTGTCGGTTCATCACAAATCAAAACCTTTGGACGACCAGCGACAGCCATGGCGATACATACGCGTTGACGCATACCACCACTCAACTCATGAGGATATTGAGACAAACGTCTTTCCGGTGTAGAAAGGCCCATCTTCTTTAACAAGTCGATGGCGATAGCTCGTTCGTCATAATCATCACCATACGCATTGGTACGATGGATAACCTCATATATTTGCTCCCCAATCGTCATAATTGGATTCAAAGATGTCATAGGATCTTGGAATACCATGGCAACAGTAGTACCGCGAAGTTCATTCCAGTCATCTTCAGTAAATTCGAGGCAATCATTGCCATCAATCATAAATGTATCGGCTTTGATTTTTGTTTTACCATATGGTAGCAATCCCATTAAGGAATTAACTAGCACAGATTTACCACAGCCAGATTCACCAACAATACCTAAAATCTCACCTGGTTGTAAGGAGATATCTTGATTGCGAATAACCCGTAAAGGGCCTTGGAAGGTATCGATGGTAATGGACACATTGCGCACATCAACAATTGCGTTATTCATTATCTATCTCCTTCCTTAGGGTCTAACACATTACGTAAGCCATCGCCAAGGAATACGAAACCAAGCATGGTAACACTAATAGCAACAGCAGGAAAAATCAATTGGAATGGATAAGAGCGCATGCTGCTAATCCCTTCAGAAGCGAGTACACCCCAGCTCGCCATAGGTGCATTAACACCTAAACCGATAAAGCTAAGGAATGCTTCTGTAAAAATAGCCTCTGGAATGGCCAATGTCAATGTAATGATGATTGGTCCCACGCAGTTTGGCAAAATATGACGCAATAAAATGCGATATTTTGGAATACCCATCGCTTCAGCAGCAATGATGTATTCTTCGTTTTTCACTTTCAAAATTTGGCTACGTACAATACGGGCCATATTGAGCCAGTAGGCGATACCCAATGCTACGAAAATAGACGTTAAACCAGGGCCAAGTACAACCATCAACAAAATTACGTAAAGTAAAAGTGGAATGCCGTACAAAACATCTACGATGCCCATCATGATACGGTCAACCTTGCCACCAAGGTAACCTGCAATACCACCATAGGTAACACCGATAACAAGATTGATGAACGCCGCTACAAAGCCGATAGTTAAGGAAATGCGAGCACCGTACATAACGCGCGTATAAATATCTCGGCCTAATGTATCGGTACCAAACCAATGACTAAAGCTTGGACTTTGGTTCGCATCAATCAAGGATTGGTCCGCATAGGTATACGGCGAAATAAGAGGGCCTAAAATAGCTAACACAATCATAACCAAAATGATGGTTGCCCCTACTACGGCCAAGCGATTTACCTTAAATCTCGCCCATTTACTAGGACGTTTTATAAAGCTTGTAATTTCTTCTTGAGGAGTTCGTTCAATAGGTAAAAAGTCTTCCTTATTCATCTGTCCCCTCCTCTGTCGTAACACGTGGATCAATTAACGGATAAATCATATCCACCAAAATATTAAGAAATACTACAAGCGCACTATAAAAAATCGTAATGCCAAGAATAACCGTATAATCACGGTTATATATGGATGTTACAAAATACTGCCCAAGACCAGGAATAGCAAAGATTGTTTCTACGATGAAGCTACCTGTCAAAAGACTGGCAGCCAATGGTCCTAAATAGGTAATAACTGGCAAAATGGCATTACCTAAAGCATGACGTGTCAAAATAGTCCAAGAGCCCAAACCTTTGGCACGAGCTGTACGGATGTATTCTTGTTGATACACATCTAGCAAACCACTACGAGTTAATCGTGCAATAAAAGCCATCGGTTGTGCTGCTAACGTTAATACTGGCAACACCATATAAGATGGACCACGCCATAAGGCTACGGGGAACCATCCCAATTCAAATCCAACCACATATACTAAAACTGCACCAATAATAAAAGTAGGAACAGATATACCGATTGTAGATAATATAGTTACCGCATAGTCTACGATACCATTAGGACGCATAGCGCTAATAGCACCAGCTGCAATGCCACCTACTACAGCTACCATTAATGATAATAAACCAAGTTGTGCAGAAATTGGGAAGGCATCGCTGATAATATCGTTCACACTACGACCTTCATACTTATATGATGGTCCCAAATCACCAGTAATAACACCACCTAAATAATCACCATACTGTTTCCATACTGGATCATCAAGATGATATTTTGCTTCAATACTTGCTTTCACCTGAGGGGGTAATTTCTTTTCAGTTGTAAAAGGTCCTCCCGGTATTGCATGCATTAATGCAAATGTTACGGTAATGATGACCCATAAGATTATGATTGCGCCACCTAGGCGTCGAAATACATACCTTGTCATTGTCACTTTCCTCCATAAAAAGTCTATCTGATTTATTATACTACATTATGAAGTTAATTTCATGAATAACATCATTACATTTACAGAAAGCACTATATAACGTACAATAAATTATATACTATTTTGGAGGTGTCTATGACAGCAGTACCTAGAGTTTTAACAATTCAAGACATGAGCTCTATCGGCCGTTGTGCCTTAACCGTTATGATTCCAATCATCAGCGCTATGCGTTGTCAAGCGGTTCCATTGGCAACAGCTGTTTTGAGTAACCATTTGGAATATCCACACTACGAGTTCGTAGATTTATCGGCACACATGAGAGATTTTATGGACTGCTGGGATAAAAATGAAATCGACTTTCACGCTATTGTAAGTGGTTTCTTGGCATCACCAGAACAAATTCATCTCGTGGAAGAAGCCATCGATCGTTTCGGTAATAAGGGACAGATGATTATCGTCGATCCAGCTATGGCTGATGATGGTCGCCTCTACTCTATCTATACACCTGATATGGTAGTAGCAATGCGTCAACTTGTCTCCAAAGCCCATATTGTAAAGCCTAATTACACAGAGGCTTGTTTCTTATTAGATATTCCGTTCTCTACAGATCCTATTAGTGATGATGAATTACGAGATCGATGCAAAAGATTACATCAAATGGGTCCTGACATGGTTATCATGACTAGCGTGCCATCCGAAACGCACGCGGTCATCGCCGTTTATGACGGACCAACTGATTATTTAAAAACATATGATATTCCTCTTATTCCTGTAAAAGCTACAGGAACTGGGGATATCTTTACTGCTGTATTATCCGGTGCAGTAATGAGGGGATATTCACCGTATGATGCAGCAGAGCTGGCAATGAATTTTACTACTAAAGCAATTCAAGCTACAGTTGATACTGTAAAATCTATGAAACAAGGTGTAGCGTTTGAGCTAGTATTGCCAGAATTAACTCAACTATAAGCTACAAATAAAGGGGAACTTATGGATTTACTCTATGTTGTATTACGAACACTACTTATATGTACCATCGGTTTGCTCATCGCATTCCAAGGTCGACGTATGGGGTTATCGATTTTTAATCTAACGGGACGATTAAATCGACTACAATTTATCATATGCTTTATCGTTCTAATGATTTTATTCCACATCGTTCACTACATCGATGATATATTCTTAAATTTTGTTGTATCATTACCAGCATATTGGTTTACGAGAGTGATTATATGGATTTTATTGGCTGTTTTATTCCCATTATCCTGTATTTTATTTGGCCGTCGTATTCATGACATCGGCTTTAATGCATGGGCAGGAATTCTCTGGTCGGTAATCATCATTTTTATCAATACCTATTCTGCTGTATCACCATTTAATTACTTGCTTGAGCTTTTTGTATGGCTCATCGGCTTCCTTTTTTGGGTTTTACCAGGACAACCAGAACCAAACCAATACGGAAATCCTCCATTTATGACTGTAAATCGTCCAACTTATGAAACAATGCAACACCCCAAATCCGAAACAGAGCGAGAAATTAGAAAAACCATTCGTAAACGTCGTAAAAAACGCTAGCTCATAAAATGAAAGCTATACATAATAACAAAAAACGTATCTCTAAAAAGAGATACGTTTTTTATTAACTATAAACTATGTAATTATTTAATAATCATCGTCTAATAATTCATGAGCAACATTAACTCAATTAAGGTACAACCAATATAAGCAATAATAAACTTAACCTTTTGCTTTCGCATTCTATCATCGTCAGCAATTTTAAGTCGATTAGCAAGGAACCGCTTATCACGAATTTGTAATAGCAAATGTTTAATACGCTCTTGGCTTTCATTAGCAGTGCATTCGTCACAATCAGATGTTAGTGTAGCCTGCTGCATGAAGATGCGACGGTGTAATTTCCGCATCTGAATCTTGATATTGTTATGTACAAATGCACTTTGCCACTGTTTACGAGAATCAAAGTACATATACAAATATCTTGGAATATTCATAACCAAGAAAGATATGATAAAAATCCCTAAAGAAATCAAGAAATATGTAGAGAATGAGAACTCTAAAGTTTCTGTAGGCAAGTAGTGATGCAAGATAATAAAGGTAATCCACACCCCGATTGGCAACAAAAGAACAGCTGCAATATCGATAGAACGAAGCCAACTAGTGCGAGTTGGTACATCCGGCACAGTAAATGTATCTACTGGATCATGGAACGCATAATAATCTAACTGTAAAACGGATTGGCTAGTACGAGGGTTCCCCAATAGAACAGGACCATTACTACCGATATGTCGTTCAGGCAATGGTATGAATTTTTTTACTTGTGTATTCGGTAATAGATCGAACTGAATAATCCCCTTTTTCTCAAACCGCATAGTAGACCCCTTCTCACCTAATGCAATAGGATTGAAGAATATACCAAAGAGACTGAGGCACCAGTTACCTAATAAGTGTAGGATAGAGTT
>CAKPXR010000052.1 GCA_934202215.1 uncultured Veillonella sp.
TACCGTGAACGTAGTGTAGAAGAAAATTTAAAACTTTTCGAAGAAATGAAAGATGGTAAATATGCTGATGGTGAAAAGGTATTGCGTGCGAAAATCGACATGGCGCATCCTAATATCGTTATGCGTGACCCTGTTATTTATCGTATTGTAAATGCAGAACACCATAATACAGGTGATGAGTGGAAAATCTATCCTATGTATGATTTTGCTCACCCTATTGAAGATGCTATTGAGCGTATTACTCATTCCATTTGTACTTTAGAATTCGAAGTTCACCGCCCATTGTACGAGTGGGTGCTTGAAGACTGGGATGATACTGAAATTCCACAACAAATTGAGTTTGCTCGTTTGAACGTAACTAAAATGGTTATGTCCAAACGTAAATTGCGTGCTCTAGTTGAAGCGGGACTTGTAGCTGGTTGGGATGATCCTCGTATGCCTACTATTTCTGGCTTACGTCGTCGTGGCTATACTCCTGAGTCTATTCGTGATTTCTGTGACCGTATTGGCGTAGCTAAGGCTGACAGTGTTGTTGATATTGCTTTGCTAGAGTTCTGTATCCGTGAAGATTTGAAACTCAAAGCTACACGTCCTATGGTTGTTATTGATCCTGTGAAAGTTGTTATTACAAACTATCCAGAAGGTCAAACTGAACTTTGCACAGTTGAGAACAATCCAGAAAATGAAGAGTTGGGTAACCGTGAAGTTGTATTTGGTCGTGAGATTTACATCGAACGCAACGACTTTATGGAAGAGCCAGTTAAGAAATTCTTCCGCTTGGCACCAGGTAAAGAAGTACGCTTAAAAGGTGCATACTTCATTACATGTACTGATGTTATCAAAGACGAAAATGGCAATATCACAGAGATACATTGTACATATGATCCAGAAACTAAGAGTGGCAGTGGTTGCACTCGTAAAGTTAAAGGTACATTGCATTGGGTTGAAGCATCTACTGCAGTAGATATTGAATCCCGCTTGTATGATTACTTGCTTAAAGAAGACTCCGATGGTAAAGACTTCTTAGGCGACTTCAATCATGACTCCTTACAAGTATTCCATAGTAAGGGGGAGGCTTGTCTTGCTACAACTGTACCAGGTGACCATTTCCAATTTTTGCGCCAAGGTTATTTTGTAACTGATAAGGATAGCACACCAGATCATATCGTAATGAACCGTATTGTTGGTTTGCGCGATAGTTGGGCTAAAGCACAAAAGAAATAATTTACTTTGTCATATACATGGCTAAGATAATGATAAAGAACCGCTCAACTAAGGGCGGTTCTTTACTACTGTGTTGTTACTAGACATAATGTTGAGAGTTTATTACATTAACATTTTATTCGAGGAGATATATGAAAAAATTAGTATTACTTGCTACTGCAGCTGCTGTATTAGTATCTGTTCCAGCGATTGGTTCTGCAGCAAATATTAAGTCCATTTTGAATAGAAGCCAAACGGTAACATATCAAGGCATTAAATTACCTGAAGGCGTTACTATGTATCCAAATAATCCTAAAGCACTTTTTGCAGGCGATGCTAAAAAGGATATAAAATCTGTATTTATCGAAGCAGGTGCTACATCTGCTAATGTATATACGCTAAACATTAAAACCGAAAATGAAATGAATTATGCTGTATATGGTGATGTAGTATTAGGTAAACAATTATCTAGTCGCATGAGTGAAACTAAGCATGTAAATGTAGATTCATCTTCATTGGGTGCGTTTGCTTCTGCTATTAATAAGGGAGATAGTCCAATTCTTGGTACATTCACCGTTGTAACACCATTATCTAAACAAGGTAATATATATGAAGGAACATTAAAATATAAAAGTGTAGCTAATAATAATTCTTATAATGAGGTGCTACATATTAGCCTTTATGATGATAAGTATACAGGTCCGAATGCACGTTTTATCGCTATAGATGAAGATAGTGATGCCAAAGTATTTCCTAAGGTTAAATCCTTGATAACTAGTAAAAAATAAATAATTATTGAAAATGCATATCAATTATTCTTGACAATTTTTCTCATCAAGAGTACTATGTGCATATAGGAATTATTCTCATTAGGGAAAATTCTAACGATATGCAATAGGCAGGTACTATTATGATGAATTCAATTGACCATATCATTGGATATCATTGTGCACCGGCAATTCGAGGGATTAAGCTTTCGAACTTGGTTTCTATTCCACGGGACATGAATGAACAAATCCAATTTGTATTGACAGAATATAATAAAGAGTTCAATGAAAAAGGTTTGTTCTTTTTTGAATTATGTCGCTGTAAAGCACGTAGACTTTTATTGGTATTCCGTGAGAAGCAACTACGAGACTATGTGCGGCAACCTGCAGTGATGACATTTTTGAAAGCCTACGGTTACCATGATCGGATGAGCATTATGGAGATGCTTGAACATCTAAGATATCGTATGGAAGCGAGTGTAGATTTTCCACATGAAATCGGCGTATTTCTAGGCTATCCATTAAATGATGTGAAATACTTTATTTCCCGTCGTGGCAGTGGATATCGTATGTGTGGCGAATGGAAAGTTTACCATGACGTGGTAGATGCTAAGCGATCTTTCTTATGTTACAAAGCATGTCGTGAATTTTGTCAAACTCAATTGATGTTGGGAAAAACATTTGGTTCATTGGTCGCAAGAACGGCCTAGGAGGTACAAGATGATTGGTGTAATTTATTGGTCCGGTACAGGTAATACAGAACAAATGGCTCAAGCAGTAGCTGAAGGTATTAAAGCTGCAGGTCAAGAAGTTGAAGTGAAATCCGTTTCTGAAGTATCCGTAGATGATGCAGCTGCCTATGAAAAATTAGCTCTAGGTTGTGCGGACATGGGTGCAGAACAATTGGAAGAAGGCGAATTTGAACCATTCTACACTGAATTAGAATCTAAATTGGGTGGTAAAAAAGTAGCAATCTTTGGCTCCTATGGTTGGGGTGGTACTTGGTTGGAAGACTGGGGAACACGCATTAAAGATGCTGGCGGCGAATTAGTAGCTGATGGCGTAGCTATCTTGGGTGAACCTGATGATGATGGCAAAGCACAATGTGAAGAATTGGGTAAAACATTAGCAAACGCTTAATTGTATTTTAGAAGTATATAAAGGCTGTAACGATGACTATGTCATTGTTACAGCCTTTTTGTTATGTATAAATATATTCGGTAATTATTGGTACATATTTTTAATAAACTAGTGAAAGTCTGATTGTAGTGATAAAATAGCTTTCTTTTTTTATGGAATAGAGGTTTACTTTAGTATATAATTAAATAATGTTATTGCAAAGGAGACGCATTATGAAAGACGAGCGATTTATAGTTACGTACCGAATAGAAGCAAGTTCATATGAAGAGGCAAAATCGATTGCTTGGGCTGTTCAGGTAGAACAAACCATAGAGTTTCCTTATGAGTTTGTAACGGACCCATATATTAAAGGTACTATTACTGGTAGATTGGAGTCACTTGAACCTATGGGTTCTGATTCAACATATTCTAATGTGGGAGTTATGCCTAATATTACAGTTGATCCGTCTCACTATTACTTGGCTCGCATTTCATATTTGGTAGATACAACAGCGTTAGAAGCAACACAATTTTTAAATGTTGTATTTGGTAATTCGTCCTTACAACCCCATATTTGGGTTGTTGATATTGAACTTTGTTCAACTCTACATGAAGTGTTTAAAGGGCCTCGATTTGGTTTGCATGGTCTCCGTCGATTAGTTGAAACACCAACGCGTCCTATGATTCAGGCTGTTGTAAAACCGATGGGGACACCTAATGAAGAATTGGCTCGCATGTGTGGTGCTTATACACGTGGTGGGGCCGATGTTATCAAGGATGACCACGGTATTTCTAATCAGTCTTTCTCTCAATTTAAGGATCGTGTAAAGCGATGTGCGGCCATGGTACATGAAATGAATGAAGCCCATGGTACACATACACTATATGCAGCTAATGTATCTGGCGATGGTACAGACGTAATAGAACGAGCTTATTTTGCTAAAGAGGCAGGGGCAACAGCCCTTATGGTGGCTTCCGGACTTGTTGGTTTTGGTTGGCTCCATAAATTGGCAAATGATGAAACGTTAAGATTGCCAATCATTCATCATCCTGCTTATTCAGGTGGCTATATGAGTCCTGGCGTGTCCGGCATTGCGGACTATTTGCAACTAGGGTTGTTACCGCGCATCTTTGGGGCAGATATGCCTATTTTTGTGTCCTATGGTGGACGTTTTACTTTCACAGAAGATCAATGTAAGAGAATTTCCTCTTATATTAAACATCCTTTTGGATTGATGAAATCCGCGTGTCCAGCACCAGGTGGTGGTGTAACCGATGCTCGTCTCAATGAACTGGTAGAGTTGTACGGTAATGATACGATGTTCCTCGTTGGGGGCGATATGTTTCGTCGAGGTCCAGATATCGAATCCAATATGGAATATTTTGTAGAACGCTTAAATACGCTGTCTGCAAATAATTAATGTTTACGTTTGTGATAGTTGATAAGTAACTGACTTTCACATATAAAAAATTATGATTTAGTATATGGAGTGTTTTGATGAGTGAATCCTCGCCGTTGGAAGTCCATGTCATTGCCAGTGGTAGTAAGGGCAATTGTACTGTAATAAAAAAAGGAAGTTCCGTTATATTGCACGATGTAGGTATTAGTTGCCGACGCATTGTCAATGGGTTGAAAGAATTGCATATTGATATGGCACAGGTAGAGGGCATATTTATTAGTCATGAGCACAGCGACCATATTGCAGGGTTACAACAATTGTTAAAACGTTTCGATATCCCTGTATATACGAAACAAGGGACGTGGCGTGAAATTCAAGATAAGCTTATCGTGCCGAAGAATCAACTGATTGAGTTGACAAAGGGGAGTCTAACATTAGGTAATTTCGTTGTTGAGCCTTTTAGTGTGAGTCATGATGCGGCAGACCCTATTGGAATTAATGTCTTTGCAGGGGCAGATAAAGCCACAGTCGTAACCGATACAGGGGTTATTTCAGATGATATTTTAGGACGTATCGATGAATCTACATTATTAGTGCTAGAGGCGAATTATGATCCTCATATGCTGCGTTTTGGACCCTATCAACCATTTTTAAAGCAACGCGTTGCTAGTGATGAAGGTCATTTGAGCAATGAAATGGCGGCTCAAGCCTTGCTTATGATGAAACGGCCTAAATTTATGCAGGTTATATTGGCTCATAGGTCAGAAAATAATAATAATCCTGTTTTAGTTACCCAAACTATCGGTAAAATGCTTGTAGAGGGCGGTGTTAGGATTGGTCCTGAAATGAAGTTGCAACATGGACAGCCTAATGAAATTGTATCTATGCAATCCGTAAAGAGGTAAAGTATGAGATTTTATGTTGTATGTATCGGTAAGTTGAAGGATACTTACTTACGAGACGGTGTTGCTGAATTTGTAAAGCGTATGCGTCCTTATGGTGGTATTGCGATTACAGAATTGAATGAAAGTAAAATTGGGGATAAGCCAAGTGATGCGGATCGCAAACAAGTTGTTATTGAAGAAGGGGAACGTCTACTAAAAGCGGTCCCTAAAAATGTATACACTGTACTGCTCGATGTATATGGTAAAACAATGTCCTCCGAGGATTTAGCTGGAACAGTTGCGAAACTTGAAGTGGATGGTATAAGTGATATGGCATTTATTATTGGTGGAGCTTTTGGTGTAAGTGATGAATTACGTAAGTCTGTGAATTATAAATTATCATTTAGCTCTATGACCTTTACCCATCAAATGGTGCGTTTGTTGTTAGTAGAGCAAATTTATAGGGCGTCTAAAATTAATCGTAATGAACCATATCATTGGTAATATATTTATAAATTATATATGATGCTCTTATAAAAAAGGAGTTTTATTATATTATGTCGAATAGTATAATAAAATGAGATGTATTTGTAAGGAGGAATTCACTATGAAAATTCAAGAAGTAATGAATAAATACCCTGTTACTGTTGGCAAAGATGCGCCAATCTCTGATGTGGCGGATTTATTGGTAAAATATAATTTAACAGCTGTTTCTGTAGTAGATGACAACAATAAATTATTAGGTATTATATCTGAAGGAGATTTGCTTTATAAAAAAGTGCGTCCTCATGTACCTCATTATGTAAATGTATTGGGTGCTAGTATTTATTATAATGGCATTGGCGAATACAATGCTCAATTTAAAAAATTGTTAGCATCTCATGTTCATGAGTTGATGACCGATGAAGTGATTACGACTACACCGGATAAAGATGTAGAAGAAATTGTATCTGTTATGCTTGATCAACATTTGAAAAATGTTCCTGTTGTAGATAAAGATTACCATTTGATTGGAATCCTATCTCGTCGTGACATCATTAAATTGATCGCGAAAGATAACTAATTCGCATAAGTATGTAAAATATAGAAAGACCACCCGTTTTGGGGTGGTCTTTTAGTGTAAATTGAGAAGAATTGCATTGACCTTGCATTTATGTTATTATTAGGAGTGCATAATATACTACAGAAATTTGGGCGTATTGCCCTTCGAGGAGGACATATTTTAAATGAAAGCAACTGTAAATCCTGTTGATCAACACGTAGTAACGTTAACTATTGAAGTACCTGCAGCAGAAGTAGACAAAGGCATTAAACAAGCTGTAAAACGCATTGCAGGTCAAGTAAACATTCCTGGCTTCCGTAAAGGCCATGCGCCTCGCCGTATTTTGGAAATGAACTTCGGCAAAGAAGCTATCTTAGAAGAAGCATTCGAAGTATTGGCTAGCCAAAACTACAGTGCTGCACTTCGTGAGAACGATATCGTTCCTGTTTCTGAACCAGAAATCGAACGCGAACAATTCGAAGAAGGTAAAGACTTGATTTTCAAAGCTACTGTAACTAAACGCCCTGAAGTTAAACTTGGCGATTACAAAGGCTTAGAAGCAGAAAAACAAGATGCTACAGTAACTGATGAACAAATTGAAGATCAATTAAACAACATCCGTGAACAACAAGCGAAAATGGTTGTTGCTGAAGAAGGCGCTACAATTCAAAAAGACGACTTCGCAGTAATTGACTTCGCTGGTTCCGTTGACGGTAAACCATTCGATGGTGGTGAAGGTAAATCCTACCCATTGCAAATCGGTTCTGGTAGCTTCATTCCTGGCTTCGAAGATCAATTGATCGGTGCTAAAGCTGGCGATGATGTGACTGTAAAAGTAACGTTCCCTGAAGATTACTTCGTAGCAGAACTTGCTGGTAAAGAAGCAGAATTCAAAACTCATATCCATGACATCAAACGTAAAGAGTTGCCTGAATTGAACGATGAGTTCGCAAAAGAAGCAAGCTCTTACGAAACTATTGAAGAATTGAAAAAAGATCTACGCGCTAAAATGGAAGAAGAAGCTTCCCGTCGCGCAATCGATACTTATAATGCTGACTTGATCCAAACAGCTGTTAAAAATGCAACTGTAGAAATCCCAGAAGTAATGATCGAAGATCGTGTAGAACAAATGATTCAAGAATTGGCTATGAACATGGAAGGCCGTGGCTTGAAACTTGATGACTACTTGAAATTCTCCAATAAAACTATCGAAGATTTACGCGCTGAATACAAAGATTCCGCAGCTGAAAATGTACGCGCTGATTTAGTATTAGACGCTATTGCAACTGCTGAAGGTATCGAAGTAACTCCAGATGATATGAACCGTGAAATCTTCATTATGGCTCAAAACTTTGGGGCAGATCCTAAAGAAGTTTGGGATATTATTGCAAAAGAAGGTCGTGTAGCTATGTTGGCAGGCTCTGTAGCTCGCAAAAAAGCAGCTCGATTCATTATTGATAATGCAAAAGGCGCTGAAGCGGCTAAATAATAGTTTGCTCAACTAGGTACATGAAAAGGTGAATATATGTATGTACCAATCGTAGTTGAACAAAGTGAACGCGGTGAGCGTTCCTATGATATTTATTCTCGCTTGTTAAAGGATCGCATTATCTTCCTAGGCGGACCTATCGATGATAATGTAGCAAATGCGGTTATTGCGCAAATGCTATTCTTAGAAGCAGAGGATCCTGATAAGGATATCCATTTGTACATTAATAGCCCCGGTGGTGTTGTAACTGCCGGTATGGCTATTTATGATACGATGCAATATATCAAACCAGATGTGTCTACCATTTGTGTAGGCTCTGCGGCGAGCATGGGTGCTGTGCTTTTAACAGCAGGTACTAAAGGGAAACGCTATGCGTTACCCCATGCACGTGTTATGATTCACCAACCATTGGGAGGTGTACAAGGGCAAGCATCTGAAATTGAAATCCATGCCCGTGAGATTCTTCGCATGCGTGAAGAGTTAAATGGTATCTTAGCTTCTCGCAGTGGACAAGATATTGAAGTTGTAGCTCGCGATACAGATCGTGATAACTTCATGAGTGCTCAGGATGCCGTTGAATACGGCTTAATCGACGAGGTACTCACAAGAGAACCTGTAGAAAGCAAGTAATGGAGGCGCCCATTGGCAAAAGATAAAGACACTATGCGTTGCAGTTTTTGTGGACGCACAAGCGAAGAAGTCCGCAAATTAGTAGCGGGTCCTAACGTTTATATTTGTGATGAATGTGTTGAAGTATGTGAACGTATCATCGCTGATGAGTTAGGTGAAGTAGAGTCAGATGACTTCAAATTAAAAGAATTGCCAACGCCGAGAGAAATTAAAGCTCATCTTGACGAATATGTTATTGGTCAAGATGATGCTAAAATCTCTTTAGCCGTGGCTGTATATAATCACTACAAACGCTTACAAACAGATAATGTAGTTGATGATGTAGAATTACAAAAGGCTAATGTTTTATTCATTGGTCCTACTGGTAGTGGTAAAACACTATTGGCTCAAACCTTAGCGAAAATGCTAGAAGTACCATTTGCTATTGCAGATGCTACAAGCTTAACTGAAGCTGGTTATGTTGGGGAAGATGTGGAAAATATCTTGCTTAAAATTATCCAAGCGGCAGATTATGATATAGCTCGGGCTGAACGAGGCATTATCTATATCGATGAAATCGATAAGATCGCTCGTAAGTCTGAGAACCCTTCCATTACACGTGACGTGTCTGGTGAAGGTGTACAACAAGCATTGCTTAAAATCTTAGAAGGTACCGTAGCCTCTGTTCCACCTCAAGGTGGCAGAAAGCATCCAAATCAAGAAATGCTTCAAATCGACACTACAAACATTCTCTTTATTTGTGGTGGTGCATTTGATGGTATGGACAAGGTTATTACTAAGCGTACCGCTAAGAAGACACTTGGTTTTGGCGCAGACGTACAACGCAAAGAAGAACGTAATGTGTCGGCTATCTTAAAAGATGTCGTACCTGAAGATTTATTAAAATTTGGTTTAATCCCAGAATTCATTGGTCGATTACCTGTTATGGTAACATTGGACCAATTGGATAGAGATGCGTTAATTCAAATTTTGACAAAGCCTAAAAATGCATTAACAAAACAATATGAAAAAATTCTATCCCTTGATGGTGTAGAGTTAACTTTCACTGAAGATGCATTAGAAGAAATCGCTGATGAAGCATTACAGCGGAAAACAGGTGCTCGTGGTTTGCGTGCTATCATTGAAAAGGTGATGAAACGCGTTATGTTCGAGGTTCCTTCCATGCCGGAAGTAACTAAGTGCATAGTAAATCGTGAATCCGTATTGAGCACAGGTGAACCTATACTCAAAAATGAGGCAGACCAAGACATCCAGTTGAAATCGTAATTCGAAGAAACTCA